>NZ_JACHEU010000006.1 GCF_014201615.1 Aquamicrobium lusatiense | reverse complement strand
CTCATCACCGCAAAGGCCGAAACCTTCACTCCGAGGAAGCTAAACTCTGCCGCCCACGCTTCTCTTTCTTCATATTCAATTGTCAAAGAACGGACACACAAGTGTGTCAAAACTGGTTGCGGGAGGGCGCAACAGACGATCTCTGCGGAATGGGGCCGGAAATGCAAAAACCTCCGCGGCGGGGCCTGCGGAGGTTTTGCAATTATCGTTGGTTGCGGGGGCGTGCAACCAACGATACTTGCGATTGGTCGAACGCCAAATCCCCAAGCTCGCTGCTTAATGTAACTCGTTGCCATCGTTTGACAAACCCTGCTTTCGCAGTATTCATGCCGCGAATTTAGCAGCCGAGACCGGTCACCCGCTGCATGGTCGCGCGACTGATGAAGATCGTGGGTAACGCGCAACTCGGCCTGCCACGACTGCAGCTGGCCGAGTACCATCTCTCAGGCTGTTCGGCGCCTAGCTCGGCCGGAACGAAATCCGGGCGCCGGGTGTTTCGCGCTGCCGGAACGGGCCGCGGGTCAAGGGGCCGCGCGAGGAAAGGCGCCAGTTCTATTGATCCGGGTGGAGCCTGACGCCAGAAGATCCATCACTCGCTTTTCGAGGCAGGGGGCACGCGCGAGGTGGTGCGGGTGACTTCAGCTGGTCCGCGGACAAGGCTGCGCGCGATGCAAGTGGCGCGCGCCGCTCGGGGCAGCGGGCCGCCCTGTGCCGATGCTGGCCGACGCCGCGCGGAGAAAGCTGCGGTTCGGAATGTATTTAGATACAATAGAAAAACCATATGATTGCCTGAGTTCGGCGGGGGGTTCTGGTGGACTCATGGCGTAATTACTCAGCATGGCGCGACTGCTATGGGAAATCCCGGCATCACTACGCGCGTTCGCAAATAATTCTGTTGACATCAAAGGTTCGTTTATTTGACTTTATGGCGAGGGGAAGGGCGAGTCGGAGGAGGCTTGCCTGCTGCCAATCCCGGCGGTCCCGGCAAACGGAGGACATCATGATGGCACTAAAGACCCTGCTTGCGAGCGCGGCCCTTGCCGGCGTCATGGCGCTGACCGCGTCTGTGGCGCAGGCCCGGGAAATGAGCCTCGCGACCTATATTCCGGCCAATTCCTCGTTCGTGACTGAGCTGGTAGAGCCCTTGGTGGCCTGGATCAATGAGCGCGCCAATGGCGAATTCACCATCACGGTCTATGCCGGCGGCACGCTGGGTCGGGATCCGAACCAGCAGGATCGCATCGTGTCGTCGGGGATCGCCGACATGGCGGCAATCGTTCCGTCGCGCAATCCCGGCGCCTATCCGCACTATCGCATCTTCGAACTGCCGGGTATGGCGCGCAGCGCCGAAGAGGGCAGCTATGCGGCCTGGCAACTGCACCAGGAAGGCATTTTGCAAACCGGGGACACGCTGCATGTCATCGCCGTCTGGACCACGGATCCCTATCTTATCCACACCGCCGAGCCGGTGAATGGCCCGGGCGACGTCGCGGGACTGCGGATGCGTGTGCTGGGGCAGACGCAGACAGAGTCGGTGCTGGCCTTGGGCGGCGTGCCGCAGGGGATGAGCATGACCGAAGCCCCGGAAGCGATCAGCCGCGGCACCCTGGACGGCGCGCTGGCCGACTGGGCGGTCTATGATATCTTCCGGCTGGGCGAGGTTGCCGACTATACCTATACGATGCCACTTGGCGTGCTGGCGATGGCGCTGGTGATGAACCCCGACAGCTATGCCGAATTGTCGCCCGCAGGGCAGGCGCTGCTGGACCAGGCCGGCGAAGAGTGGCAGCGGCTGCTGGCCGAGTTCTACGGGCGCGACCGGGCGCGGATCATCGAGGAGGGCGTCGCGCGCGGCCATGTGATCACCCAGGCCAGCGACGCCGACATCGCCGCGGTGAACGAGGTGACCTCGGGGATGCGCGAGTCCATGCGGTCCGTGGTGGGCGAAGAGGTGCTCGACGCTTACGGTCGGCTGCTCGACGCGTATCGCGCCGGTGCGCGCTGACCGCGCCGCCTCCTGAGGGGCTTGCTGGCGCGTTGACGGCTGACCGGGGTGGGGCGGCCCGGGCAAGATCGGCAGGTCTGGCAGCAGCATAACCGGGGTTTCGGGCGTGCTCTTGTAGCGGCGTGCCCGTGCCCCTGTCCGGGCAGGGGCGCCGCCCGCCTCGTCATGCAGGAAGGGGTTGCGGCCTTGCCGCGGCCATCCTTGCCGGGCTGCATGGGGCCGGGCTCAAAGCGCACGTTGAACACACACACAGAGGAACCGCGCACCGCGCGCCGCCCGGGGAGGGGCGTTCCATGCGACCAACGCAAGCGCAGATCGACCGTTACCATCAGGCCGGCCTTTGGGGGACGGAAACGATCGAAGCCCGGTTTCGCGCCAATGTACAGCGCCTGCCGGACCGCCTCGCGCTGGCCGATGCCCCGAACCGGACGGAGTTTTCGGAAGGGGCGCCGCGCAGACTGACCTATGCCGCCCTCGACCGCGAGGTGGAGCGGTTGACGGTGTTGCTGCGGTCCCGGGGCGTCACCCCCGGTGACGTCGTGGTCTACCAACTGCCCAACATCATCGAATCCGTTGCGCTGTTGCTGGCCTGCCTGCGCGCCGGTGCCATCGCCAGCCCTCTGCTGGTGCAATATGATCGAAACGAGGTCAGCCATGTCCTCGACACGCTCAAGCCGCGGGTGTTCGTGGCCGGGCGATTCAAATCCCGCGATCTCGCCGCCGAAGCCGAGCCGTTGTGCCAGGCGCTGAGCTGTGCGCTGCTTCGAACGGCGGATCTGCTGGCGGCACCCGCCCCGGCAGGCCCGGTTCCGGTGGGCGCACGCGATGCCGACGATGTCGCGACGATCTGCTGGACCTCGGGGACCGAGGGGCAGGCCAAGGGGGTGATGCGGACCTCGAACAACTGGTTCGTCACCGGGCGCAACATGTATTTCAGCGCCGCCCTGCGCGATGGCGACGTGATCCTGAACACCCGGCCGCTGGTCAACATGGCGGCGATCGGCGGCAGTTTCATGTCCTGGCTAGTGATCGCCGGAACGATGATCATGCACCACCCGCTCGATATTCCGCTGGTCATCCGGCAGATCCGGGACGAGCGCGTGACGATGACCCTGATGCCCCCGGCCTTCTTTGTCTCGCTGCTCAAAGACGAGGCCCTGCGGGCCGATGCCGATCTGTCCAGCCTCAGGCTGATGGGAACCGGCTCGGCCGCGATCCCGGCCTGGGCGATCGACGGGATCGAGCGCGAATTCGGCATCGAAATCGTCAATTTCTTCGGATCGAACGAGGGGACCAGCCTGCTCAGCACGCCGCGCGAAGTGCCCGACCCGGCGCTGCGCGCCACCCATTTTCCACGGTTTGGACGCCCCGAATTCGACTGGCCGACCTTTCCGCCGACCCATGATTTCACCACGCAGCTGGTCGACCCCGCAACCGGAGACGAGATTACCGAACCGAACAGGGCCGGTGAGCTGCGTATCGCCGGGCCGGGGATCTTTCTGGGCTATGCCGGCGAGCCCGCGTTGACGGCGGCGGCCTTTGACCAGCGGGGGCGCTATCGGACGGGGGATCTGTTCGAGATCGCCGGAACCGGCCCTATGGCGCGCTACTACCGGTTCGTCGGCCGCAACAAGGATATCATCATCCGCGGCGGCCTGAAGATCGCGCCGGCCGAGCTCGACGATATCATCGCCGGCTTTGATGCCGCTGCCGAGGCCGCCTTTTTTGGCTGCGATGACGACCGTCTGGGCGAAATCGTCGGCGTTGCCGTGGTTCCGCGGCCCGGGCGCAGCGTCTCGCTGGACGATGTCGTGGCCTATCTCAAGGAGCGCCGCGTGGCGGTGTTCAAACTGCCGCAACGGTTGGTGCTTCTCGATGCGTTGCCCCGCAACGCGCTGATGAAGGTGCAGCGCAATCTGTTGCGGGACATGGCACGGGATGTCCGAAATTTGGAGGAGGGACAGGAATGATCGCAGGATGGATTGCCTGGCTGGCGCTGGGCGTTGCATGGCGGCTGGCGATGCCGCGCGAGGCGCGGGGCCGGACCTGGAACTATGTGCAGATGCTGCTGCCGGGGGTTGTCCTGGCGCTTGCGCAATGGGGTCCGCCCGGCCTTCGGGAGCCGCTTGGGGCCTACCTGTTCGGCGGGGTGGCGGTCGTGGTGCTGGGTGCGCTGGGCTGGGCGCTCGGTCAGGCGCTACGCAATCACAGCATCATGGATGTGGTCTATCCGGCTCTCAGCTTCGGCGTCGCCCTGGCGACCGTTCTGGCGGCCACGTCAGAGGTGAACATGCGGCTGACGGTGCTTCTGGGCCTGATGGCGCTGTGGATGGTGCGGTTGGTTTTCCATGTGCGCGGCACGAATGTCGCCGTCGAGCAGGAGCCCTATGCCAGCCTTCGCAAGCGCTTTGGACCCCGCTGGACCGTCTGGAGCTTTTTCTCGGTCTACATGCTGCAGGGGGTGATCATCTGGATCTGGTGCGCGCCCTTTGCCTTCGCGGGAATCGCCGGGGTTGCGACGCTGCAGCCGACCGATTGGATCGGGGTTGCGGTCTGGCTCGTCGGGTTTGCTTTTCAGGCTGTCGGCGACCACCAGATGAGCGCCTTCAAGGCCGATCCCGCCAACCGGGGGCAGATTATGGATCGCGGCCTCTGGGGGTATACCCGTCACCCCAACTACTTTGGTGAATCGCTGATGTGGTGGGGGTATTTTCTGTTCGCGCTGGTGCATCCCTGGGGTTGGGTCAGCGTCGTCGGGCCGCTCTATGTCACCTGGTTCATGGGCTGGGGCTCGGCCACCCCGGGCAACGAGCGCCACATGCGCAAGACGCGTGGCGAGGCCTTCGAGGCGTATGCGCGCCGTGTTCCGATGTTCTTTCCGCGTCTGTGGCGCGCGCGTTCCTGACGGAGGGGTGTGATGCAAACCGATCTTACCGACCGCGTGGCGATTGTGACCGGCGCGGGCAAGGGGCTGGGGCGCGCCTATGCGCTGGCGCTGGCGCGGGCGGGGGCTGCGGTGGTAGTCAACAACCGCCGTCATCCCGGACAGGCCGACGACGAGACCTCGGCGGCCCGGGTGGTGGCGGAAATCGCCGCTGCCGGCGGCACGGCCATTGCCGACTATTCGTCGGTCGAGGCCGAGGACAGCGGTGCCCGCATGGTCGAGGCGGCGCTGCATGCCTTTGGCCGTCTCGATATCCTCATCGCCAATGCCGCAGCCCCGCAGGCTGCGAGCTTTCACAAGTTGTCGCTGGCCGAGTTCCGCGCGGTCTTCGATGTCGGTTTCCTTGGAACGCTGCATCTCGTCCATGCCGCCTGGCCGGTCCTGCGCGAAAACGGCTATGGCCGGGTGATCCTGACCAGCTCGAGTGCCGGGCGCTATGGTCAGCACGGCCTCAGCGCCTACGGGGCCTCGAAGAGCGCCGTCGACAGCCTGGTGCGCACTCTCGCCGCGGAAGGGGGGGCGCGGGGAATCCTAGTCAACGGGGTTTCACCCTATGCTCAGACGCAGATGACCGCGGCACATATCCGCGGTGAGATGGCCGAGGTGTTCGCGCCCGAGCGGGTCGCGCCGCTGGTGGTCTGGCTGGCAGGCGAGACCTGCACGGTGACCGGCGCAATCCTTGTTGCCGGGGGCGGACGGTTTCGGCGGGTCAACGCCGTTGAAACCCCGAGCCTTGCCGTCGAAACGGGCTTTGCCGACCTCATGGAGCGCCTGACGGTCGCACCGGCCGTCTCGCATTCCAGTTCCAACCGGGCCTTCGATACGCTGCTGGTGGAATGCGGGTTGGAGCCGCGCAGCCCGATCGGGGACTGAGCGGCCGACTGTCAGGGGCTGGTGCGCGGCTCATGCCGATTGACGTGCCAGCCATCCGGGGAGGACCTCGGCCGACTGGGGCACGCCCGGCTATGGCGAAAGGCCGGTGATCGAACCCGCAACCATCGAGACCTTCGCCGCCGCGGCGTAGGCGATGATCCGCAAGGAAGACACGGCCACGAACGTAGTTCTGGGCAATTCGATGGGGGCGCTGATCGGCCCGCTCTTGACCAACTACGAGGACAAGGTGAACGGGTTGATCCTGTCCGCCGGGTCGATGGGGCTGCCGAACCGCTCGCCCGGATAACAGCAGACCTTCCTCGACGAGCGGCTGGCCCCGATCGAGCGCGGCATGACCGTGCAGGAATACGCCCGCCCGCTGATCGCCCACATGATGGGCAAGGGCGCCAGCGGCCCCCTGGTGGACAAAGTGTTCGGGGTCGTCATTGGCATGTGCACCGAGACCTTCCGCACCTCGCTCAACGCGATCACGCTCTATGACGGCCAGCCCGCTCTCGAAGCCCTGAAAGAGCCGACCCAAGCACGCCGCGGAAATAGTCTCTGCTTCGGAACGCTATTCCTTCATCAGGGCCGGGCGGCGTGTTTGGTAAATGCGCTGGGGGCCGTTTCACCGCTTCATGCGGCCAGCAACCGGGGCAGTCTCGCGAGATTGTTGGCAGTCATTGTCATGATGAACCGCGACCGGACGCGTTCGACGCCGCGATACATGGCCTGAGCCATGCCGCCTACGGACTTGGCTCAGCCAAAGGCCTCCTCAATCCGTTCTCGGCGCATTTGGGACTGGCCGTAGCCCTCATGCCGGGTGGTTCGGCCATCGATTGCTGGATTTCGCGATTTCTGGGCGATGTGCGGCGCCGCACAGGCTTGTCGGAGGTCGGAAACGAACCCACCTGCGTCATAGCGCTTGTCGGCCCCAAGCGTCAGCCGCCGGGTTGATCCGGGAGAATGGCAGTGGACCATATCGAGGGCGGCCTTGCGCTCGGCATGGCCGTCGGCCTGGGTCAGGTCGCCTTGCACGATCAGACCGTTGCGGTTCCCCGTCAACGCATGTCCGGCGAAACACAGCATCGCCCCGGTGCCCGGAGATTTCTTGTAGAGCCGTGCGTCGGGGTCGGTGGTGGAGGCATGGGTGGCGTTCGAGCGCTTCTCGCCCTTGAAATCGACCTCAGCATTGCGGTGGCGGTGGGAATTGCGGGGCATCGGGTCGGTCTTGGTTGGAGTATTGGAAGGCGCGGGCTCAAACGTGGCATCCAGGGCCGGGGGATCGCCTGGCCCCTCATCGTCAGGCGGGGCGGCCTCGGCCTTTGGCTGGAAGTTCTTCATCAAAGCCCAAGCTTTCACCAGCGTGTCATTGACCGAGAAGTGGTCGTCCGACAACAGCGGCGCGACCTCGCGATGCGCAAGGATCGCGGCCATCTCCGTGCTCAGCAGCCGGTCCCGGTTCTTCGTGGACACGGTGGGAGCCCAGACCGGATCGTCGATGGCCAGCCCCACGAACCAGCGGAACATCAGGTTGTAATCTATCTGCTCCATCAACTGCCGCTCGGAGGGGACCGAGAACAGGATTTGTAGCAAGCTCGCCCGGATCAGGCGCTCCGGCGGGATCGAGGGACGCCAGAAATCGGTGTAAAGCGCCTCGAACTCTGCATCGAGACTGCCGAGCGCGTCATTCACGACTTGTCTGATCTTGCGCAAAGGGTGTCGCGCGGGGATGCGCACCTCCAGATCAACATAGCTGAACAGCGACCCGCTCGTCTCGTCGGTCCCGCGTATCTTCACCCCCCGCCGTTTACCGTGCAGAGGGTCAATCATGTTCTCAAATCGTTGTCGAGGCAGGACCATTTCGGCAACCTGCTAGTGGTCGCGGGCGGGTTCGACCCGGCCTGTTGCGCGGCGGGGATGCAGCTGATGCAAGAACTCGTGGGGCGCAGCGAACTCCTTATCATTCCCGTCGTTGGCCATTTGTGGCTTTGCGGAGGAGCCCGATATTTACGAAGGGATAGTGCTGGACTGGCTGTCGGGGACTTCCTGAAGCTGACCGGTTAGCCGAAGCAAGCCTTGGCTGGCCCGGGCCGGGCCGGAAATAGATTGGGGCGATGTCTGGCCTGGCATCTGCCCAAAACCCAACATCGCCCCTTTCACGTTGCTAGAACGACGGCCGTTCTATCTGGGGCAATCCCAAGAGCAGAGCAGAATATCAGGCCCCGGCCTTGCGGGCGATCTCGACGAATTTTCGCGTCTGGTCCAGGGCCGAGCCATGCGTCACCTCGCCCTGCCGGTCGGCGATCCGGTCCATGGCAGCGGCGATTCCCCGGGCGGTGCGCTCGGCCGGGGGCAGCCAGGCGCCTTCGGTCTCGGCGATATGGGTGACGGCAAAGACCCCTGCCCCGGCCCCCAGGATCACCCGCGACGGCGCGTCCTCATGCGTGAGGTACAGCACCCCGGGCGTCACCGTCTCAGGCGCCAGCAGCGCGGCTTCCTCGGCGGTGATCAGCCCCTCGGTCATGCCGGTCGCGGCGGTCGGGGCCAGGGTGTTGACGCGGATGTCGTATTTCGCACCCTCGAGATGCAGCACGTTCATCAGCCCGATCATCGCCGCCTTGGCCGCGCCATAGTTCGACTGGCCGAAATTGCCGTAGATCCCCGAGGCCGAGGAGGTCAGCACGATCCGCCCGTAGCCCTGGGCGCGCATGATCTCCCAGACCGCCCTGGTGCAATGGAAGCTGCCGGTCAGATGCACCGCCAGGACCAGGGCGAAATCGGCCGGGGTGAGCTTGGCGAAGGTCTTGTCGCGCAGGATCCCCGCGTTGTTCACCAGCACATCGACGCGGCCCCAGGCGTCCATCACCTGGGCCACGCCGCGCTCGACCGCCGCCATGTCGGCCACGTCGCAGGCAAGGGCCAGCGCCTCGCCACCGGCGGCGCGGATCTCTTCGGCGACGGTATTCGGCGCGGTCAGGTCGAACAGGGCGACCCGCGCCCCTTCGGCCGCCAGACCCAGCGCATGGCTGCGCCCCAGTCCGGCGCCCGCGCCGGTGACGATGGCCACGCGGCCCGCGAAATCCTTGTTCATGCGTTCTCTCCGAAATTCAGCATGACCAGCCAGTCGGCGACCAGCGCCGGGCGCTCGGCGCCCTCGACCTCGACCGCGACGGCGAGGCGCAGCAACTGGCGGTTGCCGGGCTTGTCCTCGACCGCGTTCAGGGTGAAGACCGCGCGGATCCGCGCGCCCGAGGGGACGGGGCTGAGAAAGCGGATCTTGTCGAAACCGTAATTCAGGCTTTCACGAACCTCGCCCAGCACCGGCAGCGCCTGCTCCGCCAGACGGCTCAGCATCGACAGGGTGAGAAAGCCGTGGGCGATGGTGCCGCCGAAGAGGCTGGCGGCGGCACGGACCGGATCCACATGGATCGGCTGGTGATCCTCGGTCACCGTGGCGAAGGCGTCGATCCGGGCCTGATCCAGCAGCACCCAGTCCGACGTGCCCCACACCGTACCGACCCGGTCGGCCAGCGCGCTCATGCCTCGTCCTCGCGGAACATGTGCAGCGGCGCCTTGGCCGAGATGCCGCCGTCGAGCGGCAGGATCGCGCCCGAGATATAGGCCCCGCCGCGACCGGTCAGGAACAGCACGCTCCCGGCGAGGTCGTCCTCGCGCCCGATCCGGCCGATGGGGACGACGGCCGCGGCGGCGGATTTTCCCGCCGCGTCGCCCAGCGAATAGCGGGTCATCCTGGTTTCGAACGGGCCGGGGGCAATCGCATTCGTGGTGACATGACGGCCCGAGAATTCATTCGCCAGAATCCGCGTCAGGTGATGCACCGCCGCTTTCGAGGCCGCATAGGAATAGGCGCCGTCGGCGATGGGCATCGTCCCCATGACCGAGCCGATGTTGACGATCCGCGCCGGGTCATCCGCGGTGCCCGCCGCCATCAGCATCGGCATCAGCCGTTGCGTCAGGGCAAAGAGGCCCGTCACATTGACCGACAGCACGCGGTCGAAAGCCTTGAACCCGTGGCTGCCGAAGGGCTCGCCCCAGGTCGCCCCGGCGTTGTTGATCAGGATGTCCAGCCGGTCGGTGCGGGCGGCGACCTCGTTGGCCAGCGCCTCCACCCCCGCTTCGGTGCCGACATCGCCCGCGAAGCCCTCGCAGGGGCCGAGCGCTGACAATTCCCGGGCCACGGCGACGCAGGCATCCCCCTTGCGCGAAGCGATGAGGAGACGCGCCCCGGCGGCCAGCAGCGCCTCGGCGGCGGTGCGGCCGAGGCCGGTGGCGCCGCCGGTCACAAGGGCGGTCTTGCCGGTCAGGTCGAACAGGCGGGCGGGGTCGATCATGGGGCGTCTCCGGTGAAGTCGAGCAGGGGAACGGGGTTGCCTAGGGCCAGGTCGAAGCCGCGATGCGCGCGCGGCAGCTCCGAGGCGATGAAGAATTGCGCGAGGATGCGGCGCTCGTCGCTGCCCGCGACCAGCGCCTGATCCAGCAGCATCCAGGCGGCCAGCGTCGTCCCGAAACCGTCCAGCACCTCGGTCGCGACGCCCATCCAATGGGCGCGGGGCAGCATCGGCAGCGCCTCGCGCACGGCAAGGAACTTGTCCCAGGCGGCCGAAAGCGCCTGCCCTTCCCCGGCCAGCCCCTGCCCTTTCGCCCGTTCAAGGGTCCGGGCGACGCGCTCGGCCAGCATCTCCAGCCCGGCGCCGCCTTCCTTCAGCAGTTTGCGGCCGACGAAATCGAGGCCCTGAATGCCGGTCGTGCCCTCGTGAATCGGGTTCAGCCGCTGGTCGCGGTAGAGCTGTTCGACATCGAAATCGCGGGTATAGCCGTAGCCGCCGTGGATCTGGATGGCGATGCTGTTGACCTCCAGCCCCCATTCCGAGGTCCAGGTCTTCGCCGCCGGGGTCAGCAGGCCCAGCAGCCGGTCCGCCCGGGCGCGGGCCTCGGGCGTCTCGGCGGTGTCGCGGTCGTCGACCAGCCGGGCGCAAAACAGGATGATCGACAGCGCCGCCTCCGCAATCGCCCTCTGCCGGGTCAGCATCCGCGCCACATCGGCATGCGCGGCGATGGCGACCGGGGCGCCGGCGGGATCGATCCGCCCCTGCAAGCGGGTGCGGGCATATTCGACGGAGAGCGCCTGCGCCCGCATCGCAATCGAGGCCGCGCCCATGCCGACGCCCAGCCGGGCCTCGTTCATCATGTGGAACATGATCGCCAGCCCCTGCCCCGGCTTGCCCACCAGCCAGCCGACCGCCCCCGCCTGCCCGCCCGGGCGGAACCGCGTGCCCTCGCCGAAGTTCAGCAGGCAGTTCGAGGTGCCGCGATAGCCCATCTTGTGGTTCAGCCCGGCCACGGCGATGTCGTTGCGCTCGCCACCCGGAAGGTGCTTCGGCACCAGAAACAGCGACAGGCCCCGCGTGCCTTCGGGCAGGGTGCCGTCGGCGTCCGGGATCTTGGCCAGCACCAGATGGTGGATCGTCGCCGAGATGTTCTGATCCCCGCCCGAAATCCACATCTTGTTGCCGGTCAGCCGGTAGCGCGCGCCGAGCTCATCCTGCCCCTCGGCCACGGCGCGGGTGCGCACATCGGCCAGCGACGAGCCTGCCTGCGGTTCGGACAGGCACATCGTGCCGAAGGCGCTGCCGTCCAGCTGTTTGGGCACGAAGGCCTCGATCTGCGCGGGGCTGGCGTTGTGGACCAGCAGCCGAGCGTTGCCGACGGTGAGCATCGCATAGCCCGCCGTCGTCACATTGGCGGCAAAGAAGCTGCCGGTCGCGGCCATATGCACCAGTTCGGGCAGGCCCAGCCCACCATGCCCGGTGGCGAAGGGCGCGGCCATGAACCCGGCCTCGGCATAGGCGCGCAGCGCCTCACCCGCCTGCGGCAGGACCTCCACATCCCCCTCGGCGGTCAGGCGCGGTTCGACCTGATCGGCGGTCTTGTAATGCGGCAGGAATTCCTCGCGCGCGATGCGGTCCGCCAGACCCAGCAGCGCGCTCACCGATTCGCGGTCGTGATCGGCGAATCGCGGGCGGGACAGAAGGCTTTCCAGCTCCAGCCAGTCGAACAGCAGGAAATCGACCAGATCAGCGGGCAGAAGGGTGTCGGTCACGGCGCATCCTCGGTCATGGATAAGACTTGCCCGGCAAATGCGAGGTCATTGGCTGCCGCCATAGCCCGCTTTCAGTTCGCGTATGATATCCGCTGCGGGCTGTCGCCGTGACGACGCCCCGACACCATGCCCTGCGGACCACAGGTCGCGCCAGCGCTTAGTGTTGCCCTCGATCTTGCTCAGATCGAAGGGGCGCCCGGACACCAGCGTATCGGGGTCGATCCCGGCGCGGAGCAGGCTTGGCCGCAGCTTGTTCGCGAGGGCGCCGGTGATGGCGTCGGTGGCGATGATGTCGTCATAGCTGGAGGCGACGACCATTTCCTTGAAATCGTCGACCGCCAGGCTTTCATCCGCGGCCAGGAAGCGCGTCCCGAGCGAGGCCAGGTCGCCGCCGATCTGGCGCACGGCACGGATCGCGCCGCCGGAGCTTATACCACCAGCGACGACCAGCGGGCCGTCGAAGAAGCGGCGCACCTCATCGACGAAGGCAAAGGGCGAGACCAGCCCGGTATGCCCGCCAGCACCGTTGCAGACCAGGATCAGCCCGTCGGCACCGGCCTCGACCGCCTTGCGCGCCAGTTTGGGCGAGTTCACATCGGCAAAGACCAGGGCACCCCAGCCATGCGCCGCCTCCAGCGCCGGGGCCGGGCTGCCGAGCGCGGTGATGATCAGCGGCACGCGCGCTTCGGCACAGGCCTCGAGATCGGCGGAAAAGCGAGGGTTGGTGCGATGCGTGACCAGATTGACCGCATAGGCCGCCCGCCCCGGCGCCCCGGCGCGGGCATTGAGCTGAGCCAGCCAATCGCGCAGCTCGTCGGTGCTGCGCGCGTTGAGCGAGGGGAAGGCGCCGACCATCCCGCCATCGCAGACGGCCGAGACCAGCGCCACGCCCGAGACCAGGAACATCGGCGCCGCCATCGCCGGGATCGTCGCGCCCAGCCGGTCCAGCAATGTTGCGCGCAAGTCGGAAGATCCAAAGCGTTCGGTCATGCCGAGATCCTTTCTCAAAGCGGTCAGAGTCCGTGATGCCAGAGCATTCAGCTACACTTAAAGAACATACCATTTGAGGGCGGTCAATGGCCAATCCTCGTTTCCCGCCGCGCAGTCCGCGATGGGGCAACGAGGCTTGAACAGCCGCCTCGGCGGGTGTTCAGCCCGAATGGTCGAGGAATTCGATCTCGGTCCGGCTGATACGTTCGCCGCAGACAGAGCAGCGATAGACCGGGGAATACTGATGGCCGCAGCTGCGGTGGTGAAACACCAGCGGGACGCCGGTCCCGTCATCGCACCAACGGTCGCCCCATTTCGCCAACATCGAGATATAAGGAAACAATTCCAGACCACTACGGGTCAGATGAAAGGCTTCATAGCGCTCGCTATCCTCGATCGACCGGCGGGTCAGGACGCCGATGGCGAGCAATTCCTTCAAGCGCATCGACAGGACCAGCGGCGGGATCTGGAGATAGGCCACGAGGTCGTTGAACCGCCGGACGCCGCGAAAAGCGCTGGCGACGATCGCTGGCGCCCACATGTCGCCGAACAGCGCCAGCGCCTCGGGCGAGCCCAGGGCCTCGGGGCCGTGACGGACGGCGGAATTGGCGCGGCGGCGCGAATGAGGCTCCACCCGCTGCTCATATCCCTGGCCTGGTCCCGGTTCAGCAAATGTATTGAATGGGCTCAAAGGCTGGGCGCAGGTATCGCAGCTGAGGATCAGGTCGCAAGCATGGCCGCAGCGCGTGTGACGAAACAGCGGAGTGGCGCCATTCCCGGGGTTCTGCCAGTGGCGCGACCAGCGGACGATGGCCGCGAGGGGTTCCCACAGCTCCAGCCCGGCTTCATCGAGGACATATTCCATCCGCTTGCCGCCCTCATGGGCCGGGGTCTTGCGGAACACGCGGGCCTCGACCAGGCGGTCCAGACGGTTGGCCAGAACGGCCTTGGGGATGCCCAGGTCGCTTTGCCAGTCCGAGAACCGGCGCGTCCCCTCCAGCGCCGAGCGCAGGATCAGCAGCGTCCAGGCATCACCGAGAATGGCGAGGGCACGCACCACCGAGTATTTCGCCACCAGGGCGGGCGCACCGGGGGCTTCCTCCTGCTCGCGGCTCATGCGCTTCCTTTCTCGCGGGGATTGCCGAAGTTCACGGGAAATACCCATCCTTGTCAAGCAACTGGCCCGGGAACCGGCACCAATCAGCGCGGCAGATCCAGAAGCGTCGGCAGCCACAGCACCAGCGCCGGGAACAGGATCACCAGCGTCAGCCGGATCAGATCCGACACCAGGAAGGGCACGATCCCGACGTAGATGTCGCGCAAACTACTCTGTGGCAACATCGACTTCATGATCAGGGCATTGATCCCGATGGGCGGCGTCACCATGCCGATCTCGATGACCATGACCATGACGATACCCCACCAGATCGGGTCCATCCCCATGTTCAGGATCAGCGGATAGACGAAGGGCATTGTCAGCACCATCGCCGAGACGGTGTCGAACAGCGCCCCGAGGATGATGTAGATGACCATCAGCCCGGCGACGATCATCAGCGGCGGCACGTCCAGATTGCCGACGATGGCGACCATGTTGGACGGCAGCCGCGACAGGGTCAGCGCATAGCTGAACACGCTGGCGCCGATCAGGATCACATAGAGCATCGCGCTGGTCGCGGCGGTGCTGTAGAGATTGTGCCAGAACACGGCCCAGCTGGTCTTGCCGCGCACGACGGCGATCACCACGGCCAGGATGGCACCGATCGACGCGGATTCGGTGACGGTGAACAGGCCCGAATAGATGCCGCCCGCGACCACCGCGGCCAGAAGGATGGTCGCCCAGCTTTCGCGCACGGCCTGCGCCCTTTCGCGCCAGCTCGATTTCTCGCCCGCCGGCCCCGCGTCGGGGTTGAGCGAGACCACGACCCAGATCGACAGCATGTATCCGACGACCGCCAGCACCGCCGGAACCAGCGCTGCGGTGAAGAGCGTCAGGATGAATTGCTCGGATAGGACGGCATAGAGCACGATGATGACCGAGGGGGGCACCAGGATGCCCAATGTTCCGCCCGCGGCGATGCTGCCCGTCGACAGGGTCGGGGCATAGCCGCGCTGGCGCATTTCGCCGTAAGAGACCTGGGTCATGGTCGAGACCGTCGCGATGGACGAGCCGCAGACCGCGCCGAAACCCGCGCAGCCGCCGATCGTCGCCATCGCCAGCCCGCCGCGGTAATGGCCGAGAAAGGCGTAGGCGAGGCGATAGATGTCGCGCCCCATGCCACCCGAGGCGGCAAAGCTGCCCATGATTAGAAACAGCGGAATGATTGCCAGTTCCAGACTGGCAAAGACCGTCGAGGCCTCGGTTCCGACGATGGCGAAAGCCGCTGACCAGTTGCGCAGAAGACCAAAGGTCAGCACGCCCGAAACGCCCATCGCAATGCCGATGGGCACATGCGTCAGGATCATCAGGAACAGGGCGGCGACACCCAGAAGGCCGATGGTTTCGGGGCTCATACGTGATCTCCATCCGCAGCGGGAGCGGCTTTGCCGGTGATGATCAAAAGCGTGACGAGACCCTGCATCGGCACCGAGACCCAGACGATGACCGCCGCCAGCCACCACAGCGGGCCGGTGGGAATACGGGCGACAACGGTGCTGGCGTGGCCCGCCGTCTCCTGGCCGGCGATGACCGTCATCTGCCAGGCCAGAACCGCGAGCGCGGCACTCGTGACCAGCGCCCCGAAAGCGGTCAGCCAGCGATGCGCACGGGATCCCAGCGCGCCGCCCAGGAATTCGATGGCGACATGCTTGCGCAACATGACACCCGTCGGAAAGCAGGTGGCGACAATGATGATGATCAGGAGGCTGGCCGCGTCATGCGCCCAGATCAACGGATAGTTGAAGACCGCCCGCGCCACCACCGAGGCGACGGTGATGAGCGCGATCAGCATCAAGCCAAGGATGCCGATCAGCGCGGTCGGCCTGCTCAGCCCGATGCTGAGCCTCTCCAGCCGGTCGTATTTCATGTCCAGCCCCCTTTTGTGCTCAGCGCGTGCCGCTGCGATGGTCCATCAGCGCCTGTTCATAGGCGGCCATCACGCCGTCACCGGCAGCCCCGGCGACGCGTTCGCGCAGATCCGCGGTTGCTTCGACGATCCCGGCGATCTGTTCTTCGGTGGGAGCGTTGATAACATGACCGCGCGCCGTGTAGGTCTCGAGGATGCGCGCGCGCTCGCGGCCGTAATAGGCGATCATCAGGCGCTGCCATTCCTCGCCGGCTTCGGTCATGACCGCCTGCCCCTCGGGCGAGAGTTCGGCATAGCTTTCGGGGTTCATCACCAGCGCCATTGCCAGGACGCCCAGCGGGATCTCGTAGCTGTAATGCGCGACCTCGCCCAGGCGGAAGATGTCGAACACCGACCAATCCGCCAGCGCGCCATCCAGCGTGCCGCGGCTGATCGCCTCGGGTGTTTCGGTGATGCTGACGCCCTGCGGCACGCCGCCCATCGCCAGCACGGATTCGGTCTGTGTCTGGCCCAGGACGCGAATGCGCAGGCCCTGAACGTCGGCCGGGTCGGTGATCGGGGCCGAGGTGTGGAAGATATAGGGGTCGGTGGTCCAGGCCGCGACCAGATGCAGGTCGTCGCCGGTCCGCAGGTTTCCGTCGTTGTGCATCTGCCAGACGGCATAGCTGCCCTCTTCGGCCGAACGCGCCAGTCCGGGCAGCTCGAACACGCCCCAGTCGGGATAGGCGCCGGCGTTCCGGCCCGGGACGATGACCGCCAGGTCGGCGATCCCTGACGAAACGATGCGGTCCTGCTGGCTCGGGTCACGGCCCAGCGTGCCGCCGGCGTAGACCGCCAGCGAGAACTCGCCGTTGGTGCGTTCGTTGATCCAGGCGGCCAGCGGTTCGAGCAGGTCCGTGACAAAGGACGAGTTGGCCGGAAGATAGGTCGCAACGGTCATTTCGCGGGCCATCGCAGGCAGTGCCGCCAGGCCGATTGCTCCGGTCAGGGCCGTGCCCAGCAGCAGGGTTTTCAGTGATGTCATGGTGTCCTCCCATTCGATTGAGCTGTCCCGAGGTGACGGGTGGGCGCTGTCGATTCGCCCCGTTTTCAGTGTATTCAGATCATATAAATGAACCTAAGTTGTCAATGAAATTTACACGGAGAATGTCGATTCTAGCGCGAAAATACTGCATTGGAGGGCCAAATTTCTAGGCATAAATGGGCATTTTCGGATCCAAGCTGGCTTGTGGAGTCCTTATATATAGTCTTTTTATTATACTTTGTGGCAGGCCATCCAGCGGGACAGCCTCAGGCGTTGCTCGGAAGACAGGGGAACCGGGCGGCGCTGTGCGCTGTCGATCAGAACCTGCGTGCAGCGACCCCGGGCGATCAGCGCGCCGTCGCGGCTGATCTCCTGTTCGATGTCAAAGCTGCTCGTCCCTAGCCGCCCGACGCCCAGGCCGATCTCGACCGTCCCGGGCCAGTGCATCTCGCACAGAAAGTCGATGGTCATCGTCGCCAGCACGACGGTCTGGCCTGCCGCCTCACGAAACCCGCCGGGCTGGCTTTGGAATTCGACGCGGTTTTGCTCGAACAGGGTCGCATAGATCGAGTTGTTCACATGGCCCAGCGGGTCCATGTCGCGAAACCGCAGGGCTTCGCATGTGCGAAACGGAAGTTGCGCGGGGGCGGGGCCGTCAGGCACGGGTTGCCTCGCGCCCCAGCACCGCCGCGGCCGCGGGAATGCGCCGCGTCAGGAAATCCAGGATTTCGCGGTTGAAGCCGTCGGGATCCTCGGCCCAGCCGAAGTGGCCGACGTGATCCATGCAGCGGTATTCGCCCTGCGCGATCTTGGTGGTGAGTTTCTCCATCACCTTGGGCGGCGCGGCCGACAGATCGTGCCCTCCGGCGATGCACAGCGTTGGTACGCTGATATGCGGCAGCACCTCGCGCGCATCAAAGCGCGAAACGGCCTCGATCGCCGCGCGGAAGGTTTCCGGTTTCATCTGCGAGACGACGCGGATCACCAGATCCGTCGCCGGATGAGCGGCGCCTGGCGCGAACATGGTGCGCAGCATTTCCGGCGCATAGTCTTCCAGCGACCGGCCCGCATCGAGGGGCGCCACGCGGTCGCGCACAAAGGCGCGCTGCCAGTCCCCTTCGGGGCGGCCAAAGGCCGCGCTGGTGGCGGACAGGATCAGCCCGTGGATCGCGTCGGGCATCATGCCATAGGTGCGGATCGCCACCATGCCGCCCATCGAGTGCCCCAGCACCAGATTGGTTTCGGTCCGCTCGCGGGCAATCAGATGTGTCAGTGCCTCGGCGGCGCGCTCGACCGAGAACCCCTCGGGCAGGGGGCTGACGCCGTAACCGGGCGCGTCCCAGGCGACGATGCGCAGCCCGCGCTCGCTGAAGGTCTGCAACTGGTTGCGCCAGTATTCCTTGGCGCCAAAGGCGCCGTGCAGCAGGAAGAGGGTGACCGGCCCCTCACCGGTAACGCTGTAATCGGGGAGGATGCGGGTCATGGTTCAGTCCTTTGTCTGGCCTGCGTCCGGGTCTGGTCGTTTGCGAACAGGCCCCGGATCGCCTGAAGATCGGTCTTGCCGCTGGGCATGGTGGGCAGGGTGTCGAGGGCGCGCAGGTGCTCGGGCAGCTTGTAGACGGCGACCTTGCACTGATGGCGCAGATGGTCGGCCAGATCCTGCAGCCGCAGCGCGGTCCCGGGGCGCAGCACCACGGCCAGGCCCACTGTCTCGCCCAGCTTTGCATCGGGCACCGGCACGGCGACCGCCTCGGCCACCGCGGGATGGGTGGTGGCAAGCCCCTGGATTTCCTCGGCCGAGATATTCAGCCCGCCGCGGACGATGATGTTCTTGAGCCTGCCGGTGAAGGACAGGTATTGCCCGCGGTCGCCGGCGATCTCGAACAGATCCCCCGTGCGGAACCATCCCTCACCATCGAAGGACTCCCGCGTCAGGTCCGGGTCATCCCAATACTGGCGCAGGATCGCGGGGCTTTTCAGCCGCAGTTCGCCGATCGTGCCCAGGTTGGTAATCTCCACCTCGGTTGCGGGGTCGACCAGGCGTGTCCGCGTCCCCTCCAGAACCGGCAGGCGCGAGCCCGCCTGCCCCTCGGCGTGGCGCAGGAAGCAGCGCGCGCGGATCTCCTCGTCGGCGATATCCTTGTCCGAGGCGATCAACATCGCCCCTTCGCTTGACCCATAGATATTGACCAGCGTGATCCCGAAACGCTCGCGAAAGGCGCTCATCAGCCGTGGGTCGAGCTGCGCGGAACCCGAGGTGATGTGGTGCAACGCCCCCATGTCGAGCGCCTCGCCCGCCTCGATCCGGCGCAGGATCATGTTCAGGATCGCCGGCGGGCAGCTGGTGACTTCGGGGCGCTCCTCGGCGATCTGACGCAGGAACACATCCAGATCGAAGGGGTGGTGCAGCACCATCCGCGCAGCCGAATACAGCCAGGCGGCCAGGCCGTTGGCAAGCGAGCCGATCGTGTTCAGCATCCGCGGCGACAGGAAGCAGCCGCCGACCGGCAATTCCGCGACATCCTCAAGAAAGCGGCGGACGGCCAGGATATCGACATGGCTGCGCGGCACCGCCTTGGGCCGTGCCGAGGTGCCCGAGGTGAAGACGATGAAGGCCAGATCGTCAGGCACAACCGCGGCTGCGGAGCGAAACCCATCCAGCGCCATCTGTTCGGCCCCGTTCAGTGGAGCGTCGAGATCAAGCCCGCGCACGCCCTCGGGCAGGCCCTCGCCGAAGCCGAAGACCATCGGCGCCAGAGGCGACCTGCGCGCCGCACCGGCCAGCATCGCCGCATTCGCATGCGAGCCCAGCCGGACATGGCCGATCAGCGCGCGCGGCGACAGGCGTTCGATCAGCGCATCGACCTCGCCTTCGCGGTACTGAACGGGTATCGAGGCGACCACCACCCCGAGCTCGAGGCAGGCAAGCTGCGCAGCCAGCGTTTCGTGCAGGGTTGGCGCGACCAGAAGCACGATATCGCCCTTGCCCAGGCCGGCCTGGGCAAGGGTCAGCGCCAGCCGGTCGATCCGCTCGCCGAGCGCGCGCCAGGTCAGTCGCCGGGCGGCGCCCTCAGCCACCCGCGCCCGGTCGATCGGGTCGATGAGGCACAATTGATCGCCATGCAGGCGACGATTGAGGCCCAGCAGATCCTGCAAGACTCTGATCTCGGTGCTGTCCCGCAACGTGCGTGCCTCCCTGCATCCCCGGATTTGGTGGCATTCTATTACATTAAAGAGACTTACTTGCAACACGCATTATGCGCCGCGCCGTCGACGAGCGGAGCCCGACACGCCGACGCAAACAGAACACATGCCTGTGCAACACGGTAAGAATCCCAGTTATTTCGCGAGTTTGGCTCACAGAAACCCATCAGTACGTCGCGGTCAGGTGGGGCTCAATAGCAGGCCATCGCTCTTTCTCCATTGTAATTAGGTTCGTTATATGTATCTTGATTCTCGGGTTGAGAGGGGAGATGGGTGATCCATGGATGCGTTTGTCGTTGATGCTATCCGCACGCCACGGGGGCGCGGCAGGCCAGGGGGCGCGCTGAGCGACTTGAGGGCGGCCGAGCTTTTGGCCGGATTGTTCACTGAAGTCGCGCGGCGTTTCCCCGGGGTGGATGAGTATGCCGACGATACGATGATCGGATGTGCGACGCAGGTCGGCGATCAGGGGGCCAACATCGGCAAGACGGCGTCGTTGTTGGCGGGCTGGTCGGTCGCTGCACCGGCCGCCACCATGAACCGGTTCTGTGCTTCGGGATTGTCCGCGACAGCCTTGATGGCCGAACGCGCCGCAGTGCAGGATGCCGTCACCGTCGCGGGCGGCGTCGAGATGATGTCGCGGACGCCGATGCTGGCTGACAAGGGAGCGATGTTCATGGATCCGCAGATCGCCGCAAGGCTGGGCGCGCTGCAGCCCGGCGTTGCGGCGGATCTTGTCGCAACCCAGTTCGGCTTCAGCCGCGCGGAATGCGACGCTTATGCAGTGCTGTCGCAAGAGCGCGCCGCCGCCGCCCAGGATACCGGGCGCTTCCGCTCTATCGTGCCGGTGCGCGACGCGGCCGGTGCGCTGGTTCTTGACCGGGACGAGACGATCCGGCGCACCAACACCCTGGAGTCGCTGGCCGCGCTGCAACCCGCCTTTGCCGAAGCCGCCGCCGGGCGCGACGGCGAGATCCTGCGCGGGCTCTTTCCCGACCTGCCTCCGCTGAACGCGGTTCATCACGCGGGGAATTCTCCGGCTATGGCCGATGGTGCGGCGCTGGTGGTGCTGGCCTCGGCCTCGGCCGCGCGGCGGCATGGGCTGCGGCCCCGGGCGCGGGTTCTCGCCACCGCCGAGGCCAGCGTGTCGATCACCCAGATCGGGGCGGTCGATGCCACCCGCAAGGCGCTGGCCCGGGCCGGCCTCAACGCCGCCGATATCGACCTGTGGGAGGTGCGCGACAGTTTCGCTGCCGTGACCCTGCACTACCTGCGCGAACTGGCGGTGCCGCTGGAGCGGTTCAACGTCAACGGCAGCTCGATTGCCCTTGGACACCCGATGGGGGCGACCGGGGCAATGCTGGTCGGAACGCTGCTGGACGAGATGGAACTCCGCGGCGTCGATCGCGGCGTCGTCGCAATCACCGGCGCGGCAGGAGTTGCCAGCGCCGCAATTCTGGAGCGCGTGGCCTGACCGGCGCCGCGAGTGGAGGACAAGACATGCCTGAGATCTTTTCGCACGGTCACTCGACCCTGAAATACCCCAACGACAATCCCTATCTGAACGGCGCCCACAAGCCGATCGACCTGGAATACACCGCCCGCGGCCCGGATCTGACGATCATCGGCGAGGTGCCGAAGGATCTTCAGGGCATGTATGTGCGCAACGGCCACAATCAGGTGCACGAGCCCATCGGCAAGTACCATCCCTTTGACGGCGACGGCATGCTGCACGCCGTCTGGTTCAACGAGGGCAAGGTCGAATACCGCAACCGTTTCACCCAGACGACCGGCTATCTGGCCGAGAAGGCGGCTGGCAAATCGCTCTGGCCCGGGATCATCGAGCCCAAGCGCAGGACGCGGCGCGGCTGGGGCAGCATCGGCGCGATGAAGGACAACACCGGCACCGACGTGGTGGTGCATGCCGGCAAGATCATTGTTGCGATGTCGCAATGCTCCGAACCCTACCGGCTGGACACGCAGACGCTGGACACTCTGGGCCCCGACGAGAACTGGGCCGCCGCCCTGGGCGACCGAGGCATCTGCTCGCATTTCAAGGTCGATGAACACACCGGCCACATGATGTTCTTCAACTTCTCGGAAAAGCCGCCGTACATGAATTACGGGGTGATTGATGCCGGAAACAATCTGGTGCATTACGCGCCAATCGAGCTGCCCGGTCCGCGCTGGCCGCACGATCTGGGGATGACCGAGCATTATTCCATCGTGCACGACCTGCCGATGTTCTTCGATCCCGAGAGCCTGAAGAAGGGCGGCCACCGGCTGAAATTCTGGCGCGATATCCCGGCCCGCTTCGGGGTGATCCCGCGCTTCGGCACCAACGAGGATGTCCGCTGGTTCGAGGCCGAGCCCTGCTACATCCTTCACCTGTCGAACAGCTATGAACAGGGTGACGAGGTGGTGATGGAGGGCTGCATCATGACCAATCCCGTCCCCGACATGCACAACATCCCGGCGGAAGGCTACGAGCGCCTGTGCAAGATGCTGGATCTCCACACGACCGAAACCCGGATGCATCGCTGGTATTTCAACATGAAGACCGGCGAGACGCGCGAAGAGCGGCTGGACGACGAAATCACCGAATTCCCGATGGTCAACGGCCTCTATAACGGGCGCAAGACGCGCTACAGTTACAACGCCGTCCCTCAGCGCGGCGAATGGCTGCTGGAAGGGCTCAAGAAATTCGATTTTGAAACCGGCAAGACCGACCGCTTCATCATGCCCGCGGGCGAATTCGTCAGCGAGGCGCCCTTCGCCCCCCGCCTCAACGCGAAATCCGAGGATGACGGCTATCTGGTCACCTTCGTGACCAACACCAACACCGGCAAGGGCGAATGCGTGTTGTTCGATGCGCAGAACATCGGCGCCGGGCCGATCTGTCGGGTGATCATGCCCTATCACATTCCCACCGGCGCTCATGCCTTCTGGGCCGGGCCGCACATGCTTTACGAAAACGGCGTCAGCCTGGCGGATTGAACGGACACACCATGAACGAGATGACATCTTCGGTCATCCGTGCGCGCAATCCGCGCACGGGTCAGGTGGATTACACCTGCCCTGCCTTCCCTGCCTCCGGGCTTGACGCATTGATCGCGGGGCTGCGCGCAGCGCAGCCGGGCTGGGTGACCGCGGGCATCGACGGCCGCGCCACGGTGCTGCGCGCCTTTTGCACCGCACTGGCCGCGCGCCGCGAGGACCTGCTCGACGCGCTTCTGGCCGATACCGGGCGCCTGCACGAAAGCCGGATCGAGGCCGATGCCGCCGGGGTCTGGGTCGACTGCTGGGTCGAGGTCGCGCCGCGCTCGCTCGATACACTGCCCAGGGACACGGGTCTGGCCGGGATCACCGGCACGGCAGGGTTCCGCCCCTATCCCGTGGTCGGCGTGATCGGACCCTGGAACTTCCCGCTGGCTCTGGGGCTGATGGATGCGATCCCGGCGCTGGTCGCGGGATGCGCGGTGATCCTGAAACCCTCGGAGGTGACGCCGCGCTTCGTTGACGTGCTCCAGGCCGCGCTGGACGAGGTGCCGGCCCTGGCCGCGATCTTCCGTGTGGTGCGGGGGGATGGCGCACTGGGGGCAGCGATCGTCGATCAGGTGGACATGGTCTGCTTCACCGGCTCCACCCGCACCGGGCGGCTCGTCGCCCGCCGCGCGGCCGAACGGTTCATCCCCTGTTTCACCGAACTCGGCGGCAAGGATCCAGCTCTGGTGCTGGAAGGGGCCGATATCGACCGCGCAACCTCGGCCCTGGCGACGGGGGCGACCCTGGGAGCGGGCCAGCAATGCTATTCGATCGAGCGCATCTACGTGCCTCGCTCGCTGCACGACGGCTTCGTCGCCCAGCTGGCTGCGAAGGTCGCGCGGCTACGGCCCAATTGGCCTGATCCCGCACAAGGGCA
The DNA here is from genome assembly GCF_014201615.1 of Aquamicrobium lusatiense. NCBI lineage: Bacteria > Pseudomonadati > Pseudomonadota > Alphaproteobacteria > Hyphomicrobiales > Phyllobacteriaceae > Aquamicrobium > Aquamicrobium lusatiense. The sequence continues at coordinate 89,102 of NZ_JACHEU010000006.1, read as the reverse complement.
TATTGGCCCGATCACCTTCCTGCCGCAAGCCGAGATCCTGCGGCGCCATCTGGACGATGCCATCGAGCGCGGCGCTCGCATCGTCACCGGCGGGGCGATCGAGACCCACGGCGGCGGCCTCTGGTGCCAGCCGACGGTGCTGACCGATGTCGATCATTCCATGCTGATCATGCGCGAGGAAAGCTTCGGTCCGTTCCTGCCGGTGATGGCCTATGACAGCCTCGACGAGGCGGTGGCGCTGGCCAATGACAGCCACTACGGCCTGTCGGCGGCGGTCTTCGGCCCTGAAGAGGCCGCGCAGGCGGTGGCGCGGCGACTCGACGCGGGCGGGGTCTCGATCAATGACGCAGGGCTGGCCCCGCTCTTCATCGGAAGCCCCCTGGTGCCCGAGAAGACCGCCTTCAACCATTCGGGCCTCGGTGGATCACGCACCGGCGCGGATTCCATCCGCCGCTTCGTGCGCAAGCAGGCCATCCTCTCCAACCCCGCCACAGGGCCATCGCCCTGGTGGTTCAGCCTGTGAACGGAAGATCAATGTTGAATTTCAAGGACAGCGTCGTCTGGGTCACGGGCAGCAGCACCGGCATCGGTCGCGCCGCCGCCCGCAAATTCGCCAGTCTCGGCGCGGATCTGGTGATCCATGGCCTGAACCAGCAGGATCTGACCGCTGAACTGGCCACCGAACTCACCGCCCTGGGTCGGCGGGTGCTGGTGCTTGACGGCGATCTGACCGAAGAGGCCGTGGTCGAGGGGTTTGCCCGCCAGATCGACGAAACCTTCGGCCGCCTCTCGGTGCTGGTCAATTGCGTCGGCGCCTCGCCTGCCAAGTCGCGGCTCGACGACATGCCGATCGAGACCTTCGACCGGGTGCTGGCGATCAACATTCGCACGCAGGTTCTGGCGACGCAAAAGGCTCTGCCGCTGCTGCGCCGCGCGGACGATCCCGCCATCGTCAACATCAGCTCCTCGGTGACGCGGGTCGGCGGGGTACCGGGCGGCATCGCCTATACCACGGCCAAAGGCGGGATCGACAGCTTCACCCGGGCACTTGCGCGCGAACTGGCGCCCGAGATCCGGGTCAATGCCGTGGCCCCCGGGCTGGTCACATCCCCCTTCCACGAGGAGGATCCAGAGCAGAAATATCCGTGGGTGATCAGCGCGGTGCCGATGAAGCGCGTGGGCAAACCCGAGGACATGGCCGGCGCCATCGCCTTCCTCGCCTCGTCCGAAGCCCGCTACATCACCGGCGAGACGCTGGAAGTCACCGGCGGGATGCGCCTCAGCTTCTGATCCTTCCCCGTTCGCGGCTCCTGCGCTCGGCGGGCTCGTGATGCAAGCCCGTTCGTCGGCGTGATCTGGATCGTCCCTATCGCGGTCGGCGGCACGGGCACTTCCGATCGCCCTGGCGTGACGCTTCCTACCACCAGCGGCTCGAACCCAACGCTCGTTTCGCGCCCCTCGCAGCCGGGAACGCGTAGCGGAATAACTCCAGCTTCAAACGGTCCAGTTTCCGGTAATCGGACCAGTCTTAACCAAGAACCGCGAACGGCGGCTGACGACCGACATGTTGCGCAAGGTGATGGCAGCGATCTTGGCGCACCGCGAAGTCGTGCCGCTGCTGTCGATGATCATTTCTCCGTCGATGGCACCTTGGTGAAGGCGTAGGCGTCGATGAAGAGCTTTCAGTCAAAGTCTGCGAGCGTGCCGCCGGATTGCGAGAAGCCGGACGATCCACTCGGCCCCGACAGCACCGCCAACGCCCAGACCTCTCAGACCCAGCTCGAGATCGAACCGATGACACACCCCACTCGCCGGAGCCGCAATGCCTAGGTCGGCTTCCGTGGCAGAAAGCGTACGAGCGTCGCCCATGCTTCGACCATCGACCCCGATGCCCGCTCTTCAAGAAGTCACAGGGCACCGGCGCGATGCTGTGCTTCATCAGGCATGCTCTGACCGAGAATCGCTGCGGTCGGATCGTAGAGGACGAGCTGACCCAGGCCGACTGCCACGCCGCGCGGCGCGCTGGACATAGTCAACTGCGGTTCCCCGAAACGAGCCAACAGCTGAAGCTGGAGACGGACAAAGAGTACGACGCGGCCGGGTTCGTCGCCAACCTCCGGCACGACTGCGTGATCCTGTATGTTGCACGGAAAGTGCGATATTCAGCGATCAATGGACGCACCGCCCGGTACCAAAGCCATGCCCTGTCCCGGAAACCCCGCAAGCGGATCGAAGAACCCTTTGGTGGACGAAAACCGTCGGTGGCATGGCACAGACCGTCCATCGCGGTGTTGAGCGCGTGCGATCCCACTTCATCCTGACAATGGCCGCTACCAACCTCGCCTGATCGCCCCGGCTGCAGGTAGCCTACGATCGTGAACGGTCGTCGAGCGCGCAAGACCTTCGCGGCGGCGCGCCGGACGCGTAAGACCACCAGTCCATTCGACGGAGAATCGTCATGGATCCTCGACTATCTCAGCGACCGTTAAAGGCTCAATTTTCCACGACGGAACACAGCGCTTCTATCGTGATAGCGGCGACACTACGCAAGTGTGGTTGCGTCAAGTGCTTTCGAAACCCGTGCCACCACATGAGACATCCATTCCGGTTATAGGATGGATCATCGATCCTCCGGCGCGCTGAACGCCAGAGGATCGATGTTGAAGCTACGCCCCGGTCCTCTGCCTAGCTTACCGGCTCGGAAAGTACCGCGATAGCCAGCCGAGGACCAGCGCCTTGTAGGCCTCGGGCCGTTCGGCGAAGCCGTAATGCCCAACCCCCTGCAGGATCTCGAACTCGCTATGCGGCGCGGCCTCGTGCATCAGGCGCATCCCCTCGGCCGGACAGGCCGGGTCGTGCTCGCCGGCGATCATCAGCACTGGCTTTTTCAGGGCTTCCAGCGCCACCCGCCCGTCATAGAGGGTCAGCGCGTTGAGCGAGGTGCGGAAGGTATCGGTCCGCATCGACAGCACCACCTCGAACACCCGGTCGACCAGCGGGCCGCTGGCCCCAGGCGCCATCATGTGGGTGATCAGCGGCCGCGCGTAATCCTGAACGCTCATGCCGCGCTCAAGCGGCGTCAGGCGTTCTTCCAGGAACAGGGCCCGGTCCTCGGGCGAGCGGTTGGGAATGCCCATCGAGCCGGCCGACAGGATCAGGCCGTTCACCCGATCCTCCATGTTGGTCAGCCGCGGACCGATCAGCGCGCCCATGGAATGGCCCAGAACAACGTTGGTTGCGCTGGCTTCCGCGCGGATCATCGCTTGCGCCGCATCGGCGAAGGCCTCGATGGTGGCGGGCTCGACCCGCGGGCTGTCGCCGTAGCCGGGCGCGTCCCAATCGACGACGCGATAGCCCGCCACCGCAAGGCTGTTGGCGAGATCGTCAAAATAGCGTCCGTCGCCATAAGCGCCGTGCAGCAGGAAAACCGTTGTGGGGCCGGACCCGCGGGCCCGGTAGACGGGAAGGCTGGTCATGGGGTTTCCTTTCGTTCGGAGCTCAGGCTTCCATCGTCGCCGGTCTGGGGACCGAGCCGGTTTCCCCCTGGATGCGATGCCCCTCGACCCAGCAGGCATGGGTGCCCTGGCAGATGCGCTCGGGCATCTCGATGGCGGCAATCGGCCCGGCGGCGATGTCGGCGGCGTCGAAGATCAGGGTTTCCGACATGTTGCGGATCATGTCGGTGACGATGGTGATGATATAGCCGTCATCCTCGGCCTTGGCGTTGGGCCTGAGCGCGACATGCGGCTCGCTGCCATAGCGTTCGGGCCCGTATTCGAAGCGGGTCTGGGTGCCGGTCAGCAGGTCGTATTTCTTGATTCCGGTGAACAGCCAGTCGCCCGGCTTGAACAGCGTGCCATAGCTGTAGCGATAGGGATAGCCGCAGACCGAATTGGCGAAGAAGGGGAATTCCGTCACCTCGTCGTCCAGGAATTCCTCGCGCGTTTCACCGGTCTTCAGGTTGAATTTCCAGCGATGCAGCCGGGTCTTGGTGCGGTGCTTGTCCAGATGGTCGAGGATCTTGTCATAGACATTGTCGATCTTGCCGATCGGCGGCTTGGCCGGATCGACCGAGATGCAGCCGTCCATGATGACCCAGTCGCCCTCTTCGTAGCAGTTCGACAGATGCAGGATGTAACAGGGCGTGGCCTCGAACCATTTCACGTCCGCATTCGTGCCATGCCGGGGGATTACGCCGAAGCGCGCGGGCACGTCGCGATGGAAGGTCAGCTTTCGCTCGCCGCGCTTCAGGGCTTCCTTGTCGAAGAAGAACGGCAGGTCGTGCAGGATCGAATAATTCTGCGTGACCCCCAGGTCGTGCGGCCAGCGCGGGCCGTCCAGCTCGATGGGGGTGTAATGGATGAGCTTGTTCTCGGCGTTCACCACGCCGTAGCTCATGTAGGGATACTGGTTCGAGAAGTTGAAGAACATCATCTCGCCCGTGTAGACATCGACCTTGTAATGGGCCGAGACGCCGATCGGCATCACCTCATGCGCCCAAGCCGCGTCCGGCCCGAGGTTCTCCAGCGTGACGGGATCCAGCCGCCAGGGTTCGGAGCCCTGGCTCATCACCGCGAGCAGCTTGCCGGCGTGACAATGCACATCGGTGCCAGCGTTGTCCTTCATTGCCCCGATTGCGCCCCAGCCCCGGCGCGTGTATTTCTGCGGCGCCAGAATCCCAGGCCAGAGCGGCTTGCCCGCGGCCTGCTCCGCCCACCAGCCGGTAGTCTCGATGAAGCGGTTGCGGTAGCGCGCCTTGCCATCCTGGAAATGCACCGCATGCAGCATCCCGTCGCCGTCGAACGGATGATAGATGCCGATGGAATCGTGCACCTGGTTATGGGTGTTGCGCACATAGATGCCGTGCAGGTCCCTGGGGATCTCGCCCCGCACCTTCAGCGTCTCGGTATCGGCGTTGTATTCATTGATATTGGGCGCGAAGGGGCCTTTCAGGAACGGGTTGTCCGTATCCGCGGGAACCGTGCTGCGCACGCTGCGAACGATCTCTTTCATCTCGGGTCCTTGCTTTGGAAGTTCTGTCAGGGTTCGTCAGGGGGGTCGGCCAGCAGGCCGAGAACGGTCTCGCACCAGCGCATTTCCTCACGACACAGGGCGAGGCGGCGCATGACCAGGATCCGGCGCGAGAATTCCCAGCAATCGGGATCGGTCAGCCGGTCGGGCGCCGCATCCGCCAGCGCGTCGCGCATCGCCTCGAAATAGGCGATCTCGCCCTTGAGCCAGTCCATCCGCTCGGCCATCAGGGCGCGGCGCTGCCCGGCCGGGGCGTGCCAGAGCGAATAGACCTTGCGCACGAATTCGTCGTTCTTGGCGGGATGGTGGGTCGGCCTCTCGATCCAGCCGTTCAGGATCACGGCGCCCCGGGGAAGGATCCGGTGCAGACGCTTGTTCGGCTTGCCCTGCTGCGTCACCTCGTTGACCTCGACCAGCCCGGCGGCCTCCATGATCGAGAGCGCCTGATAGACCTGGCTCAACTTGACCGGGCGGAAGCGGTGCAGCGCCTTCACGATGTCGTAGCCGGTCGTCGGATCGCGGGCGATGAGGCCGAGGATCTGATAGGCCAGCGGGTTCAGCTTGAGCCCGGCATCGGTCGGCTGGGGGTCATCCTGCATCCCTCAGGCCTCGCGTCTGGCGGGGGGGCGACGGCGCAGGGCCTTCAGCACCGTGTAGCCCAGCATGGCCGCGACGACGGCCACCAGCACGGCCGAGATCGGCCGGGTCACGAAGACAGTGTAATCGTCGCCCGAGATGAGCAGGGCTCGGCGGAAGCTGACCTCGATGATCGGCGACAGCACGAAGGCCAGCACAAATCCCGCGACGGAATAGTCCAGCCGCCGCATCAGATAGGCCCCGGCCCCGATGGCCAGCGCCAGCCACAGGTCGAAGATCTGCGCGCGCGAGGTATAGACGCCGACGATGGACAGGATCAGCACACCGGGGACCAGCACGAAATTCGGCGTCACCAGCGCCCGGGCAAAGCCGCGGCTGAGGAACTTGCCCATCAGGAACATGCCGAAGGTGGTGACGATGAAGCCCACGAAGATCCCGTGGATCAGGTCGGGATGGTCGCGGATCATCTGCGGGCCCGGCGTGATGCCGTGGATGATGAAGGCCCCGGCGATGATCGCTATGCCAGCGGTCCCGGGAATGCCCAGCGTCAGGAAGGGCAGCAGCGCGCCCCCGACCACGGCGTTGTTGGCGCTGTCGGGCGCGGCGATCCCCTCGCCGCTGCCCGTGCCGAATTTCTCGGGATGGCGCGACGCCGATTTCGCTGCCGAATAGGACAGCCAACCGGCCACGGTGGACCCGACCCCGGGCAGGATGCCCAGCAGCGTGCCGATCACACCCCCGATCATCCCCGCCTTCAGGCCGCCCAGCATCTCGCGCAGGGTCAGGGTGATCTTCATCTGTCGGGCATCGAACATGAAGCGGTGCCGCATGTTGCCGGCCATCATGAAGAAGGCTTCGGAAAAGGCGAACAGGCCCACCACCAGGGCGATCAGGTTCAGCCCCTCGTAGAGTTGCGGCACATCGAAGGTCAGCCGCGGCATGCCGGTGAAGACATCGAGGCCGATGGTCCCGGCGATCATGCCGAAGCAGATCGAGATCGCCACCTTGATCGGATCACGCTCGGCAAAGGCGGTCACGGCGACCAATCCCATCAGCCCGAGGAGGAAGAATTCCGCATCGCCGAGTCGCAGCGCGAACCGCGCCAGCGGCTGCGCGAAGAGGATCAGCACCAGCCCTCCGACCAGACCACCCAGCGTCGAGCCATAGAGCGAGAAGCCGAGCGCCCGGCCTGGCGAGCTTTCCTGCGCCATGGCCCGGCCGTCCTTGACGATGGGGGCGGCCATCACCGTGCCCGGAATGCCCAGGGCAATGGCCGAGATCGAGCCGCCGTATTCCGCGGCCTGATAGACCGCCAGCAGCATCAGGATCGCGTTCAGCGGCTCCATCGTATAGGTGAGGGGCAGGAGCAGCGTGATGGCGATGGTCAGCCCGAGCCCGGGCAACGCGCCGAACAGCATCCCGACGAAAAGCCCCAGCACGATGCTGCCCGCGGCCGACAGCAGCATCGCCAGATCGAGGTGAGCAAGCAGATCCATCACACACGACCCTCAGAAGCGAACGAAAAGAACGTAGGTGAAGAAGGCCTTGATCAACCCGATCACCACGGCGGAACCGGCCAGGTTCAGGGCCACAAGCCGCCAGCTCAGCCGCTCGTCCGCGGCATAGAAGCACAGCAGCCCGGCCAGAAAGACGAAGGCCAGCAGGAAGAAATGCCCGATGGTCTGCCACAGGCCGAAAAGCAGGATCATCGCCCCCAGCGTCACGGCGCCTTTCGCCGCGCCCGGAAACTCGAGCCGGGGACCGGCCGCGGCCCGCAGGGCGCGCAGGGCTCCGATGGCACAGAGCAGGATGGCGAGCCCGGCCATCAGCGTGGGGAAACCGCCCGAGCCGATGGTGCCTCCGAAGGGATTGGGCAGGGCGTGGGTCTGCCAGATGACGATCCCGGCCAGCGCGGCCAGCACCGCGTACATGAGCAGGTCAGCGGTTTTCGAAGGCATGGTCCGAGGCCTTTCCTTTCGTCGGGAGAAGGGCGGCGCCGGCCGTTCCCGCAGCGGGGCGCGCGAACGGCCGTCACCGGCTCACTGGCTGATGAGGCCCATGCGAAGCAGCTCGGCCCGATTCGAGGCGACGGTCTCGGTCAGGATCTGGCCGAAGGCCTCGGGACCGGCATAGGAGATCGGGTAATTGGCGTTTTCGAACAGGTCCTGCACGCCCGGATCCTCCAGCGCCGTTGCGATGGCGGTGCTCAGGACCTCCAGCCGGTCGGCAGGCGTTCCTGCCGGGGCTAGGAAAGCGGTGAAGAAATTCGCCACCGCCGGGATGCCCAGCTCGGTCGAGGTGGGGATATCGGCATAGACCGGATCGCTGGGCCGCATCGGTGTCAGGAAGACGATGGGCCGCACCTCGCCGCCGGTATGCATGTCCGGCATCTGCATCGTGCCCATGACCTGCCCGCCCATCAGGGCCGCGGTCAGCGGGGCGGTGCCCTCGAAGGGGATGTGGCGCATCTGGATCCCCAGTGCCGCCGCGAATTGCTCGGAAACGATATGGGTTCCGCTGCCGTTGCCGCCGGTCGAGGCATAGGTGAAGGCGCCGGGATTCGCCGTCGCCCAGGCCACGAGGTCATCGACGCTGCGGATGTCGGAATCCATATGCACGTTGAACGCGGCGGGGATCACGCTGACCTGGGCCAAGGGCGCGAAATCCTCGACCGTGAACGGGGTGCGGCCATAGAGCGGCTGAAGCGCGATGGGCGAGCTGGTGGTGAAGACGATGGTATAGCCGTCGGCCTCGGCATTGGCGACCTGCGTCAGCCCGATGGTCCCGGCGCCGCCCGGGGCGTTCACCACCACCACATCGGGCGTGTTCGGAAGGGCGACGCTCATGGCCCGCGCCAGGCTCCGCGCGAAGACGTCGGTGGCGCCGCCCGCCGCATAGGGTACGACAATCTCGATCGCGTGTTCGGGAAAGGTGTCGGCGATGGCGCTGGTGCCGCTCAGCGCCAGCAGCGCCGACGCCCAGGAAAGGGCCTTGGATGAGTTCATGATTTCCTCCTGATATGAACGCATTGACGGAAAAGGGGATCAGCGCACCCGCATGCCGCCGCTGGCCTCGATTACCTCGCCGGTCATGTAGCCGGCATGGTCCGAGGCCAGGAACAGGATCGGACCGGCCAGATCCTCGGGCTGGCCGATGCGCCCCAGCGGGATGCGGTTGACGAGATCCTTGTAAAGGACGGTGGCGTCCTGGTCGTGGAAGGGCGAGTTCACCAGGCCGGGCGAGGCCGCGTTGACCCGGATGCCATGCGGCGCCATTTCCTTGGCCAGCGCCCGGGTGAAGGCGTTCACCCCTCCCTTGGCCGCGGTATAGGCGGACGAGCCGACGATGCCGCCGCTGCGCTCGGTCATCGACGAGACATTGACGATGCGGCCCTTGCCGCTGGCCTTGAGCATCGCGAAACAGGCGCGCTGGGTGCGAAAGACGCTGCCCAGATTTCGGTCGAGCGTGGCCAGCCAGGTAGTGTCGTCCAGCTCCCAGATCGGCGCCCGCAGGGTCGGGGCGCCACCGGCGCAATTGACCAGCACGCTCAGCCCGCCCATCTGCGCGGCGATGTCGGCCGCCATGGCGTCGACGCTCTCGGTCGAGGTCAGGTCGCCGTCCACCACCAGGACGCGCCGCCCCATCGCCGCGATGCTGTCGGCCACCTGCTGCGAGGCATCGCGCTGGTTCAGCCCATGCACCACGACATCCGCGCCATGCTCGGCGAACAGCAGCGCGGTCGCCCGTCCGATGCCCGAGGCGCTGCCCGTGACCCAGACGATATCTCCCGTGAAATCAAACATCGTACCACCATGCTGAGGGTTCGTTCGTCACGTTGGTGACGATCATCTTGTGCCGAACGAACCGCAGGATCGAATCCGGCCCGGTGCGCGAGCCGCCCAGACCACTGGCGCCGAAGGGTTCCTTCGGCGTGACGGAGGGGTCGCCGATAAAAAAGGGCGTGGCCCCCGCATCGTTGACGTTGATGCCGCCGGCATTGAGCTGCCGGGCGACCGCCATCGCCCTTTCCTGCGGGCCGAAGACCGCGGCCGAGAGCCCGTAGCTCGACTCATTGGCCAGCCGGACGGCTTCGTGTTCGGAGTCGAAGGCCATGACCGGCATCAGCGGTCCGAAGGTCTCGTCTCGCATCACATCCATGGCGTGCGTCACCTGCGACAGCACGGTCGGCGCCACCCAGAGCCCGCCGCCATGCCGTTCGATCTCGCCGCCGCAGTGGACGATGGCACCCTTGTCCCGGGCGTCTTGCAGATGGGCGGTGATGATCTGTGCCTGCGGGGCAAAGATCAGCGGGCCGATCTGGCCGTCGGTCGGCTGCGGAAAGGCCAGTTTCAGCTTGCGCGCCTTCTCGGTCAGCAGCGCCAGGAAAGCGTCGTGCAGGGGCCGCGCGACGTAGATGCGTTCGATGGAATAGCATTGCTGACCGGTCCCCAGCGTCGCCCCGGTGACGATGGCGCGCGCCGCGCGCTCCAGGTCGGCGCCTTCCAGCACGATGGCGGGATCCTTGCCGCCCAGTTCGACGAAACAGGGGATCAGCCGCGCCCCGGCCCGTGCCGCGACTTTGCGGCCGGTGGCGGTGGAGCCGGTGAAGCAGATGCCGTCGACATGCTCGATCAGCGCGGCGCCCAGATCCCCGGCGCCGCGAATATAGGTCAGGACACCCTCCAACTCGGGGATCCGGGCGATGCTGCGCTCCAACGGCGCGATGAAATGCGGGGTGACTTCGCTGGGCTTGATGATGACCGCACAGCCCGCCAACAGTGCCGGGATCGCATCCATCAGCGACAGCGACATCGGAAAGTTCCAGGGGCTGATCACCCCCAGCACCGGGATCGCGGCGATTTCCGAGGCGCAGGTGAAGCTAGGGATCGAGGTCTGGCCCCCGCGCGGCGCCAGCGCCTTGGGGGCGATGGCCGACCAGCGGTCGATCCATTTTCCGATATTCGCCGCCTCGCGGCGCGATTCCAGCACGCGGCCGGTATCCTGCGACACGGCTGCGATCAGCGAATCCTGCATCGCCTCGATGACATCCCGCCAGCGGGCGAGGACGGCGATGCGGCCTTCGACGCCCCGGGCTGCCCAGGCCTTCTGCGCGGCGCGGGCCCGGGCGACGATGTCCTCAAGCTGGGCCAGCGGCGTTGCCGGGATGGGGGCGGAAGGCTGGCCATCGCGAGGATTGCGGGCACGAAATGCGTCCGTCTGGGGCGCCGTTAGGGTCAAGTTGCTCTCCTGTCGCGGGCGGGATCGGATGGTTGCCGATTCGTGTGACGAGAAGATTCATATGACATAAGTTATATATGTCAAAGAGTATCATGCTAGGCGCGCGTGCCGCGCGGATGCCGCTGCGACATCGCGGCGGCAAAGGCCTTGGCTTTTCAGAAAGATAGCACGGGCAACGGCGGCCAAGAAAAAACGCAGGGTCGTCGCCCTGCGTGCCGATATGTCAATTCTTGGGCTCTTTGCGGCGGGTGGGGGCGGGATGAGTTCCCTCGGGGAGTCAATCGTCGATGGGGTCGCCCGACAATTGGTAGAGCAGGCTCAGGCACCAGACCCGCTCGGCCTGTGCCAGCATCAGGCGGCGGCCTTGCAGGCTGTGACGGTAGAAACGCCAGCGGCTGGGGTCGCGAATCTCGACCGGATGGTCCGCGATCAGCCGCGCAAGGTCGGATTGCACCTGGGCCACCTGGCGGTCGATGCGCTCGATCCGGGCCTCGACCATGCGCCGGGTATCCGCGGGATCTTTCAGCCAGGCCGAATAGATCATGGTCAGGAAATCATCGCGAGAATAGGGAATTTCGGGTTCCGTGCCGATCCAGTCGGTGAGGGCTTGCCGACCCTCGGGCGTCGCCGAATAGACTTTCTTGTTGGGGCGCCCTTCCTGTTCGACATCCTCGGCGACGACCAAGCCGGCCGCTTCGAGTTTGGACAGCGTGGGGTAAACCTGCGAGGTCTTGGCCGGACGGAAATGTTCCAGCTGCTTCACGATATCATAGCCCGATCGCGGCACCCGCGTCACGACACCCAGAATCTGGTAGCCCAGATTGTTGAGCGCCTCGTGCCGGGCAGGGTTTTTCATGGCCAGAAGCTCCGTGTTGCACAAGTTACCCGATGCGCGGCGGCGTCAGAAGGTCGGATCGGCGGCAGGATAGTATCCGGCCTCAGCCATGTCACGGCATGTCGGGGCCGGGCGCGGAAAATCCGGCGCCCCCCCGGCCTGGGCTGTCCGCAGGGACCCTGCGCTTGCCTGTCAACCGATAATGTGTAACTAATTATCTAATGACACGCGCGTTCCCTTCTCCAGCGACCGAGGCCGCCATGACCCTCCTTCTCATCCCTGGCATCAACAACACCCCGGCGACCTTTGCCCCGATGATGGCCGCGATGCCCGAGGGCATTGCCTGCCTTGCGCTGGAGTGTCCCGCTCTGCCCGATGTCGACGCGATTGCGCGCAGCATCCTGGCTCAGGCCCCGCCGCGCTTCGTGGTCGCGGGGCATTCCTTCGGTGGGTACGTGGCGCTGGCCGTCCTGGCCCAGGCGGCCGAGCGTGTCGATGGCGTGATCCTGATCAACTCTGCTACCGGTGCCGACAGCCCGGCCGCCGCCGCCGCCCGTGAGGACCGCGCCCGGCAGGCCGAGGCGGGGGGCTATGCCGCCCTGGTCGAGGTAGCCTCGGCGCGGGCCTATCACCCCCGAAACGCCGCCAATCTCAGCTTGCAGACCGAGCGCGCGCAATCCGTGCGGGACTATGGCCCGGCGCGCTTTGCCGCCCACAGCCGCGCCTGCGCCCAGCGGCCCGACCGCACCGCATTGCTGCGGGACAGCGGAAAACCGGTGCTGGTGGTCGCTGCGGATCAGGATGCGGTGATCGCGACCGAGGCGCAGGCGGGGATGGCCGAACGCTTGGGCGCCCGCTTCTGCGTCATCCCCGAGGCGGGACATATGCTGCCGGCAGAACAGCCTCAGGCCCTCGCCTGGGTGATTACCGACTGGCTCAACTCCGGGGCGGTGCAGGACGCCTGAAGGCCCAATCCGCGGCGCGACCCGCCCCTGCCCTGCCACGTTTTCCCCGCCAAGGTTGCATTCTGTGGGGCAATGGAAAGGGCCTGCCCCCCGGTGCGCACCCCGTCAGAGAACTCGGTCAGAAGAACCCGGTAATGGCCGACAGGATGGGGCGCAGATCCGGGCGGTCGCTGCGCAGGGCCGACCAGAACAGGAACAGATCCGCCGCCGCGCTGGGGCTGGCGATGGGCCGCGTGACCAGCGCGCCGCCGTCGTAGCTGAGGCTGCCCGGCGGGTTGGAATAGCTGATGCCGATTCCCTTCCCATGCGCGGCGAAGGAGCGCATCAGCTCCAGCGATGAAGCCCGGTGCGCGATCTGTGGCGTCAGGCCCAGAGCCTCGAACAGCGACTGGACATAGGTTTCGGACAGGCCCTCGCTCGACAGGATGAGCGGATGCGCGGCCAGTTGTTCCAGCGTCACAGCGGGCAGGTCGGCCAGCGGATGCCCCTGCCGCAGGAAGGCCACCGGTTCCACGCTGCGCAGCTTGCGGCGCTCGAAACGGGCGTCGAAGCCGATGTCGTAGGAGAGGACGACATCGACCCGCCCCTCGGCCAGATCGCGGGCGAGGCTGGCAAAGCGCCCTTCCTGCCCGCGGAAGGACAGCCCCGGGACCCGCGCCTCCAGCCGGTCGAGGAGCGGGGCCAGATACCAGGGCGCGATATCCTCGAAACAGCCCAGGACCACGGGCCGCGCCGCCTCGGCCCCGCCTTCGAGGCCGCGGGCCAGCGCCAGCAGCTGGCCTGCCCGTTCCACCAGCCGGTGGCCGAAGGGGGTGACGACGATCACCGACCCCTTGCGGCGCAGGAAGATCCTTTCGCCGAGGATCGCCTCGACCCGGCTGATCGCCACCGACAGCGAGGGCTGCGACACATGCAACCGCGCGGCGGCGGCGGTCACGCTGCGGGCCTCGGCAACGGCGACGACATATTCGTATTGGCGCAGGGTAATGGATAGCATGAGGCTATTTATTCTATGAAGATATATGATTGGAAACTAAATTCTGGCGGGTCTACCTTGCCCTGACAAAGGAGACTCGCGATGCATGATCTGGTGACCGAAGCGGATATCGACGCCTTCCAGCGCGACGGGGTGGTGCTGATCAAGGGCCTGTTCAAGGACCATGTGGACCAGATCCGCGAGGGCATCGAACGCAACATGACCGAGCCCGGCCCCTATGCCGCCGAGAACCTGAAAGCCGGCGAGGGCGGGCGGTTCTTCGACGATTACTGCAACTGGACCCGCATCCCGGAATTCGAACAGGCGATCCGCCATTCCCCGGCGGCCGAGGTGGCGGCGGATCTGATGCGCTCGCAGCAGGTGCAGATGTTCCACGACCATGTGCTGGTCAAGGAGCCCGGCACCTCGAAGCCGACGCCCTGGCATCAGGACGGCCCCTATTACTTCGTCGAGGGCAAGCAGACCGTCAGCTTCTGGTCGCCGATGGATCCGGTGCGCGAGGCGAGCCTGCGCTGCGTCGCGGGCAGCCATGCCTGGCCGAAGCCGGTGCTGCCGACGCGCTGGCTGGCCGAGACCAGCTTCTACCCCGAGGACGACGCCTATATGCCGGTGCCCGATCCCGACGCCGAGGGTATGGATATCCGCGAATGGGCAATGGAACCGGGCGATGCGGTGGCCTTCAATTACGGCATCCTGCACGGCGCGCGCGGCAACACGACCCAGACCCGCCGCCGGGCCTTCTCGCTCAGGCTGGTGGGTGATGACGCGCGCTATGTGGAGCGTCCCGGCCGGACCTCGCCGCCCTACCCCGGGCACGGCATGACCCCGGGACAGGTGCTGCGCGAGGATTGGTTCCCGATCCTCTATCGGCGGTAGGTCGGACCGGGCGCCCTGCTTCTGCGCCGTCAGGCGAGGAAGAAGGCGATGGTCATCGCCGCGCCCACCAGCGTGATGAACCAGCGCAACAGATCCGTGCGCACGATGCGGCGGCTCAGCCGGGCCCCGGCGTAGCCGCCCGCCGTCGCACTCACCGCCAGGATCAGCGCCTGCTCCCAGGCAATCAGTCCGGCCCAGACGAAGGCTGCAGCCGAGATCAGCGACAATACCGCTGACAAGAGGTTCTTCAGGCCGTTCATCCCGTGCAGGTCGGTGTGGCCCAGCAGGCTGAAAGTGGCGAGTAGCATGATCCCGAGCCCGCCGTTGAAATACCCGCCATAGATTGACACCGCGAGGATCGCGCCGCCGCACAGGACCGGCACCACAGCCCCGCACCCACGTTTAGGAGGTCGGCCCTACCCCCAGCAAGGCGAAGTAGAAGCAGACCGGTCATTGTCTCGTGCACCAGGGGATGCATCTGCCTGAATGCTAGGAACTGCTTAGGCAACAGTTTCTTGCGAAACACGATCTCGCCGCCTGCTGTCGCTCCATGCGGTTGAAAGACCTGCTTCGCAAGATCAACACCAATTATAGTCACAGTGGCCGTAGCCTAGATCCGTCCGGGGAAAGGGGAACCGCGGTCAGACCCCGATTTGTGCAACAACGCCTCGAAAAGCTGCCCAATGAAGGCGGGCAAGTCAGCCGAGCCTCGACTGATGACAGTCACTCCTGGGGTCGTTCACGGGGCACCGACAAGTCAAATTTCGGCGCCATGGCTTCCCGAGTCGCAAACTTCACACCGCTTCCATGACCACCGCGATGCCCTGACCGACGCCGATGCACATAGTGGCAAGCACCAGTTTCCCGCCGGTGAGTTTCAGCTCCAGAGCCGCGGTCCCGGTGATGCGCGCGCCCGACATGCCAAGCGGGTGGCCGAGCGCGATTGCGCCGCCATTGCGGTTCACCCGCGCGTCGTCATCGGCGATACCGAGTTCACGCAGGGTCGCGAGCCCTTGGCTTGCGAAGGCCTCGTTCAGCTCGATCACGTCGAGCGCATCAACTCCGAGCCCTAGCCGCCTGAGCAGTTTGCTGCTGGCCGGAGCCGGACCGATGCCCATGATCCGGGGCGGAACACCTGCAGTCGCGCCGCCGAGGATGCGCGCGATCGGGGTCAGGCCATGCTCTTTCACGGCTTTTTCGGAGGCGACGAGTAGGGCGGCGGCCCCGTCGTTGACGCCGGAGGCGTTTCCTGCGGTCACCGAGCCGCCCTCACGGAAGGGCGCGCGGAGCTTGGCCAGCATCTCGAGCGTCGTATCAGGGCGGAGATGCTCGTCCGCGTCGACGAATTTCGGATCGCCCCGACGCTGCGGTATGACAACCGGCGTTATCTCCTGCGAAAAACGCCCGGCTGCCTGCGCTGCAGCAGCCTTCTGCTGTGAGCGGAGCGCAAAAGCGTCCTGGTCCTCGCGGCTGATGTTGAAGTCCTCAGCCACATTCTCGGCGGTCTCCGGCATCGAATCGACGCCGTATTGCTTCTTCATCAGCGGGTTGACGAACCGCCAGCCGATGGTGGTGTCATGGACCTCATTCGCGCGCGAAAAGGCGCTCTCGGCCTTGGGCATAACGAAGGGCGCCCGGCTCATGCTCTCGACACCACCGGCGATGATCAGATCGGCCTCGCCCGCCTTGATGGCGCGGGCGGCGACCAGAATGGCGTCCATGCCCGAGCCGCAAAGGCGGTTGATCGTGGTGCCGGGAACGGACTCGGGCAGCCCGGCGAGCAGGAGGGACATGCGGGCGACGTTCCGGTTATCCTCGCCGGCCTGGTTGGCGCAGCCGAAGACAACTTCGTCAACCGCAGCCCAGTCGAGGTCGTGGGACTTCATCAGCGCGCGCAGCGGAACAGCCCCGAGATCATCGGCGCGGACCGAGGCAAGGCCGCCGCCGAAGCGGCCGATCGGGGTGCGGGTGTAGGCGCAGATATAGGCGTCTTGCATGTTCTTCCATCAGACTTCTGGTACGACCAGATCGGAGACCGGCCCTTTGATGACCAGCACCGCGCCGGTCACGGATTGCAGATCCTCGACCGAGATGGAGGGCAGTTTCTCGCGCAGGACGAAATGGCCATCCTCGATGTCGACCACGCAGAGCGAGGTGTAGACGCGGGTCACGCATCCGACGCCGGTCAGGGGAAGCGTGCAGCTCTCCAGCAGTTTCGGCTCGCCCTTCTTGGTAGTGTGATCTGTGATGACCGCGACCCGCTTCGCGCCGTGCACGAGGTCCATGGCGCCGCCGACGGCTGGCACGCCGCCCCGGCCCGTCGACCAGTTCGCGAGATCGCCGTTCTGGGCCACCTCGTATGCGCCGAGGATCGCCAAATCGAGATGCCCGCCCCGGACCATCGCGAAGCTGTCGGCGTGATGGAAGAAGGCCGAGCCAGGCTTCAGCGTGATCGCTTTCTTGCCGGCGTTGATGAGGTCCCAGTCCTCTTCGCCGGCCTTCGGCGCCTCGCCGAACCCGAGCACGCCGTTCTCGGTGTGGAAGATGGCTTCGCGGCCTTCGGGCTGGAACTTCGCGACCATTTCGGGAAAGCCGATCCCGAGGTTCACGTAAGCTCCGTCCTCGATGTCCTGCGCGGCCCGCCACGCGATCTGCGCGTTCGAGAGCTTGATGGGGGAAAGATCGAGCATCATGGGTAAACCGCCTCCCGCCGGTTAAGGATCTCTTCCTGCGCCGGGTTCGGAACCTCGACGACTCCGGAGACGAAGATGCCCGGCGTGATGACGGCTTCGGGGTCGATGCCGCCCGGCGGGACCAGATGCGAGACCTGGGCGATCGTCCGGTTCGCCGCGGTCGCCATGATCGGGTTGAAGTTGCGCGCCGCCATCCGGTAGGTCAGGTTGCCTAAGCAGTCGCCCACCTTGGCCTTAATGAGCGCGTAGTCCGCCTTCAGCCAGCGCTCCTGCACATACATCCGGCCCTCGAATTCGGCGGTCGGCTTTCCCTCGGCAAGTTCGGTGCCGTAGGTCGTCGGAGTGTAGAAGGCCGGAATGCCCGCGCCGCCCGCCCGAATGCGCTCGGCCAACGTGCCTTGGGGCACGATCTCAAGCTCGATCCCGCCCGAGAGGTAAAGCTCGGTGAAGACCCTGGGGTCGGCCGAGCGCGGGAAGGAACAGATCATCTTGGCGACCTGACCCTGTTCGATCAGCGCCGCGAGCCCGACGTGGCCGTTGCCGGCGTTGTTGTTGATGACAGTGAGCCCTTTCGGGCCTGCGTCGATCAGCGCGTGTATCAGTTCGATCGGCGCGCCCGAGCCACCGAAGCCTCCTATCATCACCGTAGCTCCGTCGGGGATGCCGGAAACCGCCCCGGCAAGGCTGGATATCGTCTTGTCCATGTCGAAAATGCCCTAGCTGGATTTGCCGCGAAGGTTCCTGAATGGCTTCAGGCAAGGGACGGGAAGACCCGTTCAAGAAACCCGGGGCTCGGAACCTCGCCACCACCGGCGATCACCGCCCGCCGAATTGGACTGTTTTGGGCTTCGGATGGGAACGACACGGTTCCGGGGTCCACTTTGAAGCGATCACCGCGGCAAGCACCGCAGGCGCCGGCACATTGCTCTTTGGCACAATGGCCGGTGCCGGAATGCAGTTCAGATATGTCAGCCATCATGGTCATGGCTCTCTCCTTCCCACTTTGCGCGCGCGCATCACGCGCGGGTGAATCGGCGGACCCGGTCTTCGTCGAGTTCGATGCCGAGGCCCGGACCTTCCGGAAGCTGCGCTGCTCCATTTCTGTAGGAGACCGGATTTGCCGCGATATCCTCAGCAAGCAGCATGGGGCCGATGATTTCGCCGCCGAGCGGCAGCAGGCCGACCCCGGCCCCAAGGTGCAGCCCGGCGGCCGTGCCGAGCGACGTTTCGAGAAACGTCCCGAGGTAGAGCGGGATGCCCGCCGCTTCAGCGATGTCGGCCATACGCTTCGAGGCGCGCATGCCACCCGCTTTCATCAGCTTGAGCGAAATCAGGTGAGCTGCGTGCTTGCGAACCACCTCGATCGTGTCGGCCTCGGTCTGCACCCCTTCGTCGATCATGATCGGCACAGGTGACTTCGCAGCCAGCCTCGCAGAGGCGTCGATTGCACGCCGCTCAAGCGGCTGTTCGATCAGTTCGACGCCGATCCGCGCGAGTTCGGAAAGGGCGCCGAGCGCCTCAATCTCTGTCCAGGACTCGTTGGGATCGACCCTGAGACCGGCGCGCCCATCAATAGCACATGCCAGTCTTTCGATACGGACAATATCATCTCGGATCCGTGTCGCACCCATCTTGACCTTGAAGGCCGAGGCCCGACCGGAGGCGAGCATCGCTTCGATCTCATCGGCATCCCGTGCGGCATCGCCGCTGGCAATCGGCCAGGCCACCGGGCAGGCGTCGCGGCGCATCCCACCCAGAAGCACCTGACAGGGCACGTCGAGCAGCTTGCCGACCAAATCCATGAGCGCCATTTCGACGCCCGCCTTCGCAAACCGGTTGTCCCGCACGAGTCCGCCAAGTTCCGACATCAGCCGGTCGATATCGTAGGGGTTCTGGCCGATCAGCGCCGGCGCAAGGTATCGCTCGATCGTGATCTGCATCGCTTCGATACTGTCGCCAGACCACCACGGCCCGCAGGGCACGATTGCCTCGCCGATGCCTTCGGCCCCGCAACTGGTATTGATCCTGATCAACAGGGAGCTTTGGTTGCGGGCCTCGAAACGCGCGAATTTCTGGAGGCGACGAAAGGGAAGGTCGACGATCGTCGTCTGTACGCGGTCGATGCGTGCTACTTCCGGTATGGTGTCGAGTGTCGTGAGCATGGGGTGCCTCTAAATTCGGTTGAACCCATTTTGCGCAGGCGGCATCTTGCGGTAAAATACCGATGGATGCGCTTCTAAATACGGGAAAGGTATCAGGATGGAGTTTCGTCAGCTCAGGTACTTCGTTGCCGTGGCCGAAGAGGGCAACATTGGCCGGGCAGCTGAGAAGCTGCACATCTCGCAACCGCCGATCAGCCGGCAGATCCAGGCGCTGGAGTACGAACTTGGCGCGCCGTTGTTCAATCGCACGCCGAAGGGGGTGACGCTGACGGAAGCCGGGCGGACGTTCCTGCAGGATGCGCAGCGGGTTCTTGCCCATGCGTCCCTGGCTGTCGATCGCACGCGGGCGGCGCATGCCGGCGAGATCGGGCAACTCGATGTCGCGTTCTTCGGGTCGCCGGTCTACCTGGCCGTGCCGGTTGCCCTCCGCGCGTTTCAACGAGCGCTGCCTGAGACAGAAATCTCTCTGACCCGCATGGGCAAGCAGGAACAGATCAATGCGCTCAGGGACGGGCGGATCCATATCGGCTTTGCGCGGTTCTATCCGGTGGAACCCGACATAACCGTAGAGAAGGTAGCCGATGAGAGACTTTTTGCGGCGATCCCACAGGACCTGGCACTCGCTTCAGGGTCAGAAGTCACGATGGCGGATGTGGCGACCTTGCCGCTCGTACTCTTTCCAAGCGGCGACCGCCCCAGCTTCGCCGATGCCGTGCTTGCTGCATTTGCTGAAATGGCGATCACTCCACCGGTTCACAGCACTGCCGTCGACACCACAGCCGGTCTTGCGCTGACGGCAAGCGGGAAGCGATGCAGCATCGTGCCGGAATCAGTCGCGGCGCTCCGATTTCCGACGCTTCGCTTCCTGCCGATTGCCGACTGTCCCATCCGCGCCCAGATCGCCTGCGCCTATTCGAGCGAACGGAAAGCGCCAATCCTGGAGCACTTTCTCAATTGTCTCCATTCGATTTCCCTCGATCCCGGGAAGTTTGCCACACAGAGAGATACGGATTCGGTATTTGAAATCGAGAAAAAAGGTATTTGAGAGTATTATCTGGTCGGTCGTAGGGTCCAGGCGACAAATGCAGTCACTTTAGGAGGAGAGGCACATGTCAAACCGGACCAAAGACATCACCCTGGACATCGTCGAAGCCGTTCGCGACGTCCTTCGCAGGCACGAAGTCACCTTCGATGAATACCGTGCCGGGTTCCAGCACCTCGCGAAGACCCAAGGTGCGGGTGAGATCCCGCTGCTGATCGACGTGTTTTTCAACTCGACCATTGTCGAGATCGAGAACGAGAAGCGCCGCGGCTCGCACGCCTGCATCCAGGGTCCCTACTTCGTCCAGAATGCACCGAACGTGGCCGAGACACTGGCGATCCGCGACCAGGACGCCGGCCATCCCAAGATGGTGATGCGTGGCAAGGTGACCGGTCTCAATGGTCAGCCCGTCGCCGGCGCTGTGATCGACGTCTGGCATGCGACCCCGGACGGCAAGTACTCGGGCATCCACGACAATATCCCGCCGCAGTACTACCGCGGAAAAATCACGACCGCGGCCGACGGTAGCTACGAATGCCGCTCGATCCTGCCGGTTCCCTACCAGATCCCGAACGCCGGTCCTACCGGCGAGCTGCTCGAGACATACATGCAGTGGCACTCGTGGCGCCCGGCGCATATCCACTACTGGATCCACGCCGACGGTATGCGCGATCTGATCAGCCAGGCCTATTTTGAAGGCGACCAGTATATCGACGACGACTGCTGCAACGGCGGCGGCTCCGAGTTCATGGTGCCGGAGGTCTATGAAGGCGACGTCCGCGTGATGGAGGTGAACTTCACCCTCGATCCGCGCGCGGAAGCCGGAAGCGAAAAAGCTGCCTGATGACCGAGTGGCCGGGCATGGCCCGGCCCCCCATCCCCGCCGGCGACGTCCGGGCCACAGGAAAACCATTTCCCTTGCCGCGCCAGAACGGTCCCGCCTTGCCAAGGCAGGCGACCTTAGGCCTGGGCAAACCTTACGGAGGAAACACATGTCCGCGAGAATTGAAACTGATGTCCTGGTGATCGGATCCGGACCTGCCGGTGGAGGTGCCGCCGCGCTGCTCGCCCGTTACGGGATCAAGACCATGCTGGTTAACAAATATGGCTGGGTCGCCAACACGCCACGGGCGCATATCACCAACCAGCGCACCATGGAGGTGCTGCGCGACCTCGGTCTCGAGAAGGAGGTCAAACTTTACGCTACCCCGAACGAGCTCATGGGCGAGAATACGATCTGCGCTTCGGTCGCCGGCGAGGAGTTCGGACGCATCCGCACATGGGGCACCGATGTGCGCCGCCGCGCCGACTATGACGAGTCCTCGCCGACCGCGATGTGCGACCTCCCGCAGACCTATCTCGAACCGATCCTGATCGGCTCATCGGCACGCGACGGCGCAAAGCTGCGCTTCGACACCGAGTATCTGTCTCACACTCAGGATCGCAACGGCGTAACGGCACGGCTGCGCGACGGTCTTTCGGGCGAGGAATTCGAAGTGCGGGCGAAATACATGATCGGAGCGGACGGCGCCAACAGCAGAGTCGTCAGCGATCTCGACCTGCCGCTCGAAGGTGAAATGGGCAAGTCCGGCTCAATCAACATACTGTTCGAGTGCGACCTGACGAAATACGTCGCGCACCGTCCCTCCGTGCTCTACTGGGTCATCCAGCCTGGCTCGGACATCGGTGGGCTCGGGATCGGCGTGGTCCGTATGGTGCGGCCCTGGAACAAATGGCTGGCGATCTGGGGCTATGACGTCGAGCAAGGACCGCCCGACATCACCGAAGAATTCGCCCGCAAGATCGTTCACAACCTTATCGGCGATCACGATGTGCCGGTGAAGATCGAGAGCACCTCCACCTGGACCGTCAACGACATGTACGCCACGACGTTGCAAAAGGGTCGGGTCTTCGCTGCGGGCGACGCCATCCACCGGCATCCGCCGACAAACGGCCTCGGGTCCAACACGTCGATCCAGGACAGCTTCAACCTCGCTTGGAAAATCGCGATGGTGCTCAAGGGTCAGGCCGACCCGAGCCTGCTTGATACCTACACGACGGAACGCGCGCCGGTCGCCAAGCAGATCGTGCAACGCGCAAACAAGTCCCTGGGAGATTTCCCGCCAATCGCGGTTGCATTGGGGCTGCCGCAGGCCAAGAGCATCGACGAGATGTACGCCAACATGGCCAAACGCAAGGAGGCCGGCCATGAGGGCGAGGCGCAGCGGGAGGCGCTGCGGAAAGCCATCGCGGGAACCGACTACGTCTATAACGCGCACGGCGTAGAGATGAACCAGCGCTACACGAGCGATGCGATCGTTCCCGACGGCTCGGCGGCTGAAGTCTTCGCCGATGAAGAGCTCTACCACCAGGCCTCATCGCGCCCCGGTGCCCCAGTTCCCCACGTCTGGGTATACCGCAATGGCGGGCACAGGATCTCGACTAAGGATCTCTGCGGCCAAGGTCGCTTCACGATCCTTACCGGGATTGGGGGGGATGGCTGGAAGGACGCCGCAGCTGCCGCGAAGGAGAAACTCGGCGTTGAAATAGATGTTCACGTGATCGGCACCGGACAGGCCCTCGAGGATCAGTACGGCGAGTTCGCGGCAATGCGCGGCACGACCGACAGCGGAGCCCTGCTCGTGCGGCCGGATTTCCATATCGCTTACCGCTCGGACGCGATTTCCGATAGCGCGAGCGAAGATCTCATTGCCGTCATGGCCCAGGTCCTCGGGCGCAAGAGAGCGCCCGCGAATGGCGCAGCGCGGCCCGTCAAGGCGGTTGCGGTCTGATGTCTGACCGCGGCCTGCCGCCTTCGAAGAACCCGGCGATCCGAACGGTCGCCATGCCGGCGGATACAAATCCCGCCGGCGATATCTTTGGCGGATGGCTGATGTCTCAGATGGATCTCGCCGCGGGCTGTCTTGCCGCAAGCACCGCACGAGGGCGAAGCGCCACAATCGCGGTCGAGGCAATGCGGTTTCTCCGCCCCGTAAGGGTGGGCGACGAGGTTTCACTCTTCGCCGATCTGGTCTCCGTCGGCCGCAGTTCGATGCGGATCCATGTCGAAGCCTGGCGCCGGAGCCGCGACAGCATTGAGAGCGAGAAAGTCACCCAGGCGAATTTCACATTCGTGGCGCTCGATCCGCAAGGACGGCCGCGATCCGTGGACGTCGCGGCCTCACGAAGCTCAGAAAACTGATGCCCGTGCCAGGGCGCATGGAACAGCCGGCGGGCCACACCCCATCGTCTGGGCCTGCTGACACACCTTTGCGCATTCTTCGCCCGCACAAACTCGACATCGAGCGGCTGACGATCGAGCAACGGACCAATTTCTCGACGACGCTGGTGACGGATGCCGAGAAGGAAAGGGCATTCAAGGCAAGATGCGCGGGGGTGGAAACTCACGTCGTGGTCGAGTCGAAACATCCGGCGGAGGCAATCGAAAAGCTCGTCCAGGTTTCAGAAGAAGCCTGCATGGCGATGCAGGCGCTGATCTCGCAGGTGCCGACGCACACCCGACTTCAGCTGAACGGCAAGGAACTCTGATCGAGTCGAAAAGCAGCCGAAACGGCCCCGAGACGCACGCGTATCTCAGGGCCGTTTCATTTTGGGCGAAGCGGTTCCGGGATGGACCGGGTCACGGGGAGCTAGGGCTACTTCCGACGGGCGTGGGATCGCCCAACTGGGAAAGAAGGGCCTCTTGTTCACGGATCGAGAACACTGAGGACACCGTGGAGACAGTGTAGGGGACCAGGAAGGTGATGATAATCTTGACCGCCTCGGACAGATGCAACTCGCCCGCCAGAAGCGTGTCGCCATGGTTGATGATCGCGAGAACCGGGCCGACGATGGCCGCGATTACCGCGGCCCTGACGACGACCGATTGGCGGAAGGCCAGGTATCTTCTCGGCGCCCTGGACATCGGCGATCAGGAGCTCGGCCGTTCGCCGGCCCAGGCGGCGCGCATCAGGGCCTGCAGGGCGTCGCGTTCCAGTGGATGGGGATTGAAGTAGGGGTTTTCGAGCGTGATCTCGACCGCACGATCAATGCCCTCCTCGGGCATGCCAAGGTCCTTCAGCGCCGTTGGAGCACCGCTCTCGCGGGACAGGTCGAACAAGGCCGCCGCCGGGTTCTGCGAGCCCGTCGCGCGCCGCATTGCGGCCATGGCCTCGGGAACTGCGGGCGCGTTGTAGGCCAGCGCATGCGGCAAGACGACGGTATGGGTCTCTGCGTGCGGCAGATCGAACGACCCGCCTAGCACGTGACACAGCTTGTGATGCAGGGCCACGCCGCCCGAGCCGAGGCAAACCGCACAGAGCCAGGCCCCGTAGAGCGCGTCCGAGCGGGCGTCGAGATCGGCCGGGGCCGCGCGGACCCGCGACAGCGCCGCAGTCATCTTTGCGATGCCGTCCTCCGCCATCAGCGAGAGAACGGGGTTGGCGCCTTCGGCATAAAGGGCCTCGACGGCGTGGGCGATGGCGTTCATGCCGGATGTCACGGTCATGACGGCCGGGAGCGAAAGCGTGTAGCGGACGTCATAAATCACCGTTTCTGGCAACACTTTCAGGGTCTTCTGGGTGGTCTTCCGCCCTTGTTCGGTCTGCCCGATGATCGAAGTCATTTCCGAGCCGGCGTAGGACGTCGGCAGCACGATCTGCGGCGCATCTGTACGCAGCGCGATCGCCTTGCCAAGCCCGATGGTCGACCCCCCGCCGATTGAGACGACCCCGTCGGCTCGCAAGTCCTCGTACCGGGCCAGCGCCTCTTCCGTGATCTCGACGGGCGTATGCATGGCCGCACCGGTGTAGAGCCCGGCGGAGCGGGCCCCGAGAAGGTCGGCCAGTTCCCGGCCCTGATCGGCCTGCGGCGCCGTCGTGAGGATCATGGCGCGTTTCACGCCCAGGCGTTCAAGTTCGTCGGGGAGTCTGTCGGTGGTACCCACCCCAAATATGACGCGCGCCGGCAAAGCCGTGTAAGTGAAGGGTTTCATGGGATGTCCTCTTTTCAGTTACTTTCGGAACTCTCCGCTCCGAATGCCAATATCAATGGCGTCCGCGAGCGATACCGATTCAGTAATGCCCGGATTCCCACGAGTCTCCAGCTTGGCTTCAGGGCTAAGTTCCCTTCAGCATTCGTGCGGATTTGTATCCATACCAGACCGGTATCCGAAGTCGTGCGGAGAAGTATTGGAACCCAAAGGTCGGCACCTGCATGTTTCGCGAAGCACCTGCCGTCGCTCGGCCCACGTAGAGCGACGCCGAAACTCCAGACTAGGGACACACCAATGACGACCGGACCGCTTCCGCGAATGACCACCCATTACGTGGGAGACCTGCGGGTAGACGCACTCGTGGATTGCGTCAGCCCGACCCGCCCCGCGTCGGAGCTGCTCCGCGAATTCCCGTCCGGCATCGTCGAAGCAAACCGCGGTTGGCTGGTTCCGGACTACATGGAGGACGACACCGACAGGTTGATTCTCGCCTACCAGTCGTTCCTGATCCAGATGCCCGGCCACAACATACTCGTGGATTGTGCGGTCGGCGAAGATGGCAATTTCCCCGCCCGCCCCGACTGGCACCAAGGGAAATCCGATTGGCTCAACCAACTGGGGCTGGCCGGTCTGGCTCCCGAGGACATCGACATCGTCTTCCTGACCCATTTGCACATGGATCATACCGGCTGGCTGACACGCCGGCACGGCAACGAATGGCGACCGACGTTTGCCAACGCCCGGCACCTTGTGTCGGAGGCCGAACTTGCCTTCTGGACCGCCCGGCACGGCGAGTTTCCCTACATGTCTTCTTCCATTCTGGACTGTGTTGAGCCGGTGCTGCAGGCAGGGCTTGTCGAGACCGTGGCCGCCGGGGATGAGATCGCGCCCGGACTTTACGTTGTGGACCTCGCAGGCCACTCGCCCGGAATGATCGGCCTTGAATTTCGCCCGAACGGGGAGACGCTCGCCGCCTTCAACGCGGATCTCATGCATCATCCGCTGCAAATGACCTCGCCGGGCACGTCGACGCTTTTTTGCGCCGATCCGGCGGCCGCCGCAACGATACGCCGTCGAAAACTTGAAGAGTATTGCCGTGCCGGGACGCTCATATTTTGTGGCCACTTTCCAGGCGAATGCGCGGGCTACGTAGAGAGCCGCTCAGGTGGATATGCTCTAAGACGGGCCTGAAGATCTCATAACTGTTGATAGGAATCAATGTGTTGCCGGGTAGGAAGCTGCCGATAGGGCGCTGTCGCAAACTTTTCGGTTCACCTGCTGAGTTTGATCTGCCAGTCATGTCAATCGGTTGGTCGGTGTAAAGGGAACTGATTTGATGGCGAAGCCCCTCGATGCGATCGAGCTTCGCCATCTCCGCTACTTCGTGGCTGCGGCCGAGCATGGCAGCTTCCGCAAGGCGGGAACTGCCCTCGAACGGTCACCAGCAGCGGTCAGTCGCTGCATCGCTGATCTTGAGGACGAGATCGGGGCATCCCTGTTTCACCGGCACACATGGGGCGTATCCCTGACCTATGCCGGCGAGCGCTTTCTGCGACGCGCGCGCAAGGCCATCAGGGTCATTGGCGAGGGGGCGACTGACGTGGGTTCGGTCGGCCGATCCGAGAACGGACGTGTCCGAATCGGCATCTATTCCTCCATCGCCTCGGGCTTCCTGGCCGAACTGCTGCGCGCCTATGGGGAGCGGCATGGCAGGGTGCGGATCGAACTGATCGACGGCAATCCGGACGAACACGTCGCGGCGATTCGGCAACTCAGCCTCGACGTCGCCTTCATCACCGGAACGAGAGACTGGCCGGATTGCGAGCGCACGCCTCTGTGGTCGGAGCGCATTTTCGCGGTGCTGCCGGACCACCACCGCCTTGCGCGCCACTCCGAGCTTACCTGGCGGGATTTGATCGTGGAGCCCTTCGTTGTCACCGAGGCGGCGCCAGGCCAGGAGATCCACGATCATCTGGTGCGCGAACTGGCGGAACTGGGCCTGCACCCGCAGATCCAGGTGCAATCGGTCGGGCGGGACAATCTCCTGCCGCTGGTGGCGATTGGCCGGGAACTGACACTGGTAAGCGAGGCGATGACCGTCGCACGGTTCCCCGGCGTGACCTACCGCCCGATCCTCGGGGAAGTCCTTCCCTTCTCGGCAGTCTGGTCGGCAAGGAACGACAATCCCGCCTTCAGGCGCTTCCTCTCAATGGCGAAAGCAATGGCCGTCAGCCAGGTGTCTTCGACGATTGAACGGAGCGCCGAGCCCTAGCAAACGCCCGATCCGTTGCGATGAACCGCTCCAGCATCGGCACGATGAGCCTGACAGGATCGGCGACGGGCTGGCCGGTTTCGCGGGCCAGCACCTCGGCATAGGCGATCAGATCGCGGTGAAGCGGCGCGGGCAATTCCACTGTCACTTTCACCGGCTTGTCGTCGGGCAGCGGGCCGAGTTTCAGCTTGACCATGTTCAACCTCCTGCAGGCGCAAATACCAAATCTCGCGTCACGATGATCCTGACCGGGAAGCCGGGCCGGATCGTCAGCGTAGGCGCGACCTGCAACTGGCGCTGCACGATCTGCTGGCCCGCCTGGTTGATCGTGTCCACGGCCCCGTCCCGAATGGCCTGAACCAGGCGATCCTCATCATTGGCGGCAAGCTCCACTCCGACGGCAAGCAGTGTCGAGAGACCTGCCGCGCGCATCAGATCCCACCAGTGATAATCGACGCCATCCTCAAGGCCAGCGTAACCAGAAGCGTCCGCGCCCGGCAGGCGCTCCAGCACTATTGAACGTCCGCCCGGCAGGATCAGGCGATTCCACACCAGCAACACGCGGCGCTGGCCGAAACTCACGCCATCATCGTACTGGCCGATGATGCGTGTTCCCTGCGGAATCAGGAGCAGACTGCCGGTCGGGCTGTCATAGACGTTCTCGGTCACTTGAGCCGTGATCTGACCCGGTAGGTCTGAACGGATGCCGGTGATGAGCGCGGCCGGGATCACGGCCCCGGCCTGTAGTATCCAGGGCGAGGCCGGCGGCGTGACACGATCCGGTGCAACGGTCTGCCGATCCACCGGCCCGCCCAGGAAGGCGGCATGACGGTTCTGCCCGGCCGTTCCCTCTGGTCGCCCGCCGAGACCGGCCAGGCCGGGCATGGTCGTTCCCGGCATCGCTCCCGTGCGCGGGCCGGTCTGGAAGAACACGTTGCTCAGGCGCGCGGCTTCTTCCTCGGCGCGGCGGCGTTCCTCCTCAGGATCGACAGCGGGGCCGGCGATCGGCGGCGACGCGACCGGCAAGCCTCGCTCCTGTGCGTCGAGGATCGGCCGTCCGAGATCGCCGGGCAAGGCCGGACCAAGGACCGGGCCGGTATAGTCTGACGGCAAGCCCGTGAGCCCGTCCGCCGTGGGCCGGTTTTCGATGGAGTAGAGCTCGTCTCCTCCCGGCCCCGCCTCGCGGGTCTGGAGGGCATAGATCAGCGCCCCACCAATGCCGAGAAGCGCGACAGCGCCGACGCCTGCCAGCATCTTGCGGGACAGACGGGTGACACGCGGAGGCGCGGCGCGCAGGCGCATGGGCGCAGCGGTGTCGGTGATCGAGTTGTCTGTCATGACGGCGAGTCTCCGGTGGCTGCGGGCTGAGCGGCGGCCTGCCGTTGCTCGATACGGACGATCCTGACGACCTGCTGGCGATCGCCGCTGCCGAGGCGCAGTTCGGCCGCGCCGAAGAGGCGATCCACGATCAGGACGTTCTGGTGGATACGGGAATTGACGATCTGGGGTTCGCCATCGGCACCCAGGACGAAGAGCGGCGGCATCTCGCCCTGCGCGATGCCCGCCGGGAAGACCACATAGACGCGGCGGCCATCGTCGAAGACCGAGACCGGACGCCAGGGCGGGCTGTCGCCCGGAATCTGCAACCCATAGCGATGGTTACGCGCAGACGGCGCCGGGATGGTCGGCGAAGCCGCGACGGCCTGCCGCTGACCTGGCGGCGGTGCGGGATAAGCCCAGGCGACCGATGGCATGTAGAGGGCTTCCCGCGCACGCAGTTCGATCGTGTAAACCCGCCTATCTGTGGTGATCACGAGATTGGTCGAGATGTCCTCGCGGGTCGGCTTGACGAGGATATGGACGCGGGTGTTCGCCCCCGATCCGCTCTGGGTGTCGCCAATGATCCAGCGCGTCGTATCGCCCGCCGCAATCGGCCCCGCGCCGGTCAGGCTCTCGCCCGGCTCCAGCGCAATATTGGTGATCTGCCCCGGCGCGGCATAGACCTGATAGAGTGCGCCTTCGCTCCACGGATAGATTTGGATGGCGTTGTAATAGCCCTCGCGGCGCGGTTCGACGCGGGCGGCGGCGTTGGCGTTCTCGACGCGGCCATCGGGCGTGCTGGCGGCGGTGCCGCCGCGCGCCACGGTCCAGGCGGGCGGGACATGCAGCGGCCGGGGACGATCCTCGGCAGAGGTCGCGGGCGGAGTCGGCAGCGGCGGCACGGACTCATCGTAGCTGAATTGCGGCACCCGGTTGGTGGCGCAGCCTGCGAGCATGGTGGCGGAAAGCAGCAAAGCCGCCAATACGGGTTTACGGAAAACCGGAAGCCCGGCGTTACGGAAGGTCGAGGCGGTCATTGACTCATCTCCCGCGACCAGTTGATCGCGTTGACATAGATTCCGAGGGGATTGGCGCGCAGGCGCTCGGCGCTGCGCGGCGTCTGGATCACGACGGTCAGGATCGCGGTCCAGCGCTCGGTCGTGGAAAGTTGGCCGTTCTCGTAGTGGCGCTCGCTCCAGGCGACGCGGAACGATCCCGGCGAGGCCCGAATGACAGAGGACACCTCGACGGCGATCTGTTGACGACCGACGCGTGTGAACGGGTCGTTGGCGCGGGCAAAGTCATTCAGAGCAGCCGCCCCGCGATCCGTGGTGAACTCATAGGCGCGCAACCAGTTCTGCCGCACGATGATCGGATCGGCGGGGATGGACCGGACCTGTTCGATGAAGCGGCCGAGATGGAAGGCGATCTGGGGATCGGTGGGCTCGTAATCGGCGGAGGCCGGAGCGACAGCCTGGGCCTCGCCGAGCGCATCGACTTGAACGACCCAGGGCACTACCGTGCCACGTGCGGATTGCCAGACCAGGGCGCCGGCAAAACCCGCCGCCAGGATCAGGCTGCCAAAGGCCATGTAGCGCCAGTTGCGGGCCTGAACGCGGGCGGAGCCGATACGCTCGTCCCAGACCTGCGCGGCCTTCTGGTAAGGCGTCTCTGGCTGAGGTGTCTTGCCATAATGGGTGGCGGAGCGCCTGAAGAGGTTCATGAGCGATCCCTTTCGGAGAGATTGACGGAGGAGCCCGAGCCGTGGCTGTCACCCGACCGGACGGCATGGGCGGCAGCGCGCACGCCATGGCTCACGGCCTGGCTATGGCGCATGCGCTTCGCCCAGGCAGGCGGGCCATCGGCGGAGGATGGGCCGGAGCTGCCATGCTCGGATGCCGCACCGCCGACCGTGCCCATCGAGGTGGTTCCGCCCGTCGCCGCAACACCGCCCTTGACGCCCTCGACGAAGCTGGACTGGATCCCGCCAGCCGCGCGAGAGGAGGCCTTCTTGAGCGGTGATGCCGCGGCAGCAGCCCCGGCGCGCGCTACACCAGCCATCCCGCCGGCGAGACCACCTCCGCCCATCAAGCCAAGCGTGTAGGCGCTCGAGGCAGCACCCGCCGCGGTGACGCCGCCACGTGCGAGGGCGGCACCACCGGAGAGTGCAGAACCCGCCCCGCGTGCCGCCAGCATGCTCGCCCCTCCGGCGCCGATCACAGCGCCACCAACGGCAAGGCCGGTGCCTATGGCCGCCCCCGCGCTGAGTTGCGGCCCACCGGACACCAGTCCCGAGGCGATGCCAGGGCCGAAGATACCGAGGCCCAGCAGAGACAGGGCGGCCAGCACAATCGCCATGGCGTCATCGATGGTCGGCGTCACACCCCCGAAACCCGCGGTGAACTGGCCGAAGAGCGTCGATCCGATGCCGATGATCACGGCGAGGACCAGGACCTTGATGCCGGAAGAGATGACGTTGCCCAGCACGCGCTCGGCCATGAAGGCGGTCTTTCCGAACAGGCCGAAGGGGATCAGCACGAAGCCCGCGAGGGTCGTGAGCTTGAACTCGATCAGGGTGACGAAGAGCTGCACGGCGAGGATGAAGAAGGCGAGGATCACCAGCGCCCAGGCGAAGAACAGGCAGAGAATCTGGACGAGGTTCTCGAAGACCGCGACCCAGCCCATCAGATCGGAGATGCTCTCGAGCAGCGGTCGCCCGGCCTCGAGCCCGGTCTGGGCGACGCGGCCGGGGCGCAGAAGATCGGCGGCAGAAAACC
Organism: Aquamicrobium lusatiense; assembly: GCF_014201615.1. Lineage (NCBI taxonomy): Bacteria > Pseudomonadati > Pseudomonadota > Alphaproteobacteria > Hyphomicrobiales > Phyllobacteriaceae > Aquamicrobium > Aquamicrobium lusatiense. The sequence goes on along the minus strand of NZ_JACHEU010000006.1, from coordinate 57,304 downwards.
CGGTGCCCGAGGCCATCAGACCAAGGCCCGCGAAGCTCTCGAAGACAATTCGGGCGAGGTTGTTCCAGTTGGAGATGATATAGGCGAAGACCCCGACAAAGAGCGTCTTTTTCACCAGTCGGGCAATGATGTCATCATCGGCGCCCCAGGCCCAGAACAGGGCCGCCAGCGTCACGTCGATCACGATCAGCGTCGTGGCGATAAAGGCAACCTCGCCGCCGAGCAGGCCGAAGCCCGAGTCGATATAGCTGGTGAAGATGCCGAGAAAATTGTCGATGACGCCCGTTCCGCCCATGGTTCACTGCCCTCCGTTCGGTGCCGGCGTCGCCGGGGCTGGCGTCCGGCCAAGGAAACGGTCGCGGTTTTCGGCCCAGGCGGCGAGGCAATCGGCATCGCTGCCGGCCGCCTCGCCGAGTTGCTGGCACCAGCGCAGCGTCGCGCGGAGGGGATCGGCCGGCGGCTGAAGTGAGGGAGCGGTGCTGGTCGGCACGGGATCATCCTCGCGCGTCATCTCGATCACCGTTGCGGTGATCGCGATCGCGACGAACACGATGGCCGCGATCCGGGCCAGCACCTTCCCCTCCATGCTCTGCCTCCTTTCCTCAGTTGAACATCTGCGCATTGCCGGGCTGGTAGCCCGAGCCCGGCGTCAGGAAGCGCTCGCGCTGGATGCGGCCCTGTTCGGCGGCGGTCGCACGTTCGGCCTCGGTCAGGGCATCGGCGCGGCCGTTTGCCGAAATCACCGCGATCAGGTCGGAGAGCTGCTGCGATTGCAGGGCGAGAAGCTGGTTGCCGGCCTGGGTTGCCTGAAGCGCACCCGTCGCGCCCTGGCTTTCGCCGACCAGCGCCGACATCTCGGTACGGTTGCTGTCAATATTGCCGACGACACCGGCCTGGACGCGCATGGCGTCCTGGAGGCCACCGACGGTGTTCTCCCAGCGGGACCGGGCATCGGCGATGAGTTGCTGGTCGGTCGCGGTCAGCGACAGGTTGCCGTAGTCCTGCTGGAACATCTGGTCGATGTTCTGCACATCGAAGGCGATGTTCTGGGCCTGCCCGAGAAGCTGCTGGGTGCGCTGGACATTCTGCTGAAGCGCCTGAAGCGAACTGTGGGGCAGGCTCGCAAGATTGCGCGCCTGGTTGATCAGCATCTGCGCCTCGTTCTGGAGGCTGGTGATCTGGTTGTTGATCTGCTCCAGCGTCCGGGCGGCGGTCAGCAGGTTCTCGGCATGGTTGGTCGGGTCGTAGACGATGCGGCCGAAGCCGCCGAAGAAGCCATGGGCAGGCGTCGTGAACACCGGGGCCAGTGCCAGCGGGGCAGCGAGCGCGAGGGCGAGCACCGAGGCGCTCGCCGTGCGGGGGAACCGGGGCAGTTTGTACGTCATGGAGTGATCTCCTCTTCTTCCAGGGTGATGCCGAACTCGTCTTCATCGACGACGAGCGGTGGCAGGTCCTCGCTTTCCACCGCGAGATTGATGAGGTCCGGGATCAGGTCAGCCGCCCAGTCGACGCCGCGCGCTCGAAGCCAAGCGGCGAGGAAGCCGTCTCGGCCGTGCTCGGCGAAGATCTCGGCAATCAATGCCTGGTCGGATTTGGCGGACGCGGCGCAGAGCGCGAGACCGACTTCGGACAGGCCCAGTTCGAACAGCCGGTTACCCCGCCGGGACTGGCAGTAGTAGTCGCGCTTGGGCGTCGCCCGTGCGAGGATCTCGATCTGCCGGTCATTGAGGCCGAAGCGGCGATAGATCGCGGTGATCTGCGGCTCGATCGCGCGTTCGTTGGGCAGAAGGAGCCGCGTCGGGCAGCTTTCGATGATTGCCGGGGCGATGGCGGAATTGTCGATATCCGACAGCGACTGCGTGGCGAAGATGACGCTGGCGTTTTTCTTGCGAAGGGTCTTGAGCCATTCACGGAGCTGCTCCGCGAAGGCATCATCATCGAGCGCCAGCCAGCCCTCGTCGATGATCAGCAACGTGGGCCGGCCGTCCAACCTGTCCCCGATGCGATGGAACAGGTAGGAGAGGACGGCAGGCGCGGCGCCGGTCCCGACCAGCCCCTCGATCTCGAAGGCCTGCACGTCCGCCGATCCCAGATGCTCGCTTTCGGCGTCCAGCAGGCGACCATAGGGACCACCGACACAGTAGGCCCGCAGCGCCTGTTTCAGGTCGTTCGATTGCAACAGCACGGCAAGGCCGGTGATGGTGCGTTCCCCCACCGGGGCCGAGGCGAGCGAGGTCAGCGACGTCCAGATATGCTCCTTCACCTCGGGGGTGATCTGGATGTTCTCGCGCGTCAAGATCGCCACGATCCAGTCGGCCGCCCAGGCACGCTCGGCCGTCTCGTGGATGCGCGCCAGCGGTTGCAGCGAAACGGATGTCTCGGCTGCATCGGTCAGTTCGCCACCAAGATCGTGCCAGTCACCGCCCATGGCGAGCGACGCGGCGCGGATCGAGCCGCCGAAGTCGAAGGCAAAGACCTGGCTGCGCGGATAGCGCCGGAACTGCAAGGCCATCAGCGCCAGCAACACGCTCTTGCCCGCGCCGGTCGGGCCGACGACGAGAGTGTGGCCGACATCACCGACATGCAGGGAAAACCGGAACGGGGTCGATCCTTCGGTCCTGCCATAGAGCAGCGGGGGTGCGCCGAAGTGATCGTCCCGCCCCTCGCCCGCCCACACGGCACTTGAGGGCACCATGTGGGCAAGGTTGAGCGTCGAGACCGGCGGTTGCCGGACATTGGCATAGGCATGTCCGGGCAGGCTGCCGAGCCAGGAGTCGACGGCATTGACCGTCTCGACCATGACGCTGAAATCGCGGGACTGGATGATCCTCTCGACCAGCCGCAGCTTCTCGTCGGCGCGGCGGGCGTCCCCGTCCCATACGGTGACGGTCGCGGTGACATAGGCCATGCCGGCCATGTCGGCGCCGAGTTCCTGCAAGGCCATGTCCGCATCGGCGGCCTTGTTCGCGGCATCGGTATCGACCAGTGCGGATTGCTCGTTGGTCATCACCTCCTTGAGGATGGCGGCGATGGACTTGCGCTTGGCGAACCACTGGCGCCGGATACGGGTCAGCAGCCGCGTCGCGTCCACCTTGTCCATGAGAATGGCGCGGGTGGACCACCGATAGGGAAAGGCCAGCCGGTTCAACTCGTCGAGCAGGCCGGGAGTCGTGACGCCTGGAAAGCCGGTGATCGTCAGTACCCGGAGATGCTGATTGCCCAGGCGCGGTTCCAGCCCGCCGGTCAGCGCCTGATCCGGCAGCAGCGCGTCGAGGTGCATCGGAATTTCGGGCACGCGCACGCGATGGCGGTTGGTCGAGATGGTGGAATGGAGGTAGGTGAGCGTCTCCGCGTCATCGAGCCAGCGGCATTCGGGCATGAACCCGTCGAGCAGCGCCAGCACGCGGTCGGTGCGGTCGATGAAGCCGCGCACCTGTTCCCAGGGATTCACGCCCGAGGTCTCGCGGCCCTCGTAAAGCCAGGATTCCGAACGTGCCGCGTCTTCTGCGGGCGGAAGCCACAAGAAGGTCAGGAAGTAGCCCGAGACGAAATGGCTGCTTTCCTCTTCGAAATCGGCCTTGCGTTCGGCATCGACCAGCGCCGAGGCGGGATCGGGGAAGCGGCTCGCGGGATAGGTCGCGGCCTCGGTCCGCTGCGCCTCGACGAAGATCGCCCAGCCCGAGCCCAGACGGCGGAAGGCATTGTTCAGACGCCCGGTGACCGCAACCAGTTCGGCCGCGACGGCGGAATCCAGATCCGGTCCGCGAAACTTCGCAGTCCTCTGGAACGAGCCGTCCTTGTTGAGGACCACGCCCGAGCCAACCAGCGCCACCCAGGGCAGGTAGTCGGCGAGGCGCGATGCGGTGCGGCGGTACTCCGCAAGGTTCATCATGGATCGTGCCTCACACTGAAAGATGACCGGGGATACGCAGATGGCGGCGCACGACCTCGACGAAGAGCGGATCGCGCTTCGCGGCCCAGACGGCGGCGATGTGCCCGACCGCCCACATCAGGATGCCGGCAAGCCAGAGCTGGAGACCGAGACCGATAGCACCGGCGAGCGTGCCGTTAAGGATGGCGACCGAGCGTGGTGCGCCGCCGAGCAGGATCGGCTCGGTCAGGGCGCGGTGAACCGGAATCGAGAAGCCCGGCACGTCGTCGAGCGCTTCGAAGGCGACCGCCATCAGACCAGCGCCCCGCCGCCGAAGCTGAAGAAGGACAGGAAGAAGGATGAGGCCGCGAAGGCGATGGAGATGCCGAACACGATCTGGATCAGGCGCCTGAAGCCGCCGCCGGTATCGCCGAAGGCCAGCGTCAGGCCGGTGACGATGATGATGATCACCGCCACGATCTTGGCCACCGGCCCCTCGACGGATTCGAGGATGGATTGCAGCGGCGCTTCCCAGGGCATGGAAGACCCCGAGGCATGGGCGGCGGGTGCTATGAAGAGGCTTACATAGGTGACGGCGGCCGCTGTGGCGATGTGATGGCGGATACGGAAGGCGCGACGGATCATTCGGGGTCTCCTAAATCGTGAGTGGTGGCGGGTTCTGAAAAGGCGGGCGAAATCCGGTAGTCGCCGTCCGGCCCGAGGCCTTCGACGCGGGCGAGTTCGGCCAGCCGGCGCGCAGAACCGCGCCCGGCCAGGACGGCCACGAGGTCGATGGTCTCCGCGATCATGGCGCGCGGGACGGTGACAACGGCTTCCTGGATGAGTTGTTCGAGGCGGCGCAGCGCGCCGATCCCGCTCCCGGCATGGATGGTGCCGATGCCGCCGGGATGGCCAGTGCCCCAGGCTTTGAGCAGGTCGAGCGCCTCGGCGCCGCGCACCTCGCCGATCGGGATACGATCAGGGCGCAGGCGCAGCGAGGACCGCACCAGTTCCGACAGGGTGGCGACGCCATCCTTGGTGCGCATGGCGACGAGGTTCGGCGCGGAGCATTGAAGCTCGCGGGTGTCCTCGATGATCACGACGCGATCCGAGGTCTTTGCGACCTCGGCCAACAGCGCGTTGGTCAGGGTGGTTTTGCCGGTCGAGGTGCCGCCCGCCACGAGGATGTTGGCGCGGGTGGCGACCGCCAGCCGCAGGGCTTCGGCCTGCATCCGGCTCATTATGCCGACGGCGACATAATCATCGAGGCTGAACACGGCCACAGCGGGCTTGCGGATGGCGAAGGCCGGGGCTGCGACGACGGGCGGCAGTAGGCCCTCAAAGCGCTCGCCGGTTTCCGGCAGTTCCGCCGAAACGCGCGGGGAGCGGGCATGGACCTCTGCGCCGACATGATGCGCGACCAGGCGGACGATGCGCTCACCATCGGCGGCAGTGAGCGTCTCGCCCGTATCGGCCAGACCCTCGGACAGCCGGTCCACCCAGATTCGACCATCGGGGTTCAGCATGACCTCGACGACGGAAGGTTCCAGCAACAAGGTTGAGATGGCAGGCCCGAGCGCCGTCCGGAGCATCCGCGCGCCGCGGTCAACACTTGCCTGTTTGTGGTTGCTGCCTGCCATCTCGTCCCCGTTCCACCGGGGAGGCGAGATGCGATCCCCAACTGGGGATCACTAAAAGAGACGCAAAACGGGTCGGTTCAACAAGTTTCGGGCGTCGTAGTAGTGTGGGATAAAAATACAGGGAGACGGCGGTGTTGCCCTGTTCTGAAGCCGTGCCCGTCGCCTCTGTCCGGTGCGCGGCAGTCAGTTTTCTGATTCGGGCACATCCTCGGAAACCTCCTGCCGGAGCTTGGGCCCCTGGGCGAGCCGTCGGCCGAGCGCGGTGATGAATGCCTCATACCGCTCTCCCACCTTGGCCTTGGCCGCGTTCGCAGCAGGTTCCGGGAGGGCCGGCGTCGTGGCGAGCCAGAAGCGGATGAAGACCGCCAGGGTCTCGACCGCGATGCCGACATCGCGTTCCATCCGCGTGATGCGGCGGTCGATCTGATCGAGGCGCCGGGCGACGATCGCCTCCCGGCGCTCGGCATCATCGGGTGACAGGAAGGACGCGATGGCAGCCTCTGCGATCATGGACTGCGAGCGATCCCGGCGGGCGGCAAAGTCCGCCAAGGACTTCTCGATGGCCGGGTCGAGATAAACCGTGACCTTTCTCTTTTTCCGGGGATTGGTCATGTCGCTAGAGTTCCATGCCGTCGCCGGGGTTCATCGAGACTTGACGGGCGATCCCCTGCGCATGTGTCATCATGCGCCGGTTCTGCGCTGCTTCTTCGTCAGGATCATCGGCCAGGCCCGCCTCGAACTCGTTCTCGATGGGTTTCTTCTTCTCCACCGGCTTCACGCGGGTGAGTTCGGGTTGCAGCCTGCGTTCGGATTGCGTCGGGTCTTCATCCTCGGCCGGTTCAGATGAAGGCTCTTCTCCGGAATATTCCGGTCGCTCGGGAATCGGCAGTGCGGTCCAGTCGTCCGCCTGCGCCGTGTCGGGCGGCGTCAGGTCTGGTGGTGCGAGAAGGCGTTCGCGGAACCGCGCATCCTCGAAATACCGCGCCTTCTTCGCCCGGACCGGCGGGATGCCGGCGACCATGACGATCTCGTCGTCGGGCGGAAGCTGCATGATCTCGCCCGGCGTGAGCAACTGCCGCGCGGTCTCCGAGCGCGAGACCATGAGATGGCTGAGCCAGGGCGCAAGGCGGTGCCCGGCATAGTTCTTCATGGCCTTCATCTCGGTGGCGGTCCCGAGTGCGTCGGAGACCCGCTTGGCCGTGCGTTCGTCATTGGTGGCAAAGCTCACCCTGACATGGCAATTGTCGAGGATCGAGTTGTTCGGCCCATAGGCTTTCTCGATCTGGTTCAGCGACTGCGCGATCAGGAAGCTCTTGAGGCCGTAACCCGCCATGAAGGCCAGCGCGGTCTCGAAGAAGTCCAATCTCCCAAGCGCGGGAAACTCATCCAGCATCAGCAAGAGGCGATGCCGGCCGTCGTTTTCCTGCAGATCCTCGGTCAAGCGACGGCCGACCTGGTTCAGCAGCAATCGCATCAGGGGCTTGGTGCGGTTGATGTCGGAGGGCGGCACGACGAGGTAGAGCGTCGTCGGCCGATCGCCCCCGACGATATCGCTGATCCGCCAGTCGCACCGGCGCGTCACCTCGGCGACCACGGGGTCGCGATAGAGGCCGAGGAAGGACATGGCCGTCGACAGCACGCCGGACATTTCATTGTCGGATTTGTTGCGCAGCTCGCGCGCCGCGCTGGCGACGACGGGATGCGGTCCCGCTTCCCCCAGATGCGGGGTTCGCATCATGGCAAGCAGGGTGGATTCGACCGGGCGCTTGGGATCGGAGAGGAATTTGGCAACGCCCGCCAGCGTCTTGTCCGGCTCGGCATAAAGGACATGCAGGATCGCGCCGACGAGGAGCGAATGGGAGGTCTTTTCCCAGTGGTTTCGCTTGTCGAGGCTACCCTCCGGGTCCACCAGAATATCGGCAATGTTCTGGACGTCGCGCACCTCCCACTGACCGCGGCGCACCTCGAGCAGCGGATTGTAAGCCGAGGAGTTCGGATTGGTGGGATCGAAGAGCAGCACGCGGCCATGCTGCGCGCGGAAACCGGATGTGAGCTGCCAGTTCTCGCCCTTGATGTCGTGGACAATCGCCGAGCCCGGCCAGGTCAGGAGCGACGGGATGACCAGTCCGACGCCCTTGCCGGATCGGGTCGGCGCGAAGCACAACACATGCTCCGGCCCGTCATGGCGCAGATATTCCTTCTCGTATCGGCCGAGGACGACACCATCGGGATCGAGGAGGCGCGCGGCCCTGATCTCGGACTTCTCGGCCCATCGCGCCGAACCATAGGTGACGACGTTCCTGGCCTCGCGCGCCCGCCAGACCGACATGCCGATGGCGACCGCAATGGCGATGAAGCCGCCCGAGGCCGCGATGATCCCGCCTTTGGCGAAGATCGGTGGCGCATAGGCTTCATAGAAATACCACCACCAGAAGATCGCGGGCGGATAGTAGACCGGCACGCCGAAGAGCACGAACCAGGGCGGCCCGAGCTGGGGCTGATAGCCGAGGCTCCAGGCAACGTATTGCGTCGAGCCCCAGGTGGTGGCGAGGATGATGAGGAAGACGATACTGATCTGTCCCCAGAGGATTTTCGTCGCGGACATGGGCGATGGTCCTTTCCGGTTGAGGCTAGAGGCCGAGCCCCCGCTTGCGGCCGAAATCCCAATCGACGCCGCCATCGTCGCGGGCGACGCCTGACACATGGCGGCCGATCTGTTTTTCGAGAGAGGGCGACCAGGGCACGAGCTGAAATCCGAGGCCGTCGTCGATCATCGCGAAGCGGCCGGAGGCGAGCGCAAGCCGTTGACGGTAGGCGCCGGCGACATATTCGCCGCTGGCTGCGCGATTGAACGGCAGGCCGGTCTCAGTGGCGAGTTTCTCGCCGAGCGCATCGACCTCGCGCTGGCGCAGGGTGCTGAGAAGGCGACGTGCAAAGACGACGCGGCCGCCGTGGCCTTGCCGCTCGGCCATGCCCTCGCCGATGAGATGTTCCGCGCGCTCGTCCATCGCCTGACGGACCTCCGCGCCGAAACCGCTGTCCGAGAGGGCGATGGGTTCGCGGGCAATCGCCTGCCGGTCGAGCCAGGTCGCGCCGGTGGCGTCGATCTGAGCGCCGAGATCGAGATCGGAGCGGACGGCGAGTGCGACACGGCGCTGCCCTTGCGCGTCCTCCCAGGATCGCAGTTCCACGATCGAACCGGGCGGGCTGTCGCCTGTGGCATCGAGATGCGGCAGCCTGATATGATGGGTGCGGCCGTCGGTGCCGTCGACCACGGCATAGGCCGTGCCCTTCAACTCGTCATCGAGCCCGCGCTCGACCAGTCGGCCGATGACGGGAACGTCTAGACTTTCGCCGGCGAGAACATAGCTGCCGGAACCGCGCTCGATGCCGCGCTCGGTCAGGGCGCGGTGCATGCGCTTGATGATGTCCCCGCGCTCGCCCATCTCGCGCAGCACGGTTTCGGCCTCGGGCTTGATGAACCATTGCGAATGTCCGATCTGCCCGGCCAATCCCCGGATTTCGAGGGTGCGCAGACGGCCGACCTTCAGCGCATGGAACTCGTCCGGCTGGCCTCCGGCCGGCGGGGCAAGGTCGATGATCCCGGATTTGTGGGCGTCGCGGACAAGCTGCCGGTCGAGCTGGGTCCAGCGTTCCGCCTCGACCTGGCGTTCCAGATTGCGGTGGATCTCCAGATCGGTGCGCGGGCCGAGTTCCTGCGTGACGAGATCCTGCGCGCGGGCGCGCATCCCCTCCTTGATGTAGTCGCGGGAGATCACGAGGTCCTGGCCGTGATCCGTCCGGCCGCGCAGGATGATGTGGATATGCGGATTGTCGGTGTTCCAGTGATCGACGGCGACCCAATCGAGCTTCGTGCCAAGGTCCTTTTCCATCTGACCCATCAGCTCGCGGGCGTGCGCCTTGAGGTCGGTCATGTCGACGGCATCCTCCGGCGAGACGATGAACCGGAAATGATGCCTGTCGTCCTGGCACCTTTCCGCGAAGGCGCCGGCATCCATGTCGTCGATTTCCGGGCCGAACATCCGCGCCTTTTCCCCGTCGCGGGTCACGCCGTCGCGGCGCAGGTAATTCAGATGAGCGCCCAGCGGGGCGGAACGCGCGGTATGGCGCACCACGCGGGTCTTGATGACGACGATGCGCGAGCGCCCGCTCAGCAGGCGATTGGCCTGGATGCTGGCGCGCTGGCCACGCCCGAAGCGTGAGCGATTGCCGGGTGTGATCTTGCCGGAGCGCGAGACGCGCCCGCCGGCCTTCTGGGCGGCGGCGAGCGCCTGGGCGATGAAGGGCCGGGCCTGTTGCGCGCGGGTCGAGCGGATGCGCCCTGAACGGATGCGGAACTCGCTGTCATCGGACATGGGCCAACCCCGCACAGTGCAAAAGGATGTGGAATATCAGGAAGATGGGCGCGCAGCGCACGGTGCGCGCCAGCGCCGCACGGTGCGGAACGCGCCGGAAAATCCTGCAAAAACAACCGCCCAACCGAAGCGCACCGTGCGCCTTTTTATCTCGCCATCCTTCGGTCGTGGTGCCTGCCGCCACCCCTCGCGCCCTCCATGACACGCCAGCGCCCGACAGGATGCGAATTGCGTTGCCGCCGCTCATGGCTGGTCCCCACCTGCATTGCGGGTGACGAAGAGGCCCTCGAGCTGCAAGGCGGTGAGCGACTCCGGTGCAGCCGGGAGGAGCGAAGGGGCGTCGTCCGGCGTGCGGTCGGGGGACGCGGGATCGGCAGCGGAAGCACCGATCTCACGCGCCACGAAGATCGCCGCTTCGCGCCAGTCGGGCGGCGGAGCGACCGCCGAGCCGCTGCCGGTAGGCCGCTGACCGAGCAGGATCGGGGTCATCGCGGCGACATAGGCGCGCGTCTCGGCCGGCAGCGGACGAGCCGTCGCGCGGTATTCGTCGTAGCGGCCGGGACCGGCATTGTAGGCCGCGAGCATCGCGGCCACATTGCCGTATCGGTCCCACATCTCGCGCAGATACGCCGTTCCCGCGAGGATATTGTCGCGCGGATCAAAGGGATCATGGCCGAGAGCATGACGGATGCGCAGCCCGGCCCAGGTGTCGGGCATCACCTGCATCAGCCCCATCGCGCCAGCCGACGAAACGGCGCGCGTATCGCCCGCACTTTCGGCCCGCATCACGGCCATGACCCATGCTGCGGGGATACTGAAACGCTGCGATGCCTCGGCGATATGGGCGTCGTGCGGATGCGCGGTGACGGCGCGATCCGGCACGGTGATCTGCGCCAGAACCGGCGGCGCGACGATGACCGGGATCAACAGGCCGGAAAGAAGAAGGAGGATGATGCGGCGACGAGCGCCGCATCTTCCCGTAGCGGGATGGGTGCAGGGAATGATCATGGTCAGTCCTGCTCGTCGCGCTTCTTCGGACGGGTCCAGCGCAGGCTCCAGTCGCGACCTTCGTCGTCGGACTGGAACAGGCGGGCGCGGATCGGCTGCTGGAAGGTGGGATCGTCGAGCAGGACCGAGACGAACGGTCCCGCGCTTTCGCCGGTGTGTTTCCAGCCCGCGCCGACTTCCGGGCCATCCTCGTCGCCGAGATGGATGCGGTAGGCCGGTGCCTTCTCCGAGTCGGCATTGTCGACCGGAACGAAGGTCAGTTCCAGGTCGAGCGAGAGCGTGCGAAGCTGTCCGGAATAGCCGGACGGGGTGCGGGTGAATTGACCGATCTGTGGCATTGGAGGCTCCTTCCTCATGCGGTGGATGGGATGCGGGCCGCTCGCACGCCCCGCCATGGGCGCAACGTCACCGCTCCGGCGCGCGCCAGACGAGGCGGCCATCGCCGTCCTCGTCGGTGAAAAGCGGAATGGCCCGGCCGATCACCGCCGAGGCGGGGAACGGCCCGAAATAACGGCCGTCGAGGCTGTCGCCGACATCGAGGTTCATCAGGAATATCTCGTCCTCGGCGATGGTGCGGCAGCCCTGCCAGACCGGCAGGTCGCGGCCCCGGCTGTCGCGTTCCAGCGCCTCGCCCAACTCGATCCCGTCCACCGTGATCGCGCGGCCGTCACGGCACAGGCGCTGTCCGGGCAGGCCGACAACATGCTTGAGGAGCGGCACGTCGCGGGCGACGTAGCCGCGCGCGACCATGAAACCGGCGACGGATTCGGGCGGCATGACGGCGACCAGATCGGGCACCTCGAGCCGGTCCGCCGGCGCGATGGTGTAGAAGCCGATCGGCACGCTGGCCGATGCGTTCCAGACCAGCTTGGGTGCGGTCGGACCGATGCTGGCGATGACGGTGGCGAGCGCCGCCGCCGTCAGCATGACATAGCGGGCGCGGGTCATTTGCCGATCTCCCGGCGCCGGAGCCATGCGTCATGGCGATCCACGGTATAGGGACGCGGCGCTTCGCTCGCGTTCATCCAGTGGGCGACATGGCGCCAGTGATCGGGATCGACCTCGGCCGGATCGATGCCGAGCGCCTCGATGGCATCGACATGGCGAAGGACATCCTCGACCTTCGGCCAGCCCTCGATCTTCAGCAGAATCTCGCCGCCGGGACGCACGAAGGGCAGCGTCTGATAAGCGCTGCCGGGCGCAACGGCGCGCACGATGTCGATCCGCGAGATGACGGTGCCATAGTCATTCGCCGCCCAACGGACGAAGGCGAACACGGCGCCGGGACGGAAAGAGACGGTGCGGCGGCTGCGGTCGAGGATATGTTCCCCGGCCTCCTGACCGAACCTGATCCAGAACTCGATCTTCTTTTCCACCCACGTCAGTTCCACGCGGGTCATGTCATCTTCATGAGCTGCGGCGCCGATCATGAGCGCTCTCCTGATGTGTCGGGAAATTCGCGCGCGAGCAGGTCGCGCAGCATGTCGGTGACGGTGCCACCCCGCCGGATCGCGGCGATCTTGATCCGCCCGCGAAGCTCGGGCGTGATGTCGATCGTCAGGCGGGCGGAATAGACCGCGGCATCGCCGCCGCGCTCCGGCGGCGTGTCACCGGCCCTGATCCAGCCATCGGGATCGGCCGGGCGGGCAGCAAAGCCGCGCTTCTCGTTCCTCCCCGTCATGACGCGCCTCCGTGGTGAAACGGCAGCACCATGGCGATGCGCGCCCGCGCGCGCTCGGCCATGTCGGGGTCGATCTCGCAGCCGATGTAGCGCCGGCCGGAAAGCCGACAGGCTTCCCCGGCCGCGCCGGACCCGGCGAACCAGTCGCCGACCAGCCCGCCTTCCGGGCAACTCGTGCGGATCAGGATTTCCAGCAGGGCGGACGGTTTCTCGGTCGGATGGATCGCACGGCCGTGGCAGTTGCGCAGATAGATGACCGAGCGCATGAGGCGCGGCCCGCCGTCCTGGCTGACATAATGGCCGGCGTCGATCCGGCCGGTATGGGGAGGACGTTGCTTGCGGCGAACCGTCCGCGCGGTGGCGTCGGGCGTGGTCTGGACGTCGTTGTAGATGTCGCGCCAGGCCGTCTCGGCGGGATAGAACTGGACGGCCAGTTCATGCACCCGCTTGAAGCGGTCGGCATGAAACCCGGTGCCGTTCTGCTTTTCCCAGACGATCTCCTGTGCGATCCGCAAGCCGGCGTCAGTGAAGCGGTCGGCCGTCGCCATGAAGCAGCGCAGCGAGCCGAAGACCCAGAGCGAGCCGGTCGGCCGGAGGGCGGCGCGCGCCAGCGCGACCCAGCCCTCGACGCGCCGATCCCAGGCGAGCGAAGTGTCGCCATAGGGCGGATCGGCGAGGATCATGTCATAGGGCGCGTGCCAGGGCATTTCTTCACGGCAGTCGCCGGTGAGGACGGTCATCGCACTGCCCTCCCGATGCCCAGCCCTTCGATCTCGGCGGTGAGCGCGGCAATCTCACGGGCGGCGGGAGATTGGCGGTCGATCTCGCTGGCGAGCCGCCCGGACTGCGCGGCGTCGGCGAAGACGACGCGCTGGCCGATGGCGCTGGAAAGCATCGGCGGATCGTGGTCGGCCAGTGTTTCGGCCGTCTCGCGGGCGATGACGGTGCGGGCGCCGCAGCGGTTGAGCGCGAAGCGGGCGATGAGCTGCGGCCGGTAGATGCGGGCCTCCGCAAGGAGGGACAGCATCTCGGCCGAGGCCCAGCCGTCGAACGGCGAGGGCTGCACCGGGATCAGCACCAGATCGGCGGCGAGCAGCGCCGAGCGCATGAGCCCGGCGACACGCGGCGGCCCGTCGATGACAACGTGATCGACGTCGCGGGCGAGTTCGGGCGCTTCACGGTGCAGCGTATCGCGCGCCAGGCCAACGGTGCCGAAGGCGCGTGGCAGGCCCTCACGCGCGCGCTGCTGCGACCAGTCGAGGGCAGAGCCTTGCGGATCGGCGTCGATCAGGGTGACGCGGCTGCCCCGGCTCGCCAGTTGACCGGCGAGATGCAGGGCCAGGGTCGTCTTTCCGACGCCGCCCTTCTGGTTGAGGAGCGCGATGATCATCGCAGGCCCTCCGGCGGATCGAGCGGAAGGCGGGGCGCAGGGGGATCGTCGGTGCCTGACGTCCCGTTCTGAGCAGAGCCCGATCGGGATGCGTGCGAGGCGGCAGTTTCCCTTTTCTTCCCGGCGATGCTGAGGCTTTTCGCGGTGTCGCGGATGAGGTTTTCCACATCGCGCGCGCGCTCTTCAAGGTTAGACTCTTTGTTAGACTCTAAGTTAAGGGCGCGATTTCGTGTTTCTGTGCAGGATGTTAGGGCGGGTTTGGGTTCCCCATAGCACGCGACCCCGGTTCCCGATGGCACGCCTTTCCGGGTTCCGGATGGCACGAGGCCTTGCACAGGTTTTCCACAGGGCAGGATCGGCTCGAAGGTGAGCAGCGCGCGGCCGCCGAGTTCGATCTCCAGAAACAGGGTGTAGCCGGGCAGCGGCTGGCGGCGGATGATGTCGCGCAGTTCAAAGGCAAAGCGCTTGAACGGCGACAGGCTGCCGGATTTCTGGTGCAGGTGGCGGAAGTCGAAGCGCCAGCCTCTGCGCTGGCGTCCACCATGCTTGCGGACGATCCGGTAGAGCCAGCGTTCGAGGCCCCCGGTCAGATCGAAATAGGTCCGGTCGATGGTGAGCACCAGCGCGTCATCGAGGACGGCCTGATAGAACCAGTCCGGCACGATCATCTCGATGCCGTCGGCTTTGCCGCAGCGATCGGTGCGCTCCTTCCATTCGTTGATCCAGGAGAAGCGGTGGCGGCGACCTTCCGCCGGCTGGCGGATCGTGGTGGTGACGGTGGTGGACTGGAGCCGATCGAGCGCGGCTTTCAGGCGTTTGTAATCGCGTACCGATGTGCCGCGCCCGATGAAGCGGAGGATTTCATAAGGTGTGGCGACCATGAGCCGCGAGGTGCGAAGCCCGGCGTCGCGCGCCTCGACGATCTGGCTCGCCGCCCAGATCAGGATGTCGGCGTCCCAGATCGTGGCCATGCCGTGATCGGGAACCGCCTCGACCCGGATGCTCACGCTGCCTGCGGTGAAGTCGATCGGCGCGATGCGCTTCGACTTGGCGAGGGAAAAGAAGGGATAGGCCATGAGATCCTGCGCGTCTCGGGGCGCGAAGTCGCCGGGGAGCGCCCGGAACAGATCGAGCTGCCCGCGCTCGGAAAGGGATCGACGTCGCGCCGTCATGGATGGAACCCACTGCGCTCAGCGGGCGTAGCGGCCGGGCTGCGGACCGGCGGGCAGCGTCTGACGCTTGGCTGGCAGGACGGAACCGCGCGGATCGGAGGTCGAGGTAACTGCGCCCCGCGCGGCCCAGGCTTCGAGATCGTCGATGGCATAGACGACGCGGCCGCCGAGCTTGCGATAGGCGGGGCCGGTCCCGTAGGTGCGGTGCTTTTCCAGCGTGCGGGCGGACAGGCTGAGGAAGTCGGCCGCTTCCTTGGTGCGCAGGAAGCGCGGCGGCAGAATGACGGGTTCATGCGGCATGGAACGGGCCTCCGTGGTGTTGCGGCGGCCGCTGCGGATCAGCGGCGGACAAGGACCACGGTGGCGAAGAAGAAGCGGCGAGGTGCAGGGCGAAGTTGGGGGGTATCGAAATCGCCCACCATCGGGCGCAGGATGTTGCGCTATCCTGGATGGCGATGGCGCAGGAGTTTTCGATAGCCGCCCGCGACCATGGCACGGGCATCGCGCAGGAGCGCCTTGATGGCATGGCGGGCCGAGGATGCCTGCCATTCCTCGCGGTCGAGACGCTCAGTGTGCAGGATGACCTGCGCGATTTCCTGCTGGGTCGCGCCGGCCCTGTATCCGTCAAAAGCCCGGAGCATCCGTCGGAGACGTGCGCGCTGCTGCCGGGTCAGGCGCGTGTCGGGCGGGATGGCGCGACCGTGCAGGGCCGAGAGGAAGCGGCGGATCGCTTCGATCCGGTCGAAGCCGTCGAGACCGAGCGGAACCACGGCCACCGTAATCGCTTCGCCGCTGGCGGCGCTGTCGAGGATCTGGAGCATCTGCCCGTTGCCGAGCGCGAAACGGAAATCGCCACCGGCGCTGGCCATCGTGAGGTGGACGCGCCAGATGGCCGGGACATGGCCGAGGCTGTCCTCGAATGCCGGCGGGGCTGGCGTCAACAGGATCGCGCTCGTGTCCTCATGCGGCATCCAGAGGACGGCGGCCTCAGGTGGGGCAGTGAGCGGATCGACGGGGAAATCGCAACCCCCACCGCTGCCGGATGTGTTCGGTCAGCGGTTCGGGGTCTCCATGGCCAGCAAGCGAGGCTTCGAAGTCGGTGTCATAGGCGTCATTGCGGCGAAGCCATTCCCATGCGAGGTCGGATGCCGTCAGCGCATCCAGATGGTCGTATTCCGCCGCAGAACGCCAGGTCGATGCGTCAGGGGTCATCACTGCCTCCCGAGTCTTTTCCAGGGAATTTGGACGACTCAGGATTCCCGCTCGGGTTGAGTTCTGGAAGGCAGGCGCGGGTTGACAGGTGTTACGCGGCACGCATCGCGATCAGCCCTTGCGCTGGCTTTCGCGGACCAGGTCGCGATAGCCCTGTTCGGTCATCCAATGCGCGCGGGCAAGGTGGGCGTCATGGATCGAGCGGCATTGCACGGGATCGCGATCGGGGTCGAGCCCGAACAGAACCCGCACCGCTTCGCGCCAGTCGGCACCGTCGCGCTCGGCGTCCAGCAGCCGCATATAGAGCTTCATATGCTCGCGATCATAGGATGTGAGCGTGTCGCCTGGCGGTGGTTTGTCCAGAAACGCCTGTATTGCCTGTCCCATCAGTTTCTCATCGCCGTCGGTAACGGTTTTGTTAACCATCTCCGATGGGAGATGGCTATCCCTTTTGGGCGAGCACGGGCCGTCGCGGCGGCCGCGACATCACCGTTGCGCGTTGCTGCCTTCGTGAAGAAGCAGCACGCCTTCGCCCTTGTCCGTGGACAGCAGAACGATCCCGGCAGCTTCGAGCGCCCGGCGAACTTCGTCGCGCGTAGATTCATAGACCTCGAGTCCGTTCTCGGATTCGAGGCGCTTGAGCGCGGTAAGCGATACGCGGGCCTTGTCAGCGAGCGTCTCCTGTGTCCAACCCAGCAACGCACGCGCGGCCCGTGACTGTCGGGCGGTGATCATACATGATCACCTCCCATTCGGACCTGCACGCACTCCAGAACTACGACTATTTTAGTCGCTCCATCGCGCCGCGCCAATCTGTTTCTGCGCGAAAACTCCTGATCTTGAGAAAACTGGCCCCGCGGCCTCGCATCTGATTCGGTCGCCGGGGGGGGGCACACCGATGACGTCCTGGGAATACGGCCCGACAGGCCCAGGGAGAGGAGGATGGGTTTGGGAAGGAGGGCGAGGGAACCGTCGCCTCCTTCCCATGGGAGGGTTCAAGGGAGGGGCTTCGGCCCTTCCCTTGGGGAGGTTGTTTGAAGGAGGGGGCTGGCCCCTTCCTTCATGGGGAGAGTTTGAGAGGGGTGGCTTGTCCCCCTTTCATCAGCCCTGGTGGCCGGTCGATCCGGCCATCGGGGCTTGTGACGACGAAGCAAAGACGAGAGGCGGCTTGCGCCGCCTCTCGTCTGGGCCTCAGTCGGCACCGAGTTTGCAGATGACGGACGCAATGTCGTATCCGCCGATCCGGGTAATACGCTGGGCGACGAGGATGCTCACCGCGGTCGGGTCGGCCTCGATGGCCCGGATCGCGTCCTCCATGTCGTCATGGGGACCGAGGTTTTCGATGGGGATCACATCGCCGTCCTCGTCATAGCCGCCATGCAGATACATCGGCGCATTTGCCAGCCGCTCCGCCGCCAGTTCGGCTTCTCGGATGAGGCGGAAGGCAAGTTTCCGCTCGCGCCAGTAGGCTGCGCTGCCACCATCGATGCTGATGATCTTGTGATTATTCATATCATGTCTCCTTTCGCTCTCTGACGGAAGGAGCCTGCACTGTAGCCGCGAGGGGTCAGGGAGCGCGCAGCGACCGCCAGCGGCGGCGAGCGGGGGAGCCGATTTTCTGACGATGCCCTCGGGCATTGGCTGAAAATTGGGGGAACCGCGCAGTCCTTGACGCCGGAGTGGCTGGTGCATGATCCGAAGTCAGAGAGAGAAGAGCCCGCGGCCCCGACCAGGGGCCGCGACAATATTCGGCGCAACGCCAAAGGGGTGGTTTGGAGGGGAACCCCCTCCATGGGTGGGGGAGTTTGAGGGGGCGGGGCTCTGCCCTGACCCCTCATGGGGTGAGTTTGAGAGGGGCGGCTCGCCCCCTCTCATCAGGGCTTCGCGGCCGGTCGATCCGACCGGGGAGCCCCTCTTTGCGGGGGTGATAGGCGCAACCATGAGGAAACCCGGCGGCTTGCGCCGCCGGGCTCCGGGCGTCCCGCTCAGAAGGGGATGTCATCGTCGTCGATGAACTTGCCGTCGTCGTTCTCGGTCTGCTTCGCCCGGCTCAGGAAATCCACCGTCTCGGCGATGACCTCGCAACCGTAGCGGTCAACGCCCGCGGAGTCGGTCCACTTCGAGTAGTGGATGCGGCCACGAACCAGAACCTTCATGCCCTTCTCGCAATACTGCTGGACCGTCTTGCCGAGGCCGTTGAAGCAGGTGATGCGGTGCCATTCCGTGTCCTGGACCCGATAGCCGTTCTCGTCGCGGACGACGCGGCCTTCCGAGTAGCGGGGGCGCGAGGTGGCCAGGGTGAAGTGGGTGATGCCGGTGCCGCCCTGGGTGGTGCGGGTTTCGGGGGCCTGACCGATGTTGCCGGCGAGGATGACGATGTTCTGCATGGGTTTTCTCCGTTGCTTCCTCGGAGGGACCGTCCCTCCGACGAGACCCGGCCAAGGCCGTCGGGAGACTCCCGCAACTGCCGCCCGGCGGCAGCTTGCCCCCAAGGCCCGGAGTGGGGCGGGCAGCCGCGTCCTGCGCGGCAACACGGTCCGGAGCCGCGGGGGTTGCTGGTGGAAACCGAACGGACTTAGGGGATCAGTCAGTCGGAGGGATTGGTGCCTTCAGGAGCGAAACGGAGATGCAAAGCCATTTCCATCGTCATCGCCGGTAGCAGCGGCCCATCAGCCCCTGAACCGGAACCGCCCGGCACCGGACCTGTCCACCCGCCTTCTATTCCCGGCCCGCCCGCGCTCGCCGCCGGAAGGCTATGTCATGCGGGATGAGAACGACGGGGCTATCGGGCTTCCGGGCGCGACAGGGCATCGCTTGGGCTTCGACAGCGCAAGGCCTGGTCCCGCAGCGTTGCGAGAACCGGCATTGAAGGTGTTCGTGGCGGTATTCGCAATACGACGTGCCGATGCAGCAAGGATTAACCGCCATGGCTGTGGGGTCGTCCCGATGACGGATTTCCACGCCGGGCCGCGCGGGCCGGCAGCGATAGAGGCAAGTGCTACGATGATATGACCGCCTGATCATCGTGCGGGCGCCCCAAGCCCGGCGGCGCAGGCCGCCGGGTTTCATGGCGCGTCGGATCGCATCCTTCGCCTCAGCGCGAAAGCACCGCCTCGCCGAGCGCGTTGAGATTGAGCATCGCGGCAATTCCGATAACCAGACCGCCCGCGCCGCAAAGGAGCATCAGCCCGATGCCGGGATCGAGCATGTTCTTCGTGACGCCATGGACGAGCGCATAGCCCGCGACGACGGCCGGCACGGCGAAGAGAGCGAGCGCGGCCAGGCGCAGGACGGGGTTGCGGGCAAAGCCGACGACGACGATCACCAGCGCGATGGAAAGCAGCGCGGCGGCGGCCGCGGCCATACCGGACAGCAGAACGCCGGCCCCGGCGCCCCAGGCATATTGGGCGGCAGAAATGGCGACCATCACCGGCAAGGCATAGATCGCAAGATTATAGGCGATGACGCACATCATGATGGTGAGCAAGATGGCGAGCAGGATCAGGGTCATGGAAACCTCCACATGAACATTGCGGGATCACGTCAGGCTGCCGGGAGATACGCTCCGCCTGCGACTTTGCTGCTTCGCCGGTTCTTCGCAGGCCAATGAGACACCCGACGATCGCGCCCGTCAAGTTATGACCATCGTCGACGCAGCAACATTCCGCCGCGCGCCGTCATTGGACCTCGGCAGTCGGAAAGCTATGATGGACGGATGTGATTTCGTGAGGTGATCGAACAGTTGTCGCGGGTCATGAAAACTCGCGGAAAGCAGAAGCAGGGACGTGATGGCGGACGGCAGGAGGACTTCGGTCACCTATACAAGGGAAATGCTGGAAAGCGCCGTCAAGGCGTTCGTCTGGCGGCGCGGGATCGCCGAACAGAAAGGACTATGGTCTGTCGAAGCCGTGATGATCGCCGCCTTGGCATGGCTGCTCTGGAGCGGCGAACGCGGTTGGCCGATCGGCGTCATCGGCGTCGTCGTGCTACTTCCGCCTTGCCTGATCGTCGGGATGTGGGTCGCGCATTATCGAAACACGGTCGGAAAGTTTCGCCGTATGCCGTCCCGCCAGGCGGATTTTGTTTTCCGCGATGACGGCTTCGAGGTCATATCCGAGCTTGGGGAGGCTCGGCTCCCCTGGTCGACCATCACCGAGATCTGGGAACGTCCCGACTGCTGGATGCTGTTCACGGGGCCGAACCAGTTCATGACGCTGCCGATTGGAACAGTTATGGAAACAGATCGAGAGTTTCTGCGATCCAGGCTATCGTCTGCGGCACGGAGAAAATCGTGAAGGAAGGCTGTCGCAGGTTTCGGGATTTTTGCGACAAAGAAGCTGGTATGAGCGTGAAAAACGATGAAACGAAAATTCCTGTTGAGGCATCCAGAGCACTTTCAATTGTTGAAAACTGCCTTGGGACCTCGCTTCTAGGCGTCTATCTGCATGGCTCGGCGGTGGCTGGTGGTCTGCGGCCAAACAGCGACGTAGATTTACTTGTGATCGTCAGCCGGCCCCTGACACATGCAGATCGCAGGTTCCTCGTGGCCGAGTTATTGAAAGTTTCCGGCCGTTATCCTACCGACGACGCCGGCCGACGTCCTCTTGAGTTGATTGTTTTTCATCGAGCCGACCTCACGGCATCCGCTTATCCAGCTCGCAGCGAGTTCGTTTATGGCGAGTGGTTGCGGGACGCCTTCGAGGCCGGAGAGGTGCCGGAGCCGGTGTCTGATCCCGAACTTACCTTGCTGCTGGCGCAGGCACGGCAGGAGGCGCGAGCATTGATCGGCCCCGATCCCGTCAAGCTGCTGCCGGTCATTCCTGATTCCGACATACGCCGGGCGATTGGGGATGCGCTCCCTGCACTCCTTGGCACATTGGAAGGCGACGAGCGTAACGTCCTGCTGACCCTCGCGCGCATGTGGCGAACGCTGGTCACAGGAGAGTTTGTCCCGAAGGACGTTGCTGCCGAATGGGCTATGCCCCGTTTGGATGCTGACGCGGCCGTGCTGATTTCCCATGCGAGAGGGGTGTATCTCGGCACGGTGGAAGATGACTGGCGCGCATGGAGGCGACAAGTTCGGCAGGTTGCCGACGAGCTGGGTGAGCGCGTGGCGGCTCTCTTGTCGCACAATTCCTAAAACCTGCAACAGATCGGCCACGCCGGAAAATCCCAGCTTCTCGTGTCGCAAGCCTTTGTCGCAGGTGCCACTCCACTTGCGACATGATTTGCGACAAGGACCGACTGGCGAGAGCGCCCGTTCGGTCCGCATAGCAGACGGCACTGATCGGACGCCAAGTGCCAGACGGCGGGGCTTACGCCCCACCGTCGAACTTCATGACCGGGATGCCGAGCTTGCGGGCCTTGTCGGCGAGGTTCTCCTGGATTCCGGTACCGGGGAAGACGAGGACACCGACCGGCAACACGTCCAGCATGGCATCGTTACGCTTGAAGGGCGCGGCCTTGGCGTGTTTCGTCCAGTCGGGCCGGAAGGCGACCTGGGGCACCTTGCGGTGATCGGCCCAGCGGGAGGCGATCAATTCCGCGCCCCTCGGCGAGCCGCCATGCAGCAAGACCATCTCCGGATGTTTCGCATGGACCTGGTCGAGCCTCGCCCAGATCAGATGGTGGTCGTTGAAATCGGCGCCGCCGGTCAGGGCCACCTTCGGGCCGGCAGGCAGCATCACCTCGGTCTCGGCCCGACGCTTCGCGGCAAGGAAGTCGCGGCTGTCGATCATCGCGGCGGTCAGGTTGCGATGGTTGACCATCGAGCCGCTTCGCGGCCGCCAGGCGCTGCCGGTGTGGTGCTCGAAAGCCTCGGCGGCGAGGTCGCGGAAGAGTTCCATGCTGGCGCGCCGCTCGATCAGGGTCTGTCCCTCGGCCGTGAGGCGTTCGAGTTCGACGCTCTTGACCTCGCTGCCGTCCTGTTCCCGCTGCATCCGGCGCTGCGCCTGCTCGTTGTCGTCGAGATCGCGTTCCACCCGGCCGGTGGCGCGATGGAAGAGATTGACGGTCCCCCAGAGCAGCTCTTCGAGATCGGGCTCGAGGCGGGTGTCGCCAAGCGTCGAGACGAGAGCGTCGAAGATGTCGGTGACGGCGGCGGCGACGGTATTGCCCTCGGGCAGCGGCCTCGGATCGGGTTCGTCCTGGAACGGGTGCCAGCCGTAGAGCTGGAGTTCGGAGAGGGCGTGATCGGTCTGGGAGGAGCTGTGGAGCGGCTCGTCGCCTGCGGAATAGGTTTCGTTCGTCATCGGGAGCGTCCTTCGTCTGGAGACCGCGCCCATCGCGGCCTTCGCAGGCGTCGAAGCGCACGGGCGGGACGGGTTGGCAGCCCTCGCCCGCTCCGCGAGGGCCTTGATGGCCGGGTGCGGCTAATTTGCCTTTCGCGATGCAAAGGCGGCGCAGCCGCCGGCGGAAATTAGCCGGACGCGGCCATTGCCTGCCCGTCCCGCTTGTGCGCCGATCGCCCTCTCCGAAGGCCGTGGGTGCGGGACTCTCCGACGAAGGATGCTCCTGGCGATGACCTGAGACCGAAACCGGCAGGGGGCGAAGCTGGGCCGCGCCTCCGGGACCGATCACGCCCTCACCCTTCCATGAAACGGCGGACGTCTTCGGGATGAAGCTGATCCGTCAAGGCCGCCCGGAGGGCATCGGCGCCGTGGCGTCGCAGATCATCGTTGAAATCGCCCTCGCGCGGCGTGAGCGACATCGCCTCGATCCCGAGGCTCGCTGCTCTGGCAACCAGGCCGTCTCTTGCACCGTCCCCGGCCGGGTCGCGATCCCTGACGACATAGAGCCGGCGCAGGCTCAGTGGGAACAGGATGGCGGCGAGGTGAGCGGCCGAAAGCGCCGCCAGCATCGGCAAGCGGGGCAGAACCTGACGGGGCGACAGCACGGTCTCGATGCCCTCGCCGGCGGCGAGAACCTCAGCGGCGGTGCCGAAGCGGACAGCGTGGCCGAGAAGGTCGCCCATTGCCCGACGCGGTGTCTCGACAGCCGCCTTGCCGGAACCGTCCGGGGCGAGCCAGGTGCGATGCGCGCCGGTCTGGTGGCCGGCAAGATCGGTGACGGCGGCAACGAGTGCCGGCCTGATCTCGGTGGGCGAATGCTCGTCGGGCCTGTAATAGCACCTGGGATGGTAGCGCAGCGCGGTAGTGCCCGAGAGGGATGTGATCGCCCGCCCGCGCAGGTAGGTCTCCGCAAGGGTGCCGCAGATCGGCTGCGCCATGGCGAAGAGGCGGCGCGACGCTTCAGGCGAACCGGGCGCGCTGCTGGATGTGCTGCCGGTCGGCATCCTCGTCGACTCCGGTTCGGGATGCGGGAGCGCGAGGAAACGGCGCGCTTCCTCGGCCACGTCTCTGAAGTCGACCAGACCGAGCGCCTCGCGGATGACGTCGAGCAGATCGCCATGCTCCCCGGTCGATGCGTCGGTCCATTTGCCAGCTGCGCCCTTGCCCGAGGCAGGACCGGTAAGACGGACGAACATGGACCGGCCGGGATTGTTCTGGACGTCGCCGACCAGCCAGTATCGCCCGGCGCGATGACCGGACGACAGGTAGTGACGGCAGACCGCCTCGGCCTCCCGGCCGAGACGGATCGCCAGTTCGGATGCGTCGTGACGAGGCATCAGGCCGCCTCCCGCTCGCCGATCCGCTCGACCGGCCAGCGGTCGAAGAGCTTGGCGAGGATCGCCGGGCCGCTGGCATCGACCGGCACGAACATGCGCAGCTTCCAGGAGATGATCTCGTGGAAGAGACCATAGGCCGTGAGCCGCTGTCGCATGGTGTCGGTGAAACCCGACAGCTCGATCCGGTTTGCCCCCATGACGCGGACCCGGCGAAGCTGGAGGCCCTCGGCGAGGTCGAGGATGGTCCGACCTTCCAGCAGCGCCGCGAAAGCGTCGTCCGGCGTGACCGAGTTGATGCCGGTCTCGGTCGCATTGGCCGCCCAGGCCGGGGAGACCTTGCGACCGATGATGCGCTCGCCCGCGTCAGACTGGAGCCGATAGACGCGGGTGGAGTCGTTCGGCAGCCGCTTCCAGATCGGCAGCAGGAGCCCCGTCACCATATGCAGGGTGGACTCGGCAAACTCCGGCACCTCCGCGAGTTCCGCCTGCCAGACGGTAGCGAAGGCATCCCTGTCGGCTTCGACCCAATGGGTCTCGCCCATCATCCTGACCGGGACATTCTGCGCTTCCATCGGCCGGATCAGGCGGACGCGGCGCTCGATCTCGCCATCGTCCAGCATGACGCTGGTGGTCGGGATCTGCACTGCGGCGCGCCCTGAGCGCTCGTTAATCAGCAGCTTCGCGCGCGGATCGTCGAGTTCCGCCAGGGCGGCGTCGAGCGTCACCGGGTGGTTGCGCCTGCGCTCGGTGATGGTCAGCAGGCTGGTTTCCGCCCCTGTGCGCGGGTGCGTGTAGATCACCTGCCGATCCGCCACCACGAAGCTCTCGGCGCGCAAAGTCTCCAGCCCGGCGTCATAGGTGCCCGAGGCGATGGCACCTTCGATCCTTGCGGTCAGAAGCTGCTCGAAGGTGGTGAACAGGATACCCTGAAGCTCGATGGTCAGCGCCAGCAGCCGGTTGAGGAAGGTGGTGATGGCGGGCAGATCGTCCTTGATGCCGTTCGAGTCCATCAGCTTCAGCCCGGTGGCGGATTCGAACCGCTCCAAGCTGCATCCCTCGACCTTGCCGCGCACCAGCAGCAGGTAGAGCTGGCGCAGTGCATCGCGTGCATACTGCGATTCCAGGTTGTCCTCGGGCCGGAACAGGCCCTGGCCGCCGGTCTGGCGCTGGCCGCGCGTGATCGCGCCCAGCGTGTCGAGACGGCGGGCGATGGTCGAGAGGAACCGCTTTTCCGCCTTCACATTGGTCGAGATCGGCCGGAACAGCGGCGGCTGCGCCTGATTGGTGCGGTGGGTGCGGCCGAGGCCCTGGATGGCGGCATCGGCCTTCCAACCCGCTTCGAGGAGATAGTGGACCCGCAGGCGGGTGTTCTTCGCCGAAAGCTCGGCATGATAGCTGCGGCCGGTGCCGCCCGCGTCGGAAAAAACCAGCACGCGCTTGCCATCGTCCATGAAGGCCTGAGTTTCCGCGAGGTTCGCCGAACCAGCACGGTTCTCCACGACGAGGCGATCAATGGTCACGCCGCGCTTGCGGACGATACGGCGCGAGCGCCCCGTCACCTCGGCCACCGTGTCGGTTCCGAAATGCTGGATGATCTGGTCCAGCGCGCCGGGGACCGGCGGCAGCGATGCCAGACTGGCAATCATCTCGTCGCGCCCGGCTACGGCTTCGCGGCTCTCGACCGGCTGGCCGTCGCGATAGACCGGGCGCGAGGACAGGTTTCCTTCGCTGTCGGTGAAGGGCTCGTAGAGCTGCACCGGGAAGGAATGAGCGAGGTAATCCAGGACATACTCGCGAGGCGACAAATCCATTTTCAGATCACCCCATTCCTCGGTGGGGATCTCCGCCAGACGCCGTTCCATCAGCGCCTCGCCGGTCGAAACGATCTGGATGACCGAGGAATGACCCGCTTCCAGATCGGCCGTGATAGACCGGATGAGCGTCGGGGTTTTCATGCTCGTCAACAGGTGCCCAAAAAAGCGCTGCTTGGCGCTCTCGAAGGCCGAGCGGGCGGCGGATTTGGCTTGCCGGTTCAGCGTGCCGGAACCGCCATCGCCGCCGGTGATATTGGCGGCCTGCATCGCAGCGTCCAGGTTGTTGTGAATCACGGAAAAAGCATCGGCATAGCTGTTGTAGATGCGGATCTGCTCCGGCGTCAGTTCGTGGTCGAGCAATTCATATTCGACGCCTTTGAACGACAGCGACCGGGCAGTGTAGAGGCCGAGCGCCCGCAGGTCGCGGGCCAGCACCTCCATCGCCGCAACGCCCCCGGCCTCGATCGCCTCGATAAACTCGGCGCGGGTCTGGAACGGGAAATCCTCGCCGCCCCAGAGGCCGAGCCGCTGCGCATAGGCGAGATTGTGGACGGTGGTGGCGCCGGTGGCCGAGACATAGACGACACGGGCATTCGGCAGCGCGTGCTGAATGCGCAGGCCCGCGCGTCCCTGCTGGCTGGCGGCGACATCGCCGCGTTCTCCCTTTCCGCCGGCGGCGTTCTGCATCTGGTGGGCCTCGTCGAAAATCACCACCCCATCGAAGTCCTTGCCCAACCATTCGACGATCTGTTTGACCCTGGAAACCCTTTCTCCGCGGTCGTCGGAGCGCAGCGTGGCGTAGGTTAGAAATAGGATGCCTTCGTGCAGCGTGATGGGTTTCCCCTGCGGGAATCGCGACAGCGGCGTGACCAGCAGCCGCTCCATGCCAAGCGCCGACCAGTCGCGCTGCGCATCTTCCAGCAGCTTGTCGGACTTCGAGATCCAGACCGCCTTGCGGCGCCCCTGCATCCAGTTGTCGAGGATGATGGTGGCGGATTCCCGGCCCTTGCCGACGCCGGTGCCGTCGCCGACCATGAAGCCCTGCCGGAAGCGGATGGCGCCCTTGCCGTCTTCCGGCGCAGCGGCGAGAGTGTCGAGCGTGTCATCGACCGTCCAGCCTCCGGCGAGAAATCCGCCATGGGCCTCGCCGGCATAGATCACGGTTTCCAACTGCGCCTCGGACAGCTTGCCGAGAATGTCGGCGGGCAGCGTGGGGCGATAGGTGGGCTTCGGGGGCGCGATGCTCGCCATCGAGGCGGACTGCACGAGTTGGGTCGGATGCGCCTGCGCCCCGGCGATGCGGATGGTCTGAAGCCCGTAGTCCTCATAGATCGCATCCGACAGGCGACCGCCCTCGGCCGGCTCCCAATCCACGGTCTCGTAGGTGAGCGGCACACCCTCCGGCTCGGCCAGAGGCGCGGCGGGCGCAGCCATCGCGTTCCGGTTGACATAGCCGCGCACAGTGCGGGGCGCCGGGGGGCGAGGAGCCGATGGGGCGGCCGGCACGGCAACGTCGGGATCGACAGGCCGCCGGGCCGGAAGCTCCGCCAGCCAGCCGATCAGCGTGGCCACGTCCGGGGCGACACCTGGCGCGGCCGGAAACACCGCCGCATCTTCGGCGGGCAGCTTGTCGATGACGGTCAGCCGTGTGTCGATGGTGGTGCCGTGCTTGGCATAGACCGACCCATCGACGGCAGCGGAGAAGACCACGCGGCCGCGTTCCTGCAACCGGGTCCAGGAGGCGGTCCATGCCGGATTGTCGGGGGCGAAGCTGGCGCCGGTGATGGTGACGAGCCGCCCGCCGGGCGCAAGGCGCGCCAGCGCCGAGGCGACATGGCGGAAGGCGGCATCAGCCATCCGGCCCTCGACATTCGCCATGACCGAGAAGGGCGGGTTCATCAGCACCACCGTCGGGACAAGGCCGGGATCGAGGTGATCGTCGATCTGGGCGGCGTCGAAGCGGGTGACGGACAGGGCCGGAAAGAGGGAGGAGAGCAGGCCGGCACGAGCCTCGGCCAACTCGTTGAGGAGCAGCGTGCCGCCCGCGATCTCGGCCAGGATGGCGAGGAGCCCGGTTCCGGCCGAGGGCTCCAGCACCCGGTCGGCGGGCGTGATCGCCGCCGCCGTGACTGCCGCGAAGCCGAGCGGGATCGGGGTGGAGAACTGCTGAAAGGTTTGGGCTTCCTCCGAGCGGCGCGTATGCGTCGGCAGAAGCCCTGCGATCTTGCCGAGTTGCGGCAGGATCGCCGTCGGAGATCCGGCTTTACGGAAAAGCGCAGTGCCGTATTTGCGCAGAAACAGGACCGTCGCCGCCTCGCAGGCGTCGTAGGCGGTCTTCCAGGTCCATGCGCCAGTCGCGTCGGAAGCGCCGAAGGCGGCTTCCATGGCATTGCGCAAGGTGGCGGCGTCGACACGCTGACCGCGCTCCAGATGCGGCAGCAGCAGACCGGCAGCGGTGAAGACGCAGGCTGCGGTCTCAGGGTCATGGTCGAGCGGAAGCGGCGCGGTGGCGGATGCCGCCGCGGATGCGGAAATCATGTTCATCGGGGGATTCCTCGGGAGAGCGGAAAGAGACCGAGCCGCGCGGCGCTCTCTCTCGACCGCACCGGCTCAAATCCCTTCAGGCCGCTCTCTCCCTCTCAGTCCGTGGCGGGAGCGGGCATGAGACAAGCGCCCGGCCGTCAGGCGGGGCGCTTGTCGGGATCAGCCGAAGCGGCGTCCGGCTTTGGTGAAGGTGTAGTCGTTGGCGGCGATGGCCTCGTCGATGGCTTCATCCGAGGTCAGGTAGTCGTATTCGCGCTCAAGCTGGCGATAGAGCCAGCGGGCCATCTCAGGGTCATTCTGCCCATATCGGCGAGTTTGTGACCGTTCATTACCCGTACCATCCGCTCTTCGGGAGGCGGGTGCGATGCGAAGGCGTCGATAGATCCCGGAACGGTGCGATGGCGCGGATTGAAGCCGCACCGGGTCATGTAGTTATCATAGCGACCTGGATGCTGGACCCGGTCGCCTGTGTGGGTATGGCGATTGGCGAGCCGCAGGTTTCGCTTGGTGCCCTTGTTGAACTCGCCGAATTTCTGGCCGCGCATCGCGCAAGGGTAAGCTCCTCGACTGTAGGTACAGTCCTGGAGATTCCCCCCGATGAAACGATCGACACCCATTCCGCCCGAAAGATCGCGCCAAGTCGCTATGGCGTTCGATTCCCACAAGATGCTCGGCATGAGCCCGAGGCAGCGCGAAGCAGTCCTGGTGGCACTGGCGAACCTGCTGATGGAGGCGACCGAAGCCACCAGGAAGGAGGAGCCGCATGAACGCGCTTAGCCCTCTTCCGCCGGCGATCCTGAAGCGCAAAGCCGTCGTTTATGTGCGGCAGTCGACACAAAGTCAGGTCCTGCACAATCTTGAAAGCCAGCGAAGCCAGTACGACCTCGTGAACACGGCTCGACGTCATGGATTCCAGCATGTCGAGGTCATCGACGATGATCTTGGGCGCTCTGCCAGTGGCGCTGTCGCCCGCCCGGGATTCGAGCGTCTTGTCGCCTGGCTTTGCGCTGGAGACGTGGGCGCAGTGCTTTGCCTCGACGCTTCGCGCCTCGCCCGAAACGGGCGTGACTGGCACCACTTGCTGGAACTTTGCGGTCTGGCCGACGCCCGGGTCATCGACCAGGACGGCGTCTACAATCCCTGCTCACCCAATGATCGTCTGTTGCTCGGCATGAAGGGAACGATCAGCGAGTTCGAACTCGGCATTCTACGGGCGCGTATGCTCGAGGCCGCCCGGTCAAAGGCCAAGCGGGGCGAACTGCGCATCAATGTGCCCATCGGCTATATTTGGCACCGCGATGCGGGCCTTGGATTCGATCCCGATCTGCGTGTGCAGGAGGCCATCCGCCTGATCTTCAGCCGCTTCCGGGAGCTAAAGAGCGGCCGCCAGGTCCTGTTGTCGCTGACGCAGGACAAGCTCTCGTTCCCGCGCCCGTCCGAAGGGCGATACATGACCTCATTCGATTGGACACCAGTCCGGTATCGCAACGTCATCTCGGTGCTCAAGAATCCCTTTTACGCCGGCATCTATGCCTATGGGAAAAGCGGGCCCCGCGCCGAGATCGTCGATGGGCGAGCCCACAAATCCTACGGTCATGGCAAACCTATGGAAGAATGGGAGATCTTCCTGAAGGACCACCATGAGGGTTACATCGGCTGGGAAGAATATGAGCGCAATCTGGCCCACCTGGCGGCCAATGCGCACGGTCGGAAAGGCGGTGCCAAGTCTGGGCGCGGCGGTCGCGCGCTGCTCTCTGGCTTGATGTCCTGCGCGCGATGCGGCTGCCGTATCACGGTCACTTATCCCGGCCAGGCCCTGAGCCCGGTCTACCGTTGCGACTACATGAACACGATGCTTGGTCACGACCGGTGTCTTCATTTTGGCGGGTCGCGGATCGACGCCGCGATCGCCGCAGAGATCCTTCGCGTGGTTCAGCCCATTGCGGTAGAAGCAGCGAGGGAGGCGGAACGAATGCTGACAAAGGCCAGCGAAGAACGGCGACGCGCTGCAGAACTCGACCTGCAAAAGGCGCAATATGAGGCTGGGCTTGCCGAGCGCCGCTATGCGGCCTGCGATCCCGAGAACCGGCTTATTGCAGCAACGCTTGAACGGAACTGGGAGGCGACCCTGCAGCGTCTCGAGGCGTGCAAAATGCGCGTTGACGTCGGTGAGGCCCCCATCGTCCCAGTGGCACCGCCTGACCTTGAGGGCTTGGCTGAAGACATGGCCGCTGTCTGGAATGCAGCTGGCGTCAGCGCGCGGACGCGCCAACGCCTTGTGCGCACGCTGATCAAGGACATTGTCGCGGACGTCGATGAACAAAGGCGAGAGGTGATCCTGACCATCCACTGGCAAGGTGGCCAACACTCCCAGCTGCGCGTCAAGAAGCCCAAACCCGGCCAGCACGGCCACGTGACTTCCGACGATGCCTTGACCCTGATCCGATCCATGGCAGGGCGGTGGAGCGACAGTCACATTGCTGCGACGCTCAACCGAATGAGCCTGCGCACAGGGCGCGATCACAGTTGGACTGCGAAGCGCGTCTCCTCCACCCGGAAGATCAATGGCATTCGAGCCTACGCGTCAGCCGACAAGCAGAGCGGTTGGCTGACCATGGGTGAGGCGGCAGCGAAACTGAGGGTGTCACACCATGTCATCCGCTGGTTAATAAGGGAGAAAATCCTGCCAGCTGAACAGGTTATGCGGCACGCGCCACATCAGATAAGACTCATTGACCTTGAAAGCGATGCGGTTGCCGAAGCCCTGAAGCACCGAAATGCCCCGTGTCGCGACCCTCGGCAAACGACACTCCCAATGATTACAAACACTTAGAATGAGGTGCATAATGAATCGTTGTCGGCAAGATCGCGCAGCGCTTCGGTCACGATCTCTTCGGCATCGGCGGTCATGTCCTGCCAGGTCGGGCTGTCGCGCTCGACCGCGATCGCCATGCAATATTCGTGGTAGTAATGGCCGCGATGTGTTGCCTCGGCGCGAAGCTGGTAGAAATTGCGCCGCTGGACGCTCTGAAGGGCATCGGCGATGCCGTGCAGAATCCTGTCCTGCGGGGCATAGGACCGGATCTCGGCCGTGGCGTTTTTCCGGTAGGAGTAGAGGCATTCGAACGACGCGCCGTCCCCTTGCGACCAGAAGCCCGAGAAGAAGATGCGCGGCTCCTGACGCGACCCGCCGCCCATAAGACGAACATTGCGGGTCTTGAAGCGGATGCCGAGGATTTCCGCGATCTGCTGGAAATCCTCATAGACGGCATCATACCAGTCGTAGTCGAAGCCTCCCTCGCGATACCAGGCGCGGGCCTTGTCCTTTGCCTCGCCGGAAAGCTCGTCGAGCCGATAGACGGTGGTTTCGATGATCTCAGGCACAGGGGTCGCCTCCGTCGAGAACGATCTCCAGCCAACTGCTGCTGAAGATCCAGTCCACGGTCTCGCCGGTGGCGAGATCGAGAACATGCGCGCCGCCGCCGAAGGCGTTCACCCGCGCCTGTGAGCAGGTGGTTGCGTATTGGAATCCCCACAATCCGGTCAGGCCGAACGCGGCGGCGCAGCGTTTGACGAACTGGATGACGTGCTCGGGATCGCCGGTTTCGTCGTCGCGCATCCAGAGCTGCGTGCCGCCATGCTCGGGCTGGATCGAGAGCAGGAAACCCTCGGACGGTGGGTCTTCGGCAGCGTTTTGCTCGGACAGTGCATTGTAGAGGTCGAGCGCGCGGGCCGCGTTCTCGGGCGTGCCCACATCGAGCAGGCAGGAGAAATGGGTGAAATAGTTGGCCATGTCAGGCTCCTGAAATGAGAAAACCCGGCGCAAGGCCGGGCAAAGTGGATAGGAAAGTTGCAGAGGAATCAGGCGGCTTGCGGCAGCCGCAGAAGTTCTGCGGCGGTCTCGCGCCAGAAAGGATCGACCAGCCGGGCCTCGAGCAGGCTGGCCCGGTAGCGGTGATCGCGGGCGGATGCCGCATCGCCGCGCCCGGATGCCGCGAAGGCCACGCCGCGCAGCCGGCTGGCGTCGGTGACGACCCGGCGGGCCTCGGCATCGGACGCGACAGGTTGCTGCCAGAGGACGATCCCGGCCCGGACCTCTCCGGCGAGAACCAGGCCCTTGTCACTGTCCTGAATGGCCATGATGCGCGGGCGGAAACGCAGCGTATCGTCCGAGCTGAGGCGGACGTCGCAGCGCGCGACGCGCTGGCTGGCGACGGTCATGGCGTCTTCCGGGGATGGACACTCGCCGATGACGACCGAGCAGTCGAAACCGTCGGCATCACCGAGACCATCGTAACGGGCGGTGCCAATGCAGGAGATGTGCAGGGGCAGCCTCTGGGCGCGGTGCAGCCGGGGCAGCATATCGCGCGCGACGATTTCGCCGATGGGAGCGAACGTAGTTTGGCGGGATATGGTCATGGGGAATACTCCGCGACGGATGGCGGAAGCCTCTCTCCCGCCTGCAACCCGTCACGGCCAATCCGGCCCGCACTCTCACTCTCCTTCTGTGGCGGTGGATCAGCACCACGGTTCCCGGCGTCCGGTCCAGGTTCGAGCCAGCCCTTCGCCGACGAGAATATCGCCGACGTCACGGCCTTGGACGCGGATCGCGGCTAGGGTCCGGCCATAGCGGTCCGCGCCCTGACGCAGGATTTCAACGCGCCGCCCATGCAGGAGGTCGGCGAGCCTGGTCTTCGCTTGCAGCGCGCGATCGGATTCAGAGGCGCATTGCCCCTCGATCTCGGGGGCATCGATGTTGAAGATCCGAACCGCTTCCGCTTGCCGCGTCGTGCCCAGGCGGATGGAGTCTCCATCCCAAACCCGGATTTCGGCCGGTTCGCAGGATGCCGTGCAGAGCAGAACGGAAACGACGATGTGGCTGAGCATGGCAAAAGGCTTTCATCTTGAAGGAGCGAAATCGTCGTGATCGCCGACAGTTCTTTCCGATGCGAGCCGGGATCGCAATGCGGACCGGCACGCAAGCGGCAATTGGCGGCGATTGACGGCAGAAGGCCCGGCTGCGCCTGGGCACCGGGCCGTCGGGGTGAGGCGCTTTCGCGCCTCAGCTCCACGGATCGAGCTCCAACTCCACCATCTCCTCGTCGCCGTCGAACTCGGCGGCGGGGCAAGCGCCGTGGGTTCCATCCCCGGCCTGGAACACGACGATCTCGACCATCAGCGTGGTGGCGAGGCTGGCGGCGAAGGCGGTGGCATCTGCATAAGACATGGGTTCCGGCTCCTGTCTTTGGAGGCGGGGGACCATCCCCCGCGCGACAGGCGCCCGAAGTGTCTGATCGGATCTGCAATCACCCTCGCGCGTTCGGGCATATGTCCCGAATCCGCGAGGGCGGCACGCGCGCGTAGCCGACCCCCTGCGGGTTGACTGCAAAGAGACGGATCGGACCAAGGTTTGCGAATGGAAGCGGGGGTGGTGTTTTGCCTCTGACAGGATGCCCGATACCCGTCGCAGATGCTCCGCCGCGCCAGCCTTACCGCCATGCAGGTATCAGGATCGTGTTTCAGGCCGGGGGCGGAACAGAAGTGCCCGCCGAACGCGATGGCGGCCTCATGGTCGATGATGCGACGATCGCCGTGATGCCGCGCGCCGGCTAGTGACGGTCCTGGTGACCGCCCTGGATGTTGAGCCGCTCGCATAATGTGTCGATCGCGTCTGGATCGAGTCCGGGATGCGCGCCGCCATTGGTGAGGATGTCCCGAAGCAATGGCGCGAGACTGTCGGTCTCGATGGCCCGCTGCAACAGCCGGAGGCCGGTGAGAACGGCATCGCGCTCGGCGGCCGTAGCGGCGAGTGACAGATGTTCTTGTGCATCCTCGCCACGATCCGGCCGGGGATCGCCGTCCCGTCCCTGCGGATCGGGACCACGCGCACCGGCGAGGATCGCCTCGCCAAGCCCCACGGCCTGTTCCGCGCGCTCGACCCATTCTTCCGAAGAGGCGCGGCCGGCGCGCACATCGGCAAGCATCATCTTGAGAAGCCCGAGCAGGGTCTCGAAATGCCCGGCCTTGCGCTGAACCGTCTCCTCGAACTGCGCGGGAACCGGGAGCGCGGAACCGGACCAGGCGGCATCCGCACCGTCCCAGATGCCGGTGACAAAGGTTTCTTCGGCGCTATCGTGATCGAGCGATCCGGCCGCCCAGTCTTCGTCCTCGACGGCCAGGCGGCAGGCTTGCGCGACCGTCGCGGCCCGGTAGGTGCGACGCCGGTAGACCGGCAGGTGATACATGGTTTCGATGGTATAGTCGGGCATATCGGCCTCCTGAAACGATGAAGCCCGGCGCGATGGCCGGGCGGGACGGTGTGAGCGATGGGAAAAGACGCGCCCCGCTGCATGGCAGGGCGCGTATGGCGGTCAGTCGATGGCCGCGAAGATCGCCCGCGCCTCGGGGTGACGGGTCGAATAGTCGTAGAGCCGATGATAGCCGTCGACGAGGCGGTCGGACTCATAGCGGAACGACAGGTGGGAGAAGGTAAAGAGCGTGGCGATGATCCCGGCGGCCTCGGCCGAAACCTCGCCACTATATTCGGTGATCTGGTTGTCGATCCGGAAACGCGGTCGGGAGGTCGGCGCCATGAACAGCGGCTGGCCCGCATATTCGTAGAAGTTCCAGAAGCCGCCGCCATAGTCGCTCGGGCTGAGACGCTCCATGAAGCTATAGACGGCGTTCTCGGCGACGATCAGCAGGGGAAGCCCGAAAAGGGAGGGCAGAAACCGCTCGCGGTCATCCTCGGGCACGATCGACGCGGTATGATGATCGGTTGTGGGCATTGTCATGGTCGAGGTCTCCTGAGAGCGGAAGGGGACAGTGAGGCCGGATGCCGCTCTCTCCACCTGTCCGGACCTCGCCCAATCCCTTCCGTCCTCTGCCTCTCACATCTCCCAAAGCCCATCGGCGATTTCGCGCGCGATCATGGCGCGGGCCTTCATCATCACATCGTCGCCGGAGGTGTCGATATGGCCGTAGAACCGTGCTCGGGCGCCATGCGCGTGCCAGTCGGCGTAGCGGCAATATTCACGGGCATCGAGCCGAAAGGCGCGCATGTCCTCGGCCCAATGCGGTTTCGGCTCCACGACGACGGTGATGCCACCCTGCGTTTCCTCCCACGGAAGCGAACGCTCCGAGGGAGGATTGCGGCGATCGTCGGCGAAGATCTCATCGACCGTCATCATGTCGTGCCTCCGTGCCCGGTGCCCGGAACGGGGCTTGCCGGATCGGTGGGCTCGTGACGGCTGCCCTCGATCTCACAGGTCATTGTCGAGAAGAACTCGTCGCGCTCCAGCATCCGCTCGAAATATTCCGCGCCGATCTCATCCTCGGGCGGTGGATCGTCATCGAACTCGTGGTGCCACCATTCTCTGGCGATGCGGGTGCGCCATGCCTGGGCTTGGGCCGCGTCGAGGAAGACACGAACATCCGTGCCATGACGATGCTCATAGATAGCGACATGGACGGTTTGCGGAACGGGGCGGCAGCGGGTGTGATCGGAAATGGACAGCATGGTCATTGTCTCCTGAAACAAAACGGCCCGCCGTCCTGCGACGGCGGGCCAGATGGATGTCGAAAGCAGGCGTCACGCGGCGGCACGACCCTCGATCGCGGCGGCGCTCACCTCATCGGCGGTGATCTCCTCCAGACGGGCGCGGCTGTATCCTTTGCTGGCCAGCCAGAGTTCGGCCGCCTCGCGATCCTCGGCGAGGTGCAGCATCTCGACATTCTCGCCGACGTCTTGCAGGACGCGGACCTGACCGATCTTGGGGCGCTCGATCACCCGGAAGCTCAGATCGCTGTCGATGCCGTAGCTGCGCATGACGGTGATCAGGATGATACCGCCTTCGCCGAAATCGCCCTCATGCAGGGTGAAGGACGGCGGGGTCGTATAGGTCGGACGCTCGCGGCCCGGTTCCTTGCGCACGAGACGGCCGACGCCATTGCGGGATTTCCACGCAGCCAGCTTTTTGGTGAAGCGCGCGGGCGGCTTGGGCTGGCCGTCGCTATAGGCGACGAGCGAGCCGAGCGGCGCGATGTCGAAGATGAGGGATGCGGACATGGTTCTGGTCTCCTGAAACGAAAACGGCCCGGCGGAATGCCGGGCCTTGAGGTGGAAGGGATGGAAGGCGGGGCGACCGAAGCCACCCCGCGCGGGGGCTGTCACTCGGCGGCTGCGAGGGCCACCGGATCGTCGGCGGCCGCGTCATCGTCGTCGCCGGCGAGGAAGGCCGGCAGCACAGCAGCGTCGTCCTCCTGGTCGACCCCGCCATCCACGGCCTGCGTCTCCATGGCGGGGCGCAGAGGCTCCGGCAGCCAGCCGGTCTCGGCCAGAAGCCGCTCGGCCTCCTTGGCCATGTCGCCCTTCTTCAGGTGGTCGATGAGCTGGGCAGCCCTTTCGCCGACGCCTTCGCGCACCGCCTCGACGATCCGCGGCTTGGTTACGCGGCCGAGATAGTTTCCGACGGTCGGCCGCCAGCCCACCGCCACCATGTCGAGCCCGGTCGCCCGCGCCAGCCGTTCGGCCTGGGACAGGCGCACGTCGAGACCGTGCTGGCTGACGCCCATGCCACTATAGGGATTGGGCTTCTCGTGCAGGGCGTTGACGCCGAAGCTGACGCAATGGGCGAGCAGCTCCATGCGGGTGTCGTCGTCCTGATCTGCGAGCCAGTCCCAGAGCGCCGCATCGTCGGCAGGGATGTGATCGCCCCAGCGTTCATGCCGATCCTGGATGGACTTCGCCGAGGCGCTTTCGCCCAGATCCTCGGCTTGTGCCGGGAAGTGAACCTCCCGGACATGGGCCTCCAGGCACCCCTTGGTGGAATGCGGCAGGAAGCAATCCGTGACCAGCCGATGCAGCAGCGCCGTCATGGCGACATGCGGGTTCATCGCCACCGCATCCCGAAGCGCAAGGGTGCGATGCGCGGTCAGTTCGCTGACGAGGCGATCGGGCAGCGGCCGGATGGTCTCAACCTCTTCGTCCTCGCCGGTCTCAGGCGCGGCCCCACCCACGGTGATGACGGCGCGCTGGACGCTGCCGTCCGCGCTGCCTTCGGCAGATGCACCATCGGCATCATCGCCTTCCTGGCCTTCCACCGCCTCGTCTTCGGGGCGGACATAGCCACGCTCGACGGCAAGCTGGCCGTCATGGCGGATGCTGACGAAGACACCGGCACGGGCCATCTGATCCGCGTCGTAGACCATTGGCCGGGATTCCAGGGCGTCCAGCGCTTCCTCGATCTCGCCGAGGCGCGCATCCACCTCGTCGGGGAATTCGTCGGCCTGGGCATATTCTGCCTCCAGCGCGTCGAACTCGTCCCGCAGCTTCTCGCGTTCCGCGCGCTCCTCGTCGGTCAGGTCGATGGTGGTGCCGGCCAGACGGCGCAAGCCGCTGGTGTGGCCGTAGGGGAAGTCCACCGCGATCTCGATCCACTTCCAGCCTTCGTCGGCGATGGTCTCCGCCTCGGCCTTCAGCTTCTCGCCGGCCAGCCGGTCGAGCAGCACCGGGTCCTGAAGCCAGCCGCCATCGTCCTGCTGAAATAGATCGCGCAGCACATAGCCGCCGGCCGCCTCATAGGCATCGATGCCGACGAAGAGCGCCCGCTTGTCGGAGGCGCGCACCGTGGTTTCGGTGAGCAGGCGGCGAATATAGTAAGGTTCCTTCTGCCAGCCGTCCCGGATCGCATCCCAGACCTGTTCCTGACGAGTGTGATCCTCCGAGACGGTGAAGGCCATGAGCTGTTCCAGCGTCATGCCATCCTCGGCATAGACATCGAGCAGCACGGGCGAGACCGAGACCAGGCGAAGGCGCTGCTTGACCACCTTGGCATCGACGAAGAAGGCGGCGGCGATTTCCTCCTCGCTCATGCCCTTCTCGCGCAGCACCTGGAAGGCGCGGAACTGATCGAGCGGATGCAGCGGCGCACGTTCGATATTCTCGGCAAGCGAGACCTCGTCGATCAGGATGTCGTCTCCGGTGTCCGAAACGACGCAGGGCACCGGCGCGGTCTTGTTGAGGCGCTTCTGCTTGACCAGCAGTTCCAGCGCCCGATAGCGCCGGCCGCCGGCAGGCACCTCGAAGAGGCCGGTCTCCTTGCCCTCCGCGTCGAGCTCGGGGCGGACATGCAGGGACTGGATCAGCCCGCGCCGGGCGATGGACTCGGCCAGTTCCTCGACCGAGACGCCGGCCTTCACGCGCCGGACATTGGACTGGCTGAGCACCAGCTTGTTGAAGGGAATGTCGCGCGAGGACGACAGGGTGATCTTCTGCGTGGCAGTGGCCATCTGGGTTACTCCGCGACGGGCGCCGAGAGCCTCTCTCTCAGCCTCCAACCCGTCACGAAACCCCATCCCCTCTCTCCCTCTCACCGCCCCGGCACCGATCACCGCGCCGCGATCAGAAGAAGAGCCGCGGCCGCTCCGCGTTCACGCCGTATTTCCGGCGCAACGTCTCGATGGCCGCGTCCTGCCGTGCGATCCGGCGTCGGAGGCGCTCGATCTCCGGGCCGGTTACGTTCAGCATCTCGTCGAGGACGCGCCGATACGCGGTCTCGTCGGCTCCGGTCCAGCGGGTCATGCGGCGATGATAATGCCGCTTCTTCGGGCGCTGGCGGATCGTCTCGGCCTCGGCCCGGTCACTGAGACCCTGTTCCACGCGGGCGAGGTTGGCGCGGGTTTCGGCCAGAGCGGTTTCCATGCGCGCGAGCATGACGCGCAGGCGCTCGCGGTCCATTACGCTGCCTCTCGCTCGTTATCGGTGGCGGTGGCGCCGCCCACATCCGGCAGATGCGCCAGAATCCAATCGGCGGCCTTGCTCGCCTGCGAGGCGGCCCGCACGATGGCGCGGGAATCTTCGCGCATCACCTCCAGCCACGACCCGACATAATCGGCATGACGAACGGTCGGCACGATCCCAAGGGACGCGCAGCAAAAGGCGCTTGAAATCTCCGCGATCATCTCCTCGAAGGCGTATTTCTTCGTCCCGAAGGAGCCAGAAAGATCGCGGTCGAGCCGGCTGCGATGGCCGCTCGCGTGCGAAATCTCGTGCAGGGCCGTGCGATGCCAGTTTATCGGCTCGAAATACGCCTGCGGCGGCGGCACCTGCACATAGTCATGGGCGGGGGCATAATAGGCGCGATCCCCGCCAATGCGAAAGTCGATGCCGGTGGCCCTGATGAGCGCCTCGACCCTCGGCTCGATCAGGCCGGGCAGCGGAGGCGGCATGGCCACGGCAATATCCTCGGGAAGACCCTCGCATTGGGCGGCGTTGAACACGGTGAACCGCTTCAGGAACGGGATGCTGCCGGGTTCCTCGCCGGTCTCGCGCGCCCGCCGCTTCTCGTCTTCGGGCGTGAAGCGGTCGGCATAGACGACGGTGGTGCCGCGCTCGCCCTTGCGGACATTGCCGCCGAGCGACAGCGCCTGGCGGAAGGTGAGCCAGCCCTGACCGGGGAAACCGTGCTGGACCACGGCGCCCCAGAGGATCAGGATATTGATGCCGCTATAGCTGCGGCCGGTACTGGCGTTCCGGGGCAGGCCGAGCGGGGCCTTGGCCGTGGCCTTGCCCCATGGCTGGGCCCACGGAAAGCGCCCGGCCTCCAGCTCGGCGATGATCTTGTCGGTGATTTCGTCGTAAAGGTTCGTCCGGTCCGATCCGGTGCGTAGGGTGGGGTCATTTCTCGACATCGCGGTTCTCCGCGACGGGCGCCGGAGACCCGCTCTCCAGCCCTCAACCCGTCACGGCAAACCCGCCCGTACTCTGCCTCTAAAGGGGGTGTTGCAGCGGAATCCTCGGCTCGAAGGGGTCGGCCGAGACGACAGGCTCGGCCGCAGGGGAAGGCTTTCCCCTCCCGGATATTCAGGAAATTCGTCTTCGTCCGGTGGCCGCGAATGCCCCAAGTTGCAGCTACCAACGTATAAAGATTGAAAAGTGTCAGAAACTCGCATATACTTCTGACAGGAGATGACACGTGCAAAGACTGACCGAACAGATTCTGGCCCATGCGAAGAGATTGCCCGAAGGGGAACCTATCTCGGCCAAAGGCTTGCTCCATCTCGGAAAACGGGCCGCGGTGGATCAGGCCTTGTCGCGTCTTGCCGAGCGAGGCCACCTGATCCGGGCCGGTCGCGGTGTCTACCTTCGTTCCGTCGAAGGGCGGTTCGGCACACGCACACCTTCGGTGGAACAGGCGGTCGAGGCGCTTAGCAGGCAGCGCGGTGAGGTGATCGTGTCCGCCGGTGCGGCGGCGGCAAACACACTCGGTTTGACCACACAGGTGCCGGTTCGCTCGATCTTCCTGACATCGGGCCGCAGCCGCAATATGAAGCTGGGCAAGCAGGTCGTCGAACTCCGGCACGCGCCGCGGTGGCAACTGGCGCTTGCCGACAGGCCGGCCGGTGAGGCAGTTCGCGCTCTGGCGTGGCTCGGTCCCGAGCAGGCGGAACCGGCGCTCAAGAAATTGAAACGAACGCTGCCACCGAACACGTTCGAAGAACTGGTGTCGGCGGCTCCGCAGTTTCCCACCTGGCTCGCGCAAAGCTTGGGCAAGGTGGCCTATGGCTGAAGCGTTCCTTGGACTGTCGCTCGATGACCGCCGCGACGCCTTGGGCGTCGCGGCGGATGCAACGGGGCGACCTGCACATCTGCTTGAGAAGGATGTCTGGGTCGTCTGGACGCTCGCCACGCTCTACGGATCACCGCTGGGCGAGCATCTGGTCTTCAAGGGCGGAACATCGCTGTCGAAAGGATATGGCGTTATCCGGAGATTCTCCGAAGACGTCGATCTCACCTATGATATTCGAGCGCTCGCGCCCGATCTCGTTGGTGAGGACGGAGAGGCGCTGCCGAAGTCACGCAGCGAGGAGCGGCGCTGGTCGAAGGCCGTGCGGCATCGTCTTCCGGATTGGGTTGCGGCGGAAGTCGACCCCATTCTCTCAAAAGCGATTGCCGCTGGCAGTCTCGCCGCAAAAACACGCGTGGATGGCGACAGGCTGTTCGTCGAGTACGAGGCCACCGCCACTGGGTCGGGCTATGTGTCACCCAATGTGATGCTCGAATTCGGGGCGCGCTCGACGGGGGAGCCGGCCAGCTACAGAGACGTTGTTTGTGATGCCGCGGAATCGCTCGACGGCGTGGACTTCCCGGTGGCGCGTCCAAGGGTGATGCATGCCGAGCGGACGTTCTGGGAAAAGGCGACGGCGATCCACGTCTTTTGCTTGCAGGAACGGCTGCGCGGCGAGCGTTTCGCACGTCACTGGCACGACATTGCGCGACTGGACGATGCCGGGCTTGCCGAGGCAGCCTTCGCCGATCGCGAACTCGCCAATGCGGTGGCCACACACAAATCGATGTTCTTCGCGGAGAAGGCCGCTGATGGAACCGCAATCGACTATGGAGCCGCCGTCAACGGCCATCTCCACCTCGTTCCGGACGGCAAGGCATCGGAGGCGCTCGAAGATGACTACCGGCGAATGGTGGATGACGGATTGCTGCTGGAAGACGCGGAAACCTTCGGAACCTTGATGGAAAGATGTTCCGACGTCGCCAAACGTGCGAACCGGTCAACGCGTCTGACCCAATAAGAATGAACGGAGTCGTAAGGGTACATTCGTGGATTTTCGAGCCGAGGCCGTCTTGTGGTCAGACGGTCGCATCAAGTACGGATGTAGAAAGATCGGACGGGGGACAGTAGGAAATGAACAGTAACAAGGTTTCGATAATCAATATTGCCTCACGAGAGGCCAACATAAAGCGAAAACTCCGCCGACATCTGCATGCCTTAGGTTTTGAAAAATCTGATGAAGGCGCACTCCAAATTCAGGGGTCAGGAAAGGATATTGTACGCACGCTCCATCGTGCCCAGCGGGAGGAGCGGCTTCGGGCAAACCGTGAATTCATTGCCGCCAAGGCCGAGAAACTGTTGGGGCACTTTGCATCTGGCAGGGAAATTGATGCCACTAGAATTTCACCGATACTCGAGCGCGTATCGGCGGGGACGCGGCAAGGCGATCTGTTTCGCCTCGCGTCACTGACATGGTCCGTCCCGGTTTCAAATGGTTTTGGCAGGCGTATGCGGTATCTCGTCTGGGATGAAAATAACGGCAAGCTGATGGGTCTCATTGCCGTCGGGGATCCAGTCTTCAACCTTGCTGTGAGAGACAGACTCATTGGCTGGGATACGCATGACAGAAGTGCCCGCCTCGTCAATCTGATGGATGCCTATGTTCTTGGAGCTATCCCTCCCTACAACGCACTCCTGGGAGGTAAACTTGTTGCGTGCTTGCTTCGGAGCCGGGATCTGTATGATGATTTTGCACGGACCTATGGCGGGTCCACTGGAATAATTTCGAAAGAGGAGAAAAAGGCGCGACTCCTCGCTGTTATCACATCGTCTTCTATGGGGCGATCGTCGGTCTATAACCGCCTCAAGCTGGGGGGACAGCAGTATCTGAAATCCATTGGCTATACAGGCGGGTGGGGACACTTTCACATACCGGATCGGTTGTTTTCAGAATTGCGTGATTACCTGCGCGATATCGACCATACCTATGCAGACCAACACCGTTTCGGCCAAGGACCAAACTGGCGTCTGCGAACCACAAGGGCAGCACTTTCAGCGCTCGGTTTCAAAGAAGACATGCTGCGACATGGAGTTCAGCGCGAGGTCTTCATTTGTGAACTCGCCAAGAACGCAGCCAAGATATTGCGCACTGGAAAGGGGAAGCCTGACGTCGGAGAACTCCTCTCTGCCAAGGAAATATCCGAGTTGGCGCTCGAGCGGTGGACGATACCTCGTGCCAAGCGCAGGCCTGAATTCAAGGACTGGGATGCGAGTGACCTCATCGATCTCTTCGGGAATCAGACCCGCATGCTCCGCAACCAGCTAAAAAGCTCAGATCTGTTCAAGGACACGGGCTGAGGGTCATAGTTGGCCATGACTGTGTCTCTGGACGATTGGCAGAAGAAAATGGAGCGACATTTCGCGGCGCTTGCAGAGCGTCGCGCGGCGTCCGGCTTTCCTCTTTTCGCTCTGGAGCACGGTCTGGATGATGGCGAACTGGAGGAAATCGCCGAGCAGCTACGGGCACGTCTGAACACCGGACTGCGACTGGCGCCGCACTGGTTGCTCTGGACAATCTATGCAGCAGAAAGGGGATATACTTACGAAGGCGGTGAATATTGGCAGTCTTTCGAGGATGTCACACCTGGCTGGGATTCCCGAGACCGGTACCGCGTCACGGCTTGGTTTTCGAAATTCCAATCAACCTACAATGGCGTAGTTCCTTCCGGACCATGGGCGTCGCATTTCAGCATAATCGCCTGGCCGATCACCCATGCCGTTTTGCCCCGCTATTTGCAGCAGCAATTTGCTCGGACGTTATATGATCTGCGCTTCATGCTCGCGCGACTGACAACGATCGAGCCTGCGGTAATTGGCCGTTTGATCGCGAGCAATATCTACTACGCATCGACTCGTTTCGAGCAGTTCCTCCAGCAAGAGGAGTTGGTCGGCCGTATCGTCCTTGCGCTTCTGCACCAAGACCCACGTGAAGGCGAAGAGCCGCTTTTGCCCGCGACGCTCAATCGAATCGTTGCCGATCTCGAGCAGATGCGACACGCCCGTGGTTGGCTTAGAGAGGCAAGTCGCGTTGTAGCTGATCGCTTCAAGGGCATTGGTCGGGGCGCCGCGCCGCGAACCTTCGGCGACGGCCAAGATTCAGTCGAGCGGCGGCTGCAGGCTACCAGGCCTGACATTCGGCCCGATTTGCGGCTGCGATATGCCGGCGACGGGCGTTGGACGCTCGTGATCGACGTCCCCAATTTCAAGGCAATTGCCGCTCTCAATCCGGATATCCAGCAGTTTCTTCGGCAGACCC
Organism: Aquamicrobium lusatiense; assembly: GCF_014201615.1. Classification (NCBI taxonomy): domain Bacteria; kingdom Pseudomonadati; phylum Pseudomonadota; class Alphaproteobacteria; order Hyphomicrobiales; family Phyllobacteriaceae; genus Aquamicrobium; species Aquamicrobium lusatiense. The sequence goes on along the minus strand of NZ_JACHEU010000006.1, from coordinate 13,087 downwards.
GCTCGAAGTTGAATGGCGATGATGTCAGACGGCCGGCAGGCTGGGTCCTGTCCGGCAACCGCCGTGCGGTTCTCAAGGCTTGGCCTGACCCGTCCAGGCCGCTGGTCAGTTTCGAGACTTCAAACGGAGTCGTCGATCATCTTCTTGAGAGCGAATGCCGGATGAGTCCGGGTCCGATCTGGCTCTTCCGCATTGGCGCTGACGGCATCGCCCGCGAAATTGCCAGCCGTCTGATGCGCCCCGGCTATGATTACATTTTGGCGTCGCCCGAAGAATTTGAAGACCTGCAAGATGGCATGACAGGCTGCGCCATCGAATGCAGCGATATCCGCGCCATCCGAGTTTCGGTGCCTTCCGATGTGTCCGCCGCATATATTCAATGGCTGCGGATACGAAATCTCGAACTTGCCAGAACCATCCGTGTCTGGCCTGCTGGTTTGCCCGGCCGGAACTGGGATGGAGAAGGGCGAAGCGAATGGCTGACGACCGAAAAGCCGTGTTTCGGGATTGTTCCCGATCATCCCGTGGATTCCTACCGTGTCACGCTCGATGATGACGCGACCGCGACCTTTCCGGCCGGGGAGCCGGGACAGCCAACCTTCATTCAACTACCGCAATTGGCGGCGGGGACATATCGCCTCAACGTCAAAGCGCACCGAAGTGGGGCTCTGGATGAAACGGCACCGCCCTCGCATGAAGGTTTTCTGGAACTCAGAATACGCGAACCTGAACCATGGATACCCGGAACGACCTCGCATGTAGGCCTTGTGGTCACCAGCAATCCGCATGACGCTACACTGGACGTGTTTTGGGAGAATGAGTTGGACCTAACGGTTTTCGGTCCCGAAGGTCGTCAGGTTACCCCGCATGTGAGCCTTGAGGATGCCAAAGGCGAGGAGATCTATGGCGCCCAGGTCTGCCCACCAGTCGACCTGCCGATTCTTCCAGAAATTTGGGAAAGGCGGTTCCAGGAATTCCTGCAGCAGCAACACGCGGAGTGGCGATACCTTGAGGCTGCTTCCGGCCTTCTCACAATCGAGGGGCAGGAACTTGGGCGGTTCTTCGTCCGGTTCGACCACGATGCGCTTCCGGTCCGCTGGGTCTTGCGTCATCAAGGCGAAGCCGTTGCGCTTCGGCTTATCGACGATACAGGGCAAGAAGACGCGGAACCGAAATGCCGCTTTTTCAGCATGGAGACACCAACCAGGATCGAGCGCCTCGATGCTGGAGAAGCCCTTGCGGGGTTCGATGTCCAGTCGCCAGGCGGGCTGTTTATCGTCCAACACGGCAAGTTCCGGGACTTGGTCATCGTGAGCACCGGGCTGTCCGGTAGCGGCCTGGAGGGCTTGGGTGTTCATCCTGTCTACGCCCGCATTGCCGACAGCCCCAAATCCATCATCAAGCATATGAGGATATTGCGCTACTGGAGGTCAGCGCGGCTTGCGGGCTTCCTTGCCAACGCACGGCGGGGGCAGGTCGTGGTTGGCCTGACCACTCGCCTTTATGGGGCCTTGGCCGGTCGAGATTGGGGCCGAGCCGAGGCCGCTTTCATGCGAAGCAGCGATCGTGAAAAGGGTCTCGATCATCTGCAATCGTTGCTTGATCACAGGGGAGGTTTTCCGTCCGTGCTGCGTCGTGATGCCCTGAGCATCGAAGGTGGAAGAAAGGCGATTGTGGGCTGGTATGCCGATTTGGCCGCACGCTATGGCGTTTGTTCCGACCAAGCGCTTTGCTCCCTGGCAGTCGATATAGCCAGCCGTCCGCACGAGGTGCCGCGCCTCTACCGTGACAGGCTGCCGGACCTTCTCAAACGCATTCTGGCGAAACCTTTGTTGCTACGCGGAGCCCGGATCGTCGCGCTCAGCCATGCGTGCGTGGAAAATCGGCCCATAGAATTGCTGCCGAGGTGGGAATGACGATCACTGAACTCACTCCGGATGAGGTTTTGGGCTGCTGCCGTACGGCGCTTGGCATGGGGATCGAGCCTTCTGGGCTTGACGACATTCTGTTGGCGGGCCTCCTGCGGCGTGCAGCAGGGATACACTGTCCATGTTCAAGGACCGCGCTTCGCGCCGCCCTCATGGAAAGCCTTTCATACTTGCAGCCGGACTTCGAAGCACTCGCCGATCGGCTGGACAATCTGACCGAGGCCATGATCGTCGCCGGTGACTTGCTAGAGCTATCCGATGTCGCGACCGATGAACCAGACGCTAAAGGAACCTGGGTATTTGCGGCGCCGCCATCTTTTGTGGTTCGCCGTACCGGAAGCATCTTCTTGACCGGAATCGCTCCCGATCAGGACATCTTCTTGCCGGAACACCTGGCGCGGCGCGTGGTCCGCTCCCACGTGACGCAGTTTATCGCACCCGAGCCCGGCGAGGATCTGATCGAGCAGTTGATCGCGCACGGACTGCATCAATTGTCTGAGTCCGTGTGGCTCCGATCGCCCAAAGCGCAGACCCCTGAACAGTTGATCCAACGTTTCGAAAATCAACTGGCCTCTCAGCCGACATGCGGACCGGTATCCGGTCTCGAGATCCTCGATCGAGACACCAAGGTGACCTATTATCGCGGGCGATGGGGCGCACCGCGTGGGCAGACCGGTACATTTGTCGCACGCCGGCCGCAGGAGTTCGGCGCGCCACTCTGGAACTTCGCAGAACTCGCCGATGGCACGTTGAAGCGGATCGTCGACTTGCCTCTCAGGCACTTTCGTTGGCGCGGATGCGATGCCGCGTGGCACTTACAGATGGCGATTGACCGCATAGCGGGACATCCGCAGCAATACAGGCGCAGCGCCACAGATGCCGGTGTCCGTTTCGATTTCTTTTCGCCGTTGCCACTCTGGGCGCAGCGCCGATTGATGGTTCTCGGTCACGAACGTCCACGTAGCCGCAGCTTGTTCGCGTACGAGATTCCCGTGGCAGAGGCGGCAGAAGAAGAAAAAAATCTTCAGGAAAACTTGTGGCTGGTGCCGACGGACGCGTAAGAATGCGGGAGGGGGACAAGTATGCAGACAATTAAAGAAACTATAGAAAACCTGCACGGCTCGCTGAGTGACTATATCGAGGCGACATACCACATAAGTGCCCCATCGTTGATTGCGCAGCGGCAACACCTTCTTGAACGTGACGGTGTCATTCATCGCGTCCCTTATCTCGAATCGACGCCTAAATACCAAACGGGCGATACATTCGGCTCAATGGTCGGACTGCCGTCGGCCGCGCAGACGCTCTTTTCACGATTGAGTTCTCCGAGCGAAGGCCTTCCGCGGTTGATTTACGATCCTCCGTACAAGCACCAGGCGGAGTCGCTTCGTCACAACCTCATCGATGGAAAGAATCTGGTCATCATGACGGGGACGGGTTCGGGAAAGACGGAATCTTTCCTTCTTCCGATCCTGGGCAAGTTTGCGCAGGAGGCGCAAACGCGTCCCAGTGTCTTCGCTGAGCAGCCCGCGATGCGGGCGCTAATCATGTATCCGATGAATGCGCTCGTAAACGACCAGTTGGGGCGACTTCGCGCCTTGCTGGGCGACCCGCGCCTCGTCAGTTCCTTCAAGGAGTGGTGTGGCCGCCCACCTCGATTTGCCCGATATACAAGCCGGACCCCGTATGCGGGCATTCGCACGTCGAAGAAGGATTCGTCGCGACTACAATCCTTCGACAGCTTCTACGTCGACGTGCTCAGGCGTGCGGACAGCGACGATGCCGAAGAAAAGGCACAAGCTGTAGAGTTGCTGACCGCCTTGAAGGATCGCGGCAAATGGCCAGCAAAACCCGATCTGGAAGCCTGGTTCGGGCAAAAGGGCAGCGCTTGGCAAGACCGGAAGACGGGAGAGTTCGTCAGGGCGGTTACGCTGCCTGACGACTCCGAACTTCTGACGCGACACGAAGTCCATGCCGCACCGCCTGACCTGCTCGTCACGAACTACTCGATGCTCGAATACATGCTCATGCGGCCGATTGAGCGAGCAATCTTTGACAGGACACGTGAGTGGCTTGCTGACAACCCGAACGAGACCTTTCTGGTGGTGCTCGACGAAGCGCACCTCTATCGCGGTGCCGCCGGCGCAGAAGTGGGACTGCTGCTAAGACGGTTGCGGGACCGGATCGGTGTCCCGGAAGACCGTTTCCGGATCATCTGCGCGACAGCGAGTTTCAAAGATGCTGACTATGCCCCGGCGTTTGGATCGCAACTCTCCGGCGTCCCGGCTGATACCTTCGTTCCAATCGAAGGCACACTCGATCTCAAGGAAGGTGCCGGGAAGGGAACGTTGGAGGACGCCGAAGCCCTTTCCGGGATTGATCTGAATGCATTCTACGAGGCGGATTCTGACGATGCCAAGCTGGCATTGATTACGCCGTTGCTCGACTACCGAGGCGTTACGGGTGCGGAATCGACAGAACGTGGGCTCTTCGATGCGTTGAAATCGTTCCCTGCTATGTGCGCACTAATTAATGCGACGATGAAGGAAGCCCGGCCCATCGCCGAGCTTGGCACTTTTCTGTTTGCCGGCGATGTTCCGGCCAAAACCGCCGATGAAGCCGTTACTGTCCTGATGGCGCTCGGTAGCGTTGCGAGGCCGGAGCCGAATCTACCCGGATTGCTGCCCTGCCGCATACACAACTTCTTTCGGGGCTTGCCTGGCCTTTGGGTTTGTATGGACCCAGACTGCAGCGAGCTCTCCGAGGATCAACGTGATGGCATCTGCGGGAAGATGTACTCGCAGCCGTCGGAAGAATGCGGGTGTGGTGCCCGGGTCCTTGAGTTGTTCACCTGCCGCAACTGCGGGACCGCTTACGCTCGCGCCTATACCGACGACGTCGATTCACCGCGTGCTCTCTGGTCCGAGCCGGGAGAGCAGTTGCGCATGGCGAGTGGAGAGACAAGCCCGTTGCTACCTATCGACTTGCTTCTTGAGCAGCCTGCGCACGACGATGGCGCCGAACCAGCCGACTACGATCTGGAAACAGGGCAACTGAATCCGCTCACACCCGGACCGCGCATGCGAACGGTCTTCATCCGTCAGGATCGACTGAACGATACCGCCGATGACGAGAATGAGAACGACAACAGCTTCGAGTCACGTGGTCAGTTCACTCCGTGCGCGGTTTGCGGCAAGACGGCACGCTTTGGGCGCAGCTATGTGCAAGACCATCAAACCAAGGGTGACCAGCCCTTCCAGGCGTTACTCGCCCGACAAATCCAAATTCAGCCTCCAGGGCCACAAGAAGCGACACCATTTGCTCCTCTGCGCGGCCGCAAAGTGCTCGCCTTCTCGGACTCCCGACAAGTGGCAGCTCGCCTCGCACCCAATCTGCAGATGTATTCCGAGCGAGATTCTCTCCGCCCCCTGATCATCAGCGGCTTCAATTGGCTCAAGGAACAGGATGCAATTCGCCCGCACCTGAATCTCGACGACCTATATTTTGGTGTGTTGCTCGCCTCTAAACGCCTGAACGTGCGCCTGCGTCCGGAAATGCGGGGCGGGGAAAACTTTGATGCTGAAGAAGTTGTAGACGAGGCGGTCCGCCAGGATGAACTGGAAGATCCGTCGACCTTGTTGAGCCTGCTGTTGGAAATTCGGGCTCACCGTCCGCCGGAGTCGCTGCTTAGCAGCATGCTGACGACCTTGACCGACAGGTTTTGGGGGATGGAACCCCTGGCGCTCGCAACTTTGAAAGAAAGCGATCGCCACACAAAGAAGATATTGGGCCTGCCGCCGATACCGGGGTTCGCTGAGACCGATGAGGCCAAACTTGCGATCGCGCGTTACTGGTTGCGGTGCTGGAACAACAACGGCTTCAGGCTTGCGCAGATGCCGGGCACCTGGATTAATCGGCCGCCATCAGAAGGGTTTCGGGTCAAGCCGCGAAACCCGAAAGCTAAGATCAAGGCGATTGAATCCGTCATCGACGATAAGGCCGCCAGGAAGGTCTTTTGGGATAGCTGGTCGCCGGAACTGCTCAAGTGGTTCACGCAATCAGTGGAGAGTGGGTATCGGTGCCTGAACGGCAGCGAGCTTTCGCTCCAGTTTGATGGTGCCTGGGTGCATTGCTCAAGTTGCAAATCGGTCCATCGTCCTATCCCTGGCATTGAAAGCTGCCTTGACTGCGGAAGTGATACCGTCTCCGCGCTTGATCCAGATGCCGACCCGGTCTTTCTTGCGCGCAAAGGTTTTTATCGCAAACCGGTTACGCAGGCACTTGAGGACCCGCCGCGGCAGCCGATGGCTCTCATTGCCGCTGAACACACTGCCCAGCTCAACGCGCCGCAAAACGAGGATGTGTTCTCCAAAGCAGAAGAAAATGAGCTCTTGTTCCAGGATATCGCGCTGAGTGGGAGCGGTCTTGGAGGGCGTTCCACCGCAATCGACATTTTGTCCAGCACGACGACTATGGAAGTCGGTATCGACCTCGGAGCATTGTCAGGCGTGGCCCTGCGAAACATGCCGCCTGGGCGTGCTAACTATCAGCAGCGGGCAGGCCGTGCAGGTCGCCGCGGCAATGCTGTAGCCACAGTCGTCGCGTTTGGGAGCGCAGACAGCCATGATGAGCACTATTTCTCCCAGCCCGACGAGATGATCCGGGGTGATGTCGTCGACCCGAAACTGACATTGGACAACCCTGAGATCGTGCGCCGCCACATCCGCGCGTTCCTCCTGCAGAACTATCACCAGGATCGCCTTCCGATCATCGACCCTGACCAACCACACGATCTATTTTCTGTTCTGGGAAGTGTCTCCGGTTTTCGGAAGGCGGATTCGCTCTTGAATCGGGATGACTTCGCGGCATGGCTCGCCGACAATGAGGAGACGTTGCGTACCCGCATAGCCGGGTGGATTCCTGAGCAGCTATCCGGAGACGATCGGGCTCTTCTCCTAGGTGAGTTCGTCAGTGATTGCCTTCAAGCTGTGGACGAGGCCATCGCCCCTGGTCCCGGTGAAGAGGACGAGACCGAGGATGAGGACGACGACGATATCGCCGGTGACGAAGAAGCAGCTGAGGAAGGAGAAGAACACCCGCAGCAGGCTTCCAGCCCCGGCAAGATGCTGGACCGCCTCCTTTACTGCGGGAAGCTACCTCGATACGCATTTCCGACTGATGTTGCGACCTTCCACGTATTCGACCGCGACCGGTCGTCCCGCCACAGACACATCATGAAATTCGCGCCCTCACAGGGCTTGCCGATAGCGCTTTCCCAATATGCGCCGGACAAACAGGTCTGGATTGCGGGTAAGTGCTACACCTCGGGGGCCATCTATTCGGTCATGAAGGACGACCGCTTCCACGCTTGGGAGAGCAAACGTCTCTACATGGAATGCAGCGACTGTGGTTTCGCGAGGACGTTCGAAGCGGGTGAAATCGTCCGCAATGACACGACTGATTGCGAGGCATGCGGTGGCGAAAACACATTTGGGCCCGCTCGCTACTGGATGCGGCCGCCGGGATTTGCTCACCCGATCGGCGTCGAGGAGATGACGTCTCCAGACGAAATTCCGGAAACTAGCTACGCCACCCGAGCGAAGTTGACGATGGGAACGCCGGGAGACGATGAGGGCTGGTCCGAAGCTAATGAGCGAATCCGTAGCTTGAAAACTCGGCGGCACCTCCTGGTGTCGAATACGGGTCCGCAGCAAGAAGGATACAACTACTGTGTCAAATGCGGCCGAATAGAAGCGAGCAACACCCCTTCGTCGATCCTGGCGGCGCCCCACCGCAAGCCTTATCCGGATGATGACGACAAACTCATGTGTGATGGCATTGGACCGACACGCCACCTCGTGCTTGGGACCGATTTCATCACGGACATCGCGCTGTTCTCAATGCGCGTGGCCGCGCCGCTCAAGCTGAAGCCGGGACACTATTCAACGGATGTCGCGCTGCGAACTGTCAGCGAAGCACTTGCCAAGGCGGCATGCCAGATACTGGAGATCGAGCCTGGTGAGTTGATGGCCGAGTATCGACCTGCGCTCACTCCTGCGGGGAAAAGCGGGTTGGAAGCAGAGATCTTTCTCTATGACACGCTTCCTGGCGGCGCGGGCTTTGCGAGTCAGTTTGCAGATCGCGGACTTGAGCTGTTCCAGCGCGCACTCCAGTTGCTGAAAACCTGCCCCGAGGACTGTGACGCTTCGTGCTACCGCTGTTTGCGGAGCTTTAAGAACAAATTCGAACATCGCCTGCTCGACAGGCATGTGGGCGCTGAACTGCTGGAATATCTGCTGACAGGACAGAATCCCGGATTCAGCGCTGAACGCCTCAAGCGATCTACAGCCTTGTTGCTGAACGATCTCCTCCGGCGCGACGAGGGGATGGCGACATTCGAGGCTGGGCCAAAAATCGCCTATGGGAATGGAAAGTCGGTAACGGCTCCAATTCTTGCTGAATGCAAAGGTCGGAAGTTCGTCATTGCACTTTCGGGGCCGTTGACGACAGGTCATCCCGCTGATCCGACGATAGCTGAATTTCGCGACAGCGGCACTGAGTACCAGGTCATTGTCGAGAATGAACTCGTCATACGGGGTAACCTTCCAACGGCAACGCGCACCATCTACCAGCAGGTCACCGGTTGAAGTAGATGATAGAACTGGTTGGCGTCGGCGAAGGGAAAGAATACGAGGCAGCACTGCATTTGCGAAAGCAATTGCTTGCCGTCTGGCCCGACCTCAGCCAGCACCCCGACGATCATGTGAAGATTTTCGTTGGCCTTAAGCTTTACGGACATCCGATCGAAGACATCGACCTTTTTGTGGTGGGGCAGTTCTCTGAGCCACGCGAGTTTGACATTGAGTTCAAATTCTATCCGCGTGAGGGCGAGCCTTTCGTTCCGCGGCGCGCTTGGGTGCGCAACTTCGCCCTTGTCATTGAGGCCAAATCACACGATGCGACGGGTGTTAGGTTCGACGACAAGGTTGCTTCGGTAAGGTATCCCAGAGGTTGGGAGTGCGTGACCGAGAAGGCCCGGCAGCAGGTATTCGAACTCAAGAAGTACCTTGCGCGGAACGGTGTGCCGAAGATCTATCTCCAGGATCTGATTTTCTTTTCCGGACTGCGTGAGCCCGACCTCCCTAAACGGCCGCACAACTGTTTCGGCATCGATGCGAGCTTCGAACGCATTCTGAACATTTTGGGCCAAGTGTCGTCTCCGGCGAACAACGACCGCCGCGTAACGCTCAGCTTCGGCTCGGAGGATGTCTTCGATTCAGTGTTCTCGTCGGAGTCCACTTTGCTTCAGACCATGGAGCCCACGCCGCTCGACCGGCGGCGCATGGATCGCATTGTCAAGGCAGCACTGCCCGAGGCCTGGCTCGATGATCTGACACATAGGCAAGTCGTAGTCCGTGGCAGAGGCGGCGTTGGGAAGACCGTCATCCTTCTTCAGATGGCGTATCGTGCCTATGACAGTAACCGGATGCGGTCGCTCGTGCTGACCTACAACAAGGCACTTGTCGCCGACATGAGACGCACGATGGCACTGCTCGGTGTCCCTCACCAGATCGAAAAAGGCGGCATCCGGATTGAAACGGTGCATGCGTTCGTCGGCCGCCTGATGCATGAACTCGGCATCATCAAGACTTACGATAGCTTTTTGGAGCGCTACGAGGAACACAAGGAAACTCTCCTGGACTACATTCGTAGCGGAGCGCTTTCCCGTGATGACCTTGAGAGCGTCCTTCAGGACAACGCCGATGATTTTGCCTGGGACGCAATCTTCGTCGATGAAGGGCAGGATTGGCCATCCAATGAAATCGAGATTTTGCGGGCAGTCTACCAACCCGAACGCATTGTTGTGGCCGACGGAGTCGATCAGTATGTGCGGGCATCCGTAGCGGATTGGTCATCGGGACTTGCACGGGAAAAGATGCGGCCACGCCGGTTGCGGCGGTGCTTGAGAATGAAGGCTAATCTCGCGCATTTCGTAGCCGATTGCGCTGATTCCCTCGGCCTTCAGAACTGGGATCTCGAACCAAATCCAGACGCCAATGGAGGACGGGTCATCATCGTTGAGGGTGACATGTCCGGTCAAACTGCGTTGTTGAGTCAGATTTTCGGGGAAGCCGCGGAACTCGGAAACTACCCTGTCGATCTACTTGCATGCGTTCCGCCATCGCTGGTGGTCCACGACGGTGAAGATACCTACTCGATACCGGGACGGACTATTCGCCAGAACGGAGGCGTCGTTTGGGACGCATCATCGTCTGACGTCCGGGAAATTTATCCAACGGAACGCGACGCTTTGCGGATCGTGCAATATGACTCCTGCCGCGGGCTCGAAGGCTGGACCGTTATCAACTACGCCTTTGATGATTTCTATGATTACAAATACCAACAATGGTTGGCATCACCGCCGAATCTTGGTGGATTATTTGAACCCAAGGAGGATCTTGCGGCGGCTTTTGCCGCGCAATGGATGATGATCCCCCTGACCCGAGCGATGGATACGTTGGTCATCAATGTGTCAAAGCAGCCCTCGGTTGTGAAAGATGCGCTCATGAGGGTGCAGAAGCGGAGTTCAGATTTCATTGAATGGATAACGCTTTGACGCCGCTGAATTGGCGATCACATCTGATGTATGGCAGCAGTTTTGAGCGCTATTCAACCCAACCAGTATGGGGTTCTATGGCGGACGCGACGATTCGCGGTAGGCAGCCTAAGGCAAGGCTGTCTTTTCGGTCTGTATTGCAACCGACACCTCATCGACGTTAGACTGATATCAGGACATGGCTGGAACGTTTTGCTGTGCGAGCAGATGTTCAAATCCCTTGGCGAGCCGCCCATTCGCACAGCATCGCGCCAGTATTTGCGCGACGCCATGCTGCTCAGGACTACGCCAATGCCCGATCCTGCCCTCCATTCCTGCCCGAACGCCGCCGGGCGCTTCTCTGTAACCGTTCGGAATTGCTGCGTAAACTACACGCAGGCAATTCAGCAAGCGGGACGAGGATGGCTCGGCAACGGCAAACCACAGCCACGAAGCTTCGACTGGTCACCCAGACCAGCGATGAGGCCGTGGCGCGCGTGGCCGAGGCTCAGGAACCGGACCCTCGCCTCGTCGATCTTGTCCGCCAACTCGCCCGGCAGGCCGCGCGCGATTTCGTCCAACAGGAGACCGCCCGGCTGCCGCGTGACCGCCTCCCCGACTGAGGAGGCCCGCGCATGAGAGTCGCGCTCTACGCCCGCTATTCGTCCGACAACCAACGCGACGCCTCGATCACGGATCAGCTTCGCATGTGTCGGCTGCGCGCCGAGAAGGAAGGCTGGACGGTCGTCGAGGAATATACCGACCATGCCATCTCCGGCTCCAGCATGATCCTGCGCTCCGGCATCCAGGCGCTGATTTCGGATTCCGGGCGCGGCCGCTTCGACATGATCATGGCCGAAGCGATGGATCGCCTGTCACGGGATCAGGAAGACATCGCCGGCATCTTCAAGCGCATGACCTATGCCGATGTGAAGATGTTCACCCTGTCCGAGGGGGAGATCACCCATCTCCATGTCGGCCTGAAGGGCACGATGAATGCGCTTTTCCTGAAAGACCTGGCCGACAAGACCCGTCGCGGCCTGCGCGGTCGGGTCGAGGACGGCAAGTCGGGTGGCGGGCTCTGTTACGGCTACGACGTAGTGAAGAAGTTCGATGATCGTGGTGAAGCCGTGCGCGGCGACCGAACCATCGACGAGACCGAAGCCGGGATCGTGCGCCGCATCTACGCCGGTTATCTCGACGGCCAGTCGTCGCGTGCGATTGCGATGGCATTGAACCGGGAAGGAATCGCGGGTCCCCAAGGCAAGGAATGGGGGCCATCGACCATTCACGGCAATCCGAAACGGGGCACCGGCATCCTGAACAACGAACTCTATATCGGCAGGCTGGTCTGGAACCGGCTGCGCTACATCAAGGATCCCGATACCGGGCGGCGCGTGTCCCGCCTGAACCCGGAATCTGAATGGGTGACGCAGGAGGTTCCCGAACTGCGGATCATTCCCGATGATGTCTGGGCGGCCGTGAAGGAGCGCCAGAACCGGCTTGCCTATGAACCCAAAGCCGAGAAGACCACCAACTTCATGAACGACCGCCGGCGCCCGAAGCATCTCTTCGCGGGGCTGGTCAAATGCGGCTGCTGCGGGGGCGGCTATTCGATGATCTCGAAGGACCTGCTCGGCTGCTCAACCGCGCGCAACAAGGGCACCTGCGACAACCGGCTCAACATCCGCCGCGATGCGCTGGAGGCCTCGATCCTCAACGGGCTACGCAAGCATCTGATGGACCCCGCGCTGTTCAAGGAGTTCTGCACCGAGTTCACCAAAGAGGTGAACCGGCTGCGCATCGAGCGCGGCGCGGATCTGGAGGGTTGGAAGCGGGAACTGGAGCGCACGGACCGCGAACTTGACAAGGCTATCGACGCAATCCTGCAAGGCGTCCCACCGCTGAAGCTGAAGGAGAAGATCGAGAAGCTGGAGGCCCGCAAGGCCGAGTTGACGGAGAAGCTGGCCACTGCGGACGAACCGCCGCCCCTGCTGCATCCCAACATGGCGGCGCTCTATGCGCAGCGGATCGGCCAGCTCTACGAACACCTGCAAGACGAGGACGGCCGCGCCCGCGCCGCCGAGACCTTCCGGTCGCTGGTCGACCAGGTAACGCTGATGCCGGACAATGGCGAACTGGCCATCGTCCTGCGCGGCGATCTCGGTGCGATCCTGCGGTTTACGGCCGGCAAGAAAAACCCCGACTTCCTTGCGGAGGCCGAGGCTCTGGACAACCTGCTATCGCAGGGATCGTTGGTTGCGGGAGTTGGATTTGAACCAACGACCTTCAGGTTATGAGCCTGACGAGCTACCGGGCTGCTCCATCCCGCGTCAACCTTGTCGCGCTCGGGAGCGGCATCAAGGAGGCCGCTTAATATCCCAATCTGCGACGAAGTCAAGCGGCTTTCGGATAGTTTTTTCGGCTATCCGTCGCTTAATTCCGGTCCAGTTAAATCTTATTTCTTAAGAGAAGATTTTCATGCGTTTTGCAGACCTGGCAGCGACCTACTCTCCCGCGTCTTTAGACGAAGTACCATCGGCGCTGGGGCGTTTCACGGCCG
>NZ_JACHEU010000005.1 GCF_014201615.1 Aquamicrobium lusatiense | reverse complement strand
TCACCAGACGGTATCCCGATCTTCGCACCAACCTCCTGGATCGCCTTCTTCGACGCTCCACGCGCAATCTCAATGTCGCTTTTAACTTCGGCCATGGATGCGTTCCCTCTTAGATGGGCTGTCCGGAACAGCGATAAAACCTGCGGGAAATGGCCGGTGCCATTCCAAAACAGGCGCAAGATGATGAGAAAGCGACAGGGATCGCCTGTCGCATCTGTCCTGGATCACCGGAATAACCGAAAACCGGATTCCACTTTTCGGTCCGATGCTCTAGCGATCCAGAATGGAGCGAAGTTCCACGATGTTGGAACGCACCTGCAACAGGTTGAATCCCATCGTCGCCAGATGCGAGGGGAAGAAGGCGCTGGACTCGTTGCCGTTGGAGATGATCCATGGCTGAACGTCGAGCGAAGCGCGCAACTGACCCTCCATGCGGGTCCACAGCGTGGTCAGATTGCGCTCGGCAATGACCGATGCAAAGTCTGAGCGGGCTGCAACCAGAACGCCATAATACGCATAAAGCTGGCCATAGGCGAACCAGAAGCGGTCATCGGCGCGTACATCAAACCAGCCGGCATCCGATGCTTCGATGCGCTGGCGCAGAATGTCCGAGGTCGAGCCGATGTCGCCGGCGATGCGGTCGAGGAACTGCATCAGATTGTCGGCGCGGGCATCGAAGGTCGACTGGCATTTTTGAAGGCTGTCGTTGAAATCGCGCAGATTTTTGATGGCCTCGCGATAGAGGCTGGGGGTCGGGCGGGTCGGGCCACGCCAGCCGATGTACCAGGCAGTTTCGCTCCATGCGAGGTTCGTGCGGGCATTCTGCAGATTCTGGTCGATCTGCGAAGTGCCGCGCACGCGGCCAAGAGTGTCGACAAGCTCCGTGGTGGTGCGGCGCATCACCTGATTGATGCCAAGCTGGAAGGCTGCCTTGTTGTCGAAGAAGGGTGTGTTGCGCCATTCGATGCCGAGCAGGCCGACCTTGGACAGCACCATGGACGAAATCCAGGCATTCTGGTTGACGTTGAAGTCGATCAGATCGGCCGAAGTGAGGGCAATCGCAGATGGTTTGCAGGTGGGCGCCGGCTCGCCGCCGACCGTCGCTGAAATCGCGGCCGGCGTGACCGGGTCGCCGGCACCGGCCGTGCCCCGGGTATCAACGAGAGCTGCCGGGTAATCCGGATTGAAGTTGGTCCAGAACTGGGTGACGTAGAAGAAGTAGCCATACATGGCCACGATGACGGCGACGATGCCGCCGAGCACGGCCTTCAGGATCAGGCTGCGTTGCAGATACCAGCGCCCGACCCACATGAACGGCCACAGGATGATGCCGATCACGAAGCCGACGCCACGTCCGATCCAATGGAATATCCGGGTGATGAAGTTCACGATCGGATCAAGCATGGCATTCTACCCCGCTGCGGTTCAGTCAGTCAGACCGTAGAGGCGGGCACGAAATGCCCGCTTGTCCTTCAGATATGCGGTTTTCAGGACATCCACAACATGAGCCCGCCAGTTCTGGCTGTAGGTCTCATACTCGGTGTAAAAGCCCTGCTTGTTGAAGACGTAGCGCGAGACGAAGTCCTGCGGCACGAAGTCCGAAATCAGCCTGTTCGTCAGCCACGCATCGGGATGGTCTGGCCGGGCCCGAACCACAAGGAAGCGCTGCCGGGGCGGCACCTCGTCGATGCGCAGCTGGCCAAGCTGGCGGATTTCACGCTTGGCGGCATTCAGGAACGGAAAATTTCCGTCGCTGTTGATGCGTGCAGCATTGTTGTGGATCCATGTCTGAAGCCAGACCTTGTCGACCTCGGACAGGTTTCGCTCCGGTTCCGCATCGCGGATCAGGCTGCGCACCACCATTTCGGCGCGGTGTTCGAGATAGCCGGACGCCTCTATCCATGAAGCGCGCGGCAGTTCGAGGCGTCCGGTTTCGGCAAGAAAGCGAAACACGCGATCTGCGTCGAAGATCGAGATATAGCTGACCTGCCATGGGCGCGAGCGCCGGAAACCGGGTGCGGACGGATCGCAGATGACAGTGGTCACATCGGGATCGATGAACACGTAGAGGCCGCCGAAATGGCTGGTCCAGTAGGCATTGTGGCGAAAGATGACCTGATCGGGAACCAGCGCGTTCTCACGGATGTCGCCGCAGATGCGCGCCAGTTCCACCATCCGTTCCAGCATGGCGTCGTCGCGCCAGGCGTCTGGTTCCTGCTTCAGGCGGTCGACAAGCGTGCCGAGCTCAGCCGCCTTGCCGAGAACGTCCTCTGCCGACAGCACCCGGAATTCGACCTGGCTGATCGACAGCAGGTCCTCGATGTCCTCGACGGTCGAAACCGAATCGTCGATCTCGCCATAGATCACATCCTTGATGGTCAGCGCGTTGATGGCCCGCTGGTTGCGGGTCATGAACTCGAACATCAGTTGCGATGTGTTTGAAAAGGCAGTGTGAACCACCGGCAGGTCGATCTGCGCCGGGGTGAGAATGATGAAGCGCCGGTTGACGCCGTTGGGATCGAGATAGGACAGGTCGCCCAATTCCTCCGCCACCTGCGGCGAGAAGCCGGTGCGGTCGATCTCGAAGGCCTGCAGGTCGGTGGGCGACAGGCCGAACGCCTTGAGCGCCTTGTTGTAGCGCTCGATCAGATGCGGTTCGTCCACCGTGAGCAGGCGGCCGTAAATAAGGGCGCTGTCGCGCAGCAGGGGAAACCGGGAGGGCATCAGGCAGCCGCCTTCCGAAGATGTGAAGGACGGCCCTCACGCATTCCACAGCCCCTGTTTCTTCAGATCTTCCATTTCGCGGGCGGCGCGTTCGCGCAGGCGGGCATCGCGCAGGAGTTTCTCCACCGCGGCATCGTCGGACTTGTCGGCGTAGCGGAATTCGGAATCGGCGTAGCGGTTGATCTCCTGCATCACCATGTCCATCGAGAACGGCCCGCGCAGTTCCTCGATCATGGCCTTCTTGTCGTCGTAGGGTTTGTGCATGAAGGTTTCGGGCTTTTCGAACCAGTCATCCGGCAGT
Organism: Aquamicrobium lusatiense; assembly: GCF_014201615.1. Taxonomy (NCBI): domain Bacteria; kingdom Pseudomonadati; phylum Pseudomonadota; class Alphaproteobacteria; order Hyphomicrobiales; family Phyllobacteriaceae; genus Aquamicrobium; species Aquamicrobium lusatiense. The sequence continues at coordinate 188,930 of NZ_JACHEU010000005.1, read as the reverse complement.
TCGATGTCCATGGCGCGCATCTTGATGGCGTCCGTGACGTTCTTGATGGCGCGGCCGGTGAAGCGGGGCTCCGCCTCCTTGATGCGGTGCAGGTAGTCGCCGATGTCGGCCAGCGTCTTCGGTTCGCCGTTCTCCTTCACGTAGCGCTCATAGACCCGCGCAAGCCCGTCTTCCTGTGGCCGGGCATGGCTCTCATAGGCTTCAGAAACAGCGCGCTGGATTTCCTGCGCGGCGTAAAGCCGGTGATCGCCGAGCGGGATTTTATGATTCTTTCCAGCGAGTAGCACGAAGATGTCAATGTAGTCCTCGCGCGTCTGCGGCCCGTCCACCAGCCAGCGCGCGCCGGCCCGCTGGCGCAGCGCGTCGTCCACATTCTCGGGGTAGTTGGAAAACATGCCGAAGGCGCAATTGCCGCGCACGACCGTCGCCGCTCCCGCAAAGGCATCCATCAGCACGCCGGTGATTTCCTGCTGACCGGCCGAGGCGCGGTCGTCGGAGCGCTTTGCCGCCACCTGATCGATGTCGTCGATGGTGCCGAAGCCGATGGCGCGCGGGTCGAGCACGTTGTTGATGAACTGGCGGCAGTTCTGGCCCGACTTGCCCTGATAGGACGAGATCTGGTCGACGCCGAAATTCTCGTAGACGAAGGGGTAGCCGGCGATCTGGCAATAATCGTTGACGAGGCCGGCGATCATCTGGATCAGGGTCGTCTTGCCTGTGCCGGGCGCGCCGTCACCGATGAAGGTGAACAGGAAGCCGCCGAGTTCGACGAACGGATTGAGTTCGCGATCGAAGTCATAGGCCATCAGCATCTTCGCGAGCTTGACCGACTGGTACTTGGCGATGTGGTTGCCGACCACTTCCTCCGGCTTTTTAAAGCTCATGACCAGCGGCTTGCTGCGCTTGCCGGGCGCCACGTCGAAGCCGTCGAGTGTGAAGTCGTCGGCGTTGATGCGGATATGGCTGTTCTCGAAAGGCCCAAGGGCACCGTCCAGCCGGGTCTTGCGCTGCAGCAGGCCGTCGATGGCGACGCGCGCGAAAGAGCGGGCACGGGTCATCAAATCGGCATCGTCCTTCGCGCCTGTGAGCGCCCTGTCGAGACCGGAAACGATCGACTTTACCGCATCCTGCGGCGTGTCGAACAGGAAGTCGGGCTCGGCGATGTCGTTCGGTGCTTCGCCGTCGCTGTCGATCAGCTGGTAGAGATAGGCGGCGAAGCCGAAAGCGGCGATATAGGCGGACGACGACAGAAGCTTCCTGAAGCGCGCGGCCTCGTCGCCCTGCAGGGGCGAGCGGGCATTCTGCGCTTGCAGACCTTCGAGGTCGGTGCCCTGCGCAAACACTTCGGCAATGGCCAGCGCCACAGCAATTCCGCGCCGGGCGCGGTAGAGCAGGGTGTGCTGGGGAATGGACAGCAATTGATCGTCGGGATGGATCGCACCCACCGTCTTTGCCAGTTCCACCTCGCGCGTGCGGCGTACCGAGCCAGTCGAAACGGTGGAGACGAAGCGGCGGTTGGTGCCGGCCAGCGCCGTGCCAGCCTCGCGGGAAGGGTCCTCCAGCACGACGATGCGCGTGATGAAGCTATGCGCCGTGGCCCGGTGCTTCTCGATCGAGGCCTCGGGGATGGTGGTCAGGCCGGTGTCCATGGAGCCTCCGCTTGGCTGATTTCAGACATCGCTGATCACCTGCCCGTTGGACAGGATATGGACCTTGTAGCCCGCGAAAATCTTCTGTGTCTCGCCGGCGGCATAGAGGGCCTGGTAGGCCTCGTGCGGAACCAGCGCATGGTTTTCGTAAGCCGATACGCCCTGCCGCGTGGCTTCGAGATCGTCGGTGTCGATGTGGAATTCCTGCGTCGTCTTGGAACTGGAGAACAGCCCCCGACGGCCGGGCTTCTCGCCACTGGAAAACACTTCCTGTACGGTCCACGTCAGCAGCCAGGCGTTTTCCGGCTTGCGCACCCGCTCCAGCACCTCGTTGACGACCGAGTTGTTCTCGGTGATGCCGGCCGAATAGAACGGCCCCAGCACCACGCGCCGCAACTGCTTAGGGTGCAGCGTCTCGAAATCCTTGTCAAGATTGCTGGCGATGGTGATCGGCGACAGCGAATAGGCCGAATTGCGCTCGGTGAAGTCGTCGAACCTGTGCGCCAGTTCAGGGTTGAGTAGGCCATCGACCGGCAGGGGGATTTCCACCTTGGTGTTCAGCTTGCGGTCGTTGTCGACGAGCTGGCGCACGATGGTTTCGGACGAATCCTCCACCGTCGCCATATAGACCAGCGGCAGGTTGGCGGCGCCGTCGAAGCTGGCCCAGTGGACGAGGTAATAAGGCAGGCCCGATTTCGGGTTGACCGAAACCTTGACGGTCTGGGCGAGCGAGAAGGGGCCGAAGGTTTCTTCATCCCCGACGCCTTCGAGATAGAGGCGCTCGGCCATGGAGCGCTGAAGCGCGGCGGGGAATTCCTTGTTGCGCAGGATGAAATCGGCCATTTCCCGCCGCAGCTCATCCGTCTGTGGGATGGTGGCGAGGCGCGCCTCGGCTTGGCGGCGGTCGTTTTCCAGTTCCAGCACGTTCTGGAAGACGGGAAATCCGCTTTCGGCGCGCGAGATGCGGAAGCTGTCCTGAAAGTCCAGCCGGTTGCGCCAGCAGGAAAAGGATTTTTCCAGCCGCGAAATATATTCGGCAACTATGGAAGCGACGATGTCGTGGCGGTAGAGCGGCGAGCGGTCGTCGCGCAGGAACACTTCCAGCCCGTTCAGCGCCGCCGCAATGGAGGAGAAATAGCGCTCTGCGGCATCGGATTCGGCGTTCATGTAAGGCTCTGTTCTATGCCTTCACCCCGGCCTATGCCTTCACATAGTCCGCGGCATTGTGCTTGCGCAGCACGTCGTCGAAGCGGCGCGCGAAGGCGTCGTCGGCCAGCTTCTTGCGGCGCTGGATGTCGGCTGTCGCCACCATGTTCTTCTCGTGCAGTTCGAGCAGGTCGCCGATGTGCTTCTGTGCGGCCGCACCGATCCCGGCCATCGTCTCTTCTGCCGTGGTGTCGACACGCGAGCCCAGCGTGTTGATCTTGTGGGCGACGTCCTGCTGGGCGGCGGTCTTCAGCGAATCCTCCAGCGCCTTGTAGAGCACGATGCGCTGCTCGGTATCGATGGTCAGCTTGTTGATGAGCGTCGATTGCGCGGCGATCTGGTTGTTGAGCGAATCCACGAAGGTCTGGAACATGGACGTATAGCGTTCCAGCGTCTGGCTCTCTGCCAGCAGTTCCTGCTCCTTCGCCTGCCGCTCATTGTATTCGGTGGCCAGCTTCGAGCGCTCGCCTTCCAGCTCCGTGCGTTCGCTCTGGCTGGTGGACGCGGCGATGCGGTTTTCGATGTCGAGCAGCAGCGGGTTCAGTTCCTCGATGCGCTTTTGCGTGGCGGTGAGGTTCTCGATGGTCGCCTTGCGGCGCTCGATCACCGTGGAAAGGCTCGCCTCTGAGGTCTTGTAGCGCTGGTCGAGCACGTCCTTCTGCGCCTTGAGGATGCCGACGATGGTGTCGGACTTGGTCAGCAGTTCCTGAAGATTGCCGGCGAGCGACATGTTGCGCACGCGCTCGGAACGCAGCCGCTGCTGGCGCTGGCGCGAGAAGATGCCGATGAACTTTTCCCATGCCGAATAGTTCTTCATGCTCTCGAACTCGGTGCCGAAGACGTTGGTGGCGTCCTCCAGCCCGATGATGAGATCGGCAATGTTGGCTTCCATCACCTTCTGCTGGTTCAGAACGTCCTGAATGCGGGCGTTCTCGATGTCGAAATTGGCGTCGCCGATGGTCTTGTCGGCCTTGGCCAACGTTTCCAGCACGGAACCGGACTGCTCGATGCGCGAGCGCATGTCCTCGACGGCCTGCTTGGTCTTCGCAATTTCGGCGTCGAAATTCTGCAGCGTCGCCATCGGGTTCTCCACGGTTCAGGACAGGTTCGCGTTCTGCGAGCGGCGAATATAGGCAGGGCCCAGCTTCATGGAAAGGCGCAAGCGATATGCGTCAACGGAAAAACGCAGGATTGGCGCGCGTATCGCGGGCTGCGAAAACGAAAACGCCCGCCTGCGGCATGCGCAAGGCGGGCGAAAAACGAACAGGACCAAAGCATATCGCTATCTTTCAGGATAGCTCCTTGACACTCCAGGTTCTTGTTTTACGCATGTCGCTGTCCCGAAACAGGTTCCCGTTTTCGGGTGGCATGCCCTAAGCTCAGGAAGCGGCGGGTGCGGCCGGCCGTGCCGGACGAGCCGGCATGCGCGGCTTCTTCACCGGCCCGGCGATCAGCCCCTCACGAATGGCAAGCTTGCGAGCTGCCTTGCGCGTCCGGCGGACGGCTTCAGCCTTTTCACGGCCGCGGCGCTCGGAAGGCTTCTCATAGGCGCGGCGCGCCTTCATTTCGCGAAAGATGCCTTCGCGCTGCAATTTCTTCTTCAGGACCCGCAGAGCCTGATCGACATTGTTATCACGGACAAGTACCTGCAATGAACTTCCTTCTTTCTGTTGATATGAAAACGGATGGGATACGAAACGGTTCGGCTGGCCCGGAGGCAGCGGAAAATCCCGGCGAATTGCCTCTATATAGGATAAAATCCGAAATTGTGTACTTTTTCGCCGGTTTATTATCGGTTGTGTGGAAAGTGCCCGCAAATGGCTGCCGTTTCCACTGCCTGCGCGCGATATGTCGTGGATCGGCAAGTCCGCGGCGCCTGAGAGACCGTGTCGCCGGTTGAAAGGAAATGAGAATAATGTTTGGCTTAAAACAACTCATAACCCCGCGGGCCTCCGGCACCGCCAAAGAGCCAGAATGGGAGAAAAAGATGCCCAGCTTCAAAACAATAGCCATGTCGCTCGTCTTCACGGCAGCGGCAGGCGGCGCAGCCTTCGCGGCCGAGCCGGCCAGTTGCAAGGCCGTGCGTTTCGCCGATGTCGGCTGGACCGACATCACCGCGACCACCGCAACGGCTTCGGTGATTCTGGAGGCGCTCGGCTATCAGCCTGACGTGCAGGTGCTTTCGGTGCCGGTGACTTATGCCTCGCTCAGCGCCAAGGACATCGACGTCTTCCTCGGCAACTGGATGCCGACGATGGAAGCCGACATCAAGCCTTATCAGGAAAACGGCACGGTCGACACCGTGGGGACCAATCTGGAAGGGGCGAAGTACACGCTGGCCGTGCCGGCCTACACCTATGAAGCCGGGCTGAAGAGCTTTCAGGATATCGCGAAGTTCAAGGACAAGCTCGGCAACAAGATTTACGGCATCGAGGCCGGTAACGACGGCAACCGCGTCGTGCTCGACATGATTTCGGCGAACAAGTTCGATACCGCGGGTTTAGAGCTGGTGGAAAGCTCCGAGGCCGGCATGCTGGCCGCCGTGCAGAAGGCCGTGGGCTCGAAGCAGGATATCGTGTTCCTCGGCTGGGAACCGCATCCCATGAACGCGAACATCGACATGAAGTATCTTGAGGGTGGCGACGACGTGTTCGGCCCCAATTACGGCGGTGCCACGGTTCTCACCAATGTGCGCGCCGGCTACACCACCGAATGCCCGAACATGGGGGCGTTCCTGAAGAACCTCGTCTTCTCCCTGCCGATGGAGAACGAGATCATGGGCGCGATCCTCAATGACAATGCCGAGCCGAAAGCTGCTGCAACGGCGTGGCTGAAAGCCAACCCCGATGCCATCACGCCGTGGCTGCAGGGCGTGACCACTTTCGACGGCGGCGATGCAGATGCTGCCGTGAAATCAGCACTGGGCCTTTGACGATCCGCGAATAACGGAACTGACGCAAATGGTGGGCGGCTGCAATTGCTGCCCACCGTCGACGTAACAAAAAACGAAGAGCGGGGAGCACCATGGATCCTGTCTCGGCGTTCATCGCCAGCTTCAAGATCCCCGTCGGACAGTGGGGCAGGTCGTTCTTCACCTTTCTGACTACCCATTTCGAGTGGCTGTTCGATGCGATCGCCGACGGGGTGACGTGGGTTCTCCAGAGCCTCATCGGCATGCTCCTGTGGTTCCCTCCCGTGGTCGTGGTGCTCTTGATCGCGGCGCTTGCCTGGTGGTTGCAACGCTCCTGGAAACTGGCGCTCGCCGTGGCACTGGGCTTTGGCTTCATCATCAATCAGGGGCTTTGGAAGGATACGGTCGAGACGCTCGTGCTGGTGGTCAGCGCGACCGCCGCCTCCATGGCCATCGGCGTGCCGATCGGCATCTGGGCCGCGCATAACGAACGCGGCTACCGCATCCTCCAGCCGATCCTCGACCTGATGCAGACAATGCCGACATTCGTCTATCTCATTCCGGTCCTCATCCTGTTCGGCCTCGGCATTGCGCCGGGGATGATCGTGACGGTGATCTTCGCATGTCCGGCTCCCATCCGCCTCACCCATCTCGGCATCACCTCCGTGCCCCGGCCGATGATCGAGGCGGGCGAGGCCTTCGGCGCCACCAAACGCCAGCTTCTGTGGAAGGTGGAGCTTCCGGCGGCGCTGCCCACCATCATGGCCGGCCTTACCCAATGCATCATGCTGTCGCTGTCGATGGTGGTGATCGCGGCGCTGATCGGCGCCAACGGCCTCGGCAAGCCGGTGGTGCGGGCGCTGAACTCGGTCAACATCCCGCTCGGGCTTGAAGCCGGCCTCGCCATCGTCATCGTAGCCATCATCCTCGACCGGATGAGCCGCGTCAGGGCAGGAGCCGCACGATGACGGTCGCCGTCGAATTTCGCAATGTCGACATCGTGTTCGGCAAGGACACTGCGCGCGCCCTCGACATGATCGACAAGGGAGCGACGCGGGACGAGGTGCTGGCCAGCACCGGGGCGGTAATTGGCTGCGCGGGCGCCAGCCTCGCCGTCAGCGAAGGCGACATATCCGTGCTGATGGGACTTTCGGGCTCCGGCAAATCCACGCTGCTGCGGGCCGTCAACCGCCTGAACGTCGTCAGCCGCGGCGAGGTTCTGGTGCGCGACGGCAACGACATGATCGATGTCGTCAACTGCAACGACGCGACGCTGCGCCACCTGCGCCAGAAAAAAGTCGCCATGGTGTTCCAGCAATTCGGCCTGCTTCCCTGGCGCACGGTGGAGGAGAATGTCGGCTTCGGGCTGGAGCTTGCCGGGGTGCCGGAGGCGGAGCGCCGCGAGCGCGTTGCGCGCCAGCTCAAGCTGGTCGGCCTCCAGCAATGGGCCGGCAAATATGCGCATGAGCTTTCAGGCGGCATGCAGCAGCGGGTCGGGCTGGCGCGCGCCTTCGCCACCGAAGCGCCGATCCTGCTGATGGACGAGCCATTCTCGGCGCTTGATCCGCTCATCCGCACCAAGTTGCAGGACGAATTGCTCCAACTCCAGAGTGAACTGAAGAAGACGATCATCTTCGTGTCGCACGATCTTGAAGAGGCGCTGAAGATCGGCACCACCATCACGATCATGGAGGGTGGCCACATCATCCAGACTGGCACGCCCGAGGATATCGTTCTCAAGCCGCAGAACGACTATGTGCGCGACTTCATCGCGAACGTGAATCCGCTGTCGGTGCTGACGGCATGGAACGTGATGCGCATGAAGCACGAGCTCGATCACGACGCCGACGGCTGGGTGTGGCTCGACCGCCGCGCCACGACGCGCTTCCGGCTCGATGCCAACGATCTGGTCGTCGCCGCAGAACGCAACGGCCAGCCGGCGGACTGGGTGTCCTGCGAAGATGTGGAAAAGCTGCCGGAAGATTGCTCGCAGGTGTTCTGGGCGACACCCGGCACGCCGCTGAAGACGGTGATGCTGGCCATGCAGCGCTCGCAGACGGCCCCGGTTGCCTTGTTCGACGAACAGTCGCGCTTCGTGGGCTCCATTGGCATCCGCGATGTGCTGACGGCGGTTCTCAGGCGGTAAAGTATTTTGCAGTCAGACGGTATCGTCTGACGTCGCACAAACGCGGCCTGCTGTCCCGGCGCAACGAAAGCGCTTGTCACTCCGCCCGTTGGGGATCAGCGCCCTTCGCGATACCACATGCCGCCAAGCGCCAGCAGAAGCAGGCCGAGGCCGAGGAAACCGCCGAACAAGGGCACGCTGCTGACGGATTTCAGCACGCTGTCTTCCGTGTTGCGCAGGCCGATCCAGTCATTGCCGGATGCCTGCGCGGAGGGGCGCACCGGCACCACCGAGGGCAGGTCGACGCCCGCCGGATCGGAGCCCGCCAGCCGGCGCACGCTGCCGCCGACCGCTTCGGCCACCGGCTTCAGCTTGTCGGGCGTTGAGAGCACATCGGTAAATTCCGGCGAATTCACCGGACCGACATGGGCGAGGGTGGACAGGTCGCCATTGGCGACCTGATAGAGGCCGATTTCGCCGGTCTCGAGGCTGCCGGTGAAGATGCCCGGTTCGGACTGGGAGAGCCGCACATCGACCGTCTTGCCCGATGGGGTCGTCACCTGCACGGGGCCGGGTTCCTCACTCATCGTCTGGCGGCGGATGTCCAGCACCATGCCGCGCCCGTCCGCGGTCAGCCTTTCCTCCTCAAGTTCCGGCTCCTTCATCAGCCAGTGGGCGAGGCGCCGGTAGAGCTGCACATGCGGGCCGCCGCCCTCGTAGCCGCGCGCCCACAGCCAGCCCTGATCGGACAAAAGCATGCCGACGCGGCCTTCGCCCTTGCGGTCGAGCAGGAGCAGCGGCTGCTCGTCCGCCCCCTTCATGACCACCTCGCCCTGCGGGTTCTCGATGCGCACGGTGCGGAACCAGCGGCCCCAGCGTGGCGGCTCGCTGGCCGAGCCGTCGAGCCCGCGCGTCACCGGATGGCGCTGGCCGAGTTCGGTCAGGCGCGGGTAGAAAGCCTTGTCGATGACGTCCCCGGTCGGCATGGCGGGCAGGGCGGACATCAGCGGCGTGTTGGCGATGGTGCTGTAGCCGGCATATTCGGGGCCGGCCGCGATCAGCAGGGCGCCGCCGTTTTCGACATATTCGGCGATGTAATCGTAATAGAGAACCGGCAGCACGTCGCGGTGCTGGTAGCGGTCGAAGATGATGAGATCGAATTCGTTGATCTTTTCGACGAACAGCTCGCGCGTCGGGAAGGCGATCAGCGACAATTCGTGGATCGGCGTCGCATCCTGCTTTTCCGGCGGGCGCAGAATGGTGAAGTGGACGAGATCCACCGAGGCGTCCGACTTCAGCAGGTTGCGCCAGGTGCGCTCGCCCGCATGGGGCTCGCCCGACACCAGCAGCACGCGCAGGTTCTCGCGGATGCCGTCCACCAGCGCAATGGTGCGGTTGTTGGTGTCGGTGAGTTCGCCGTCCTCCACGGGGATGGACAGCTCGATGATGTTGCGGCCGGCATTAGGGACGATGATCTGCAGGGGCATTTCGCGACCGACCTGCGCCTGCGTGACGCCTGCCTGCCTGCCGTTGATGGCGACGTTGACATCGACCGTGCCCTGCTTTCCGTCGGTGGCGAGGACCCGGTAGGTCATGTCGAGCGGCTTGCCGACGAGGCCGAAGCGCGGGGCCTTCTCGAAGCGGATGCGGCGATCCTTCTCGCCCTCATGGCCGGTGATCAGGGCATGGAGCGGCGCGTCGAAATCGGGCGCGGTGGCGGGCACGTCATGCACCTGACCGTCGGTGATCATCACGGCACCGGCGATGCGGGAGTTGGGCACGTCGCGGAATGCGTTCTGCAACGCCGAGAAAAGCCGCGTTTCGGTGCGGTCGCCGGCAACAGTGTCGCTGCGGCCCGTCTCGACGACGCGCACATCGAACTGGCCGAAACGGGCGAGGCGCTCCTTCATGCCGGCAAGGGCAGCTTCGGCCTGCTGTTCGCGCTCGCCGATGGACTGGCTCTGGCTGCGGTCGACAACGAGTGCGACGACGCTTTGCAGGGGCTCGCGCTCCTCATCCAGCAGCACCGGGTTGAGCAGGGCGGCGGCGAGCGCAGCCAGCGCAATGGCGCGCATGACCGCGCCGCGCTGGCGCAGGAACAGGCCGGCAAGCGCCAGCAGGGTCAGCGGAATGAACACGGCCGCCAGAAGGGGCCATGAAAGCAGCGGCTCAAAGGAAAGCGACCAGTTGTTCATGCGCTTACTGCCCCAGCCGTTCGAGCAGGATCGGCACATGCACCTGATCGGACTTGTAGTTGCCGGTCAGCATGTACATCATGATGTTGACCCCGCCACGCAGCGCATAGACGCGCTGCATCGGATCCGGCGGGACAGTGGGAAACAGCGGGGCCCCACCGGCATCGATCGCCCATGCGCCGGCAAGATCATTGGCGGTTATCAGGATGGGCGACACGCCGTCGCCGGTGCGCACGGGGCGGTCGTCGTCGTTGGAGGCGTCGAGCGAGGCTTCCACCCACATCGGGCTGCCGTTGAAGCGGCCGGGAAACTCGGGGACCATATAGAACGACTTGGTCAGCACATGGTCTGCCGGCACCGGCTCCAGCGGCGGTATGTTGAGGTTTCCGAGAATGTCGCGCAGACGCTGGGTGGCGGGGCTCGCCGAGCCTTCGCCGAAGCCGCTCGAATACTGGTCGCGCGTATCGAACAGCACCGTTCCGCCCTGACGCATATAGGCGTCGATGCGTGCGATGGCGTCTTCGTCCGGCATCGGGGAGGCCGGATCGATCGGCCAGTAGATCAGCGGGTAGAAGGCCAGTTCGTCTTTCGCGATATCCACGCCTGTTGGTTCTCCCGGTTCCATCGAGGTTTTCTCGACGAGAAAGCGGGTGAGACCCTGAAGGCCGGCACGGCTGACAGCATCGACGCCTGACGTACCGGTGATCACATAGGCGAGCCGCGTGGTCGAGATCGCCTCTATGGATGCGGCATCGTCCGGCTTCGCATCCTGCGCGGAAGCATTCTGGACGAGCAGGACAGAAAGGGAAGCGGCAAGCAGCATCGAGGCCGCGGCCGTGGTGGCAGCCGTATTGCGGCCCTTGCGCCGCCGCCCCAGAATGCCGCCCATCCATAGAACCGCCAGCGTGTCGAGCGCCATCAGCACAAGCGCGGCAGCAATGAAGGGACCTTTGAGAAGGCTCGATTCGTCGAAGGCATAGGCGATCTCCGTCACCGGAACCTGCGCCTGCGGCCGTGCGATCGGCTGCATCCTGCTTTCGGAGGAAAGCAGATTGTGTGCCAGCACGCCGGCTTCCGAACCATAAAGGCCGGGCGGGTTCTCCATCGTCACCGCAGCGCCGGAGCCCGGCGTCAACGGCCGTGCCTCGGGAGAGGGAGGGACGAGGGCGCCGTCGGCGGCGATCATGCGGTAAGGCGCAAGTGCTGCCGGCGTGGCGTCGGCCGGCGTCTCGATGCTGCCCTGATTGCGCGAGAGCAGCACGACGCGCTGGAGCATCTCCACGAAGCTGCCGGAGATCGGCAGGTTCGACCATGTCGCGGTCGGCGCGATGTGGAAGAGCACGATGCTGCCCTTGCCGCGCTTCGCACCCGTCACCAGCGGCGTGCCATCGGCAAGGCTCACCCATGTGCGATCGACGATGTCCGCCGAAGGCTCGGCCAGCACCTGCCGGCTGACCGTCACCTCGCGTGGCGGGGTGAGATCGGCGAAGGGGCCGGAAGCGGGAAACTCCGTCACCGGCTGCGGTGTGGTCCACGAAAGCGCGCCGCCGAAATTGCGCTCGCCGCCGCGCAGCCGCACGGGCAGCAGATCGTCGTTGCCGGCATTGGCAAGCCGGGGACCGGCGAAACGCACCAGAGTGCCGCCGCCCTGAACCCAGTCGGCGAGCCTCGTCCGCGCCTGTTCGGGCATGGCGCCGACATCGGACATGATGATCATGGCCGGTTTCTGGTCGAGGATCTGGGGAATGGCCTCGGCAAGATCGGGGTTTGACGGCTCGATCAGGTCGGCGAAGGGAGAGAGCGCACGGCGGATATAGTAGAGCGGCGACAAAAGCGGCTGTGCCTGATCGGCCTCGGATTGCGAGATCAGCCCGACGCGGCGGCGTCTGGAGCTTTCGTCCAGAACCCGCACCGCGCCGGCGTGGCGTTCGCCGTCCAGCGCGACGGAGGCGAAGTCGTTGCGCAGCTCGAACGGCACGGTCATCGTCGCCGTGGCCGTGTCCTCGCCGGCACCGAAGGCGAGCACGGCATCGGCGATGCGGCGGCCCTTGTCGTCGAAGGCGCCGGCGGTGAGACGGGCGGGCGCGGCATTGCCCGGTGCCCGGATCGCCGTCAGCGAGAAGCCGTCAACCTCGTTTTCCGTCGCCGTCACGGCGATCGGCGCGATGTGTTCGGGTGCGGCCCATATGAGGCTTGCCGCGCTGCGCGCCAGAAGTGCAGCGAAAGCCGGCTCATCGCCCGGAGCTTCCAGCCCGTCGCTGAGCACGGCGATGCCGGCGCCCGGCATAGCGGCGAGTGCCTCGCCAACACGCGCATAGATCGCCTGCCGGTCGGTCGGGATCGGGCGCGGCATGGTCGCGCGCAGGCGATCGAGCGCGGCGTTGGCGTCGAAGGGACCGATGTCGGCATTCGGCTTTTCGGCGGTAAAGGCGAGGATGACCGGAATGTCGGACGTGCCGGCATCCGCGATAAGACGCCGTGCGGTGGCGACGCGCTTGTCCCAGTCAGGTGCGGAAGCCCAGCCGTTATCGATGACCAGCGCGAGTCCGGCTCCGCGCGCAGGGGTTTCCTCCCGCGGATTGAGCACCGGGTCCGCGAGCGCCATGATAACAAGCGCGGCCATGAGGAGACGCAGAAGCGTCAGCCACCACGGGCTTTGCCGTGGTGTTTCCTCGCGCTTCAGCACGCGGGCAAGGATCTTCAGCGGCGGGAACAGCTCGGTCTGGGGTCTGGGCGGGGTGAAGCGCAGCAGCCACCAGATCACCGGCAGCGCCAGCAGCCCGAACAGCACCATGGGCGCTCCAAAGGAGAGCGGCAGCCAGCTCATGCCGATTGCCTCCCGCTTTGCTTTTGTGCGCCGAAACCGCCGGTGGCGCTCAGCGCCGCATGCAGGCGCACCAGCGCCTCGGAGGCAGGCCGGTCGGTGTGGCTGACGGTGAAACTCCAGTCGTGGCGTCTGGCATGGGCGGCGAGCTCCTCGCGACGCGCCACATACAGGCGCCGATAATCGGCGGCCAGCGTCTCGGCCCGGCCGGCGGTCAGCTTGTCGCCGCTTTCGGGATCGGTGAATTCTGTACGGCCCGAATAGGGGAAGGTTTCCTCGGCGGGATCGGCAATCTCGATGAGATGGGCACGCACGCCGTTGCGGGTCAACACGTCCAGCCAGCCGAGCGTGTCCTCGATCGGATCGAGAAAATCGCTGATCAGGACCACATCGCTGAAGCGCCGGATCCCGGAGAGGTCAGGCCTGTCCGGCAGTGCCGACGCATGGGCGAGGTGCGAGGCGATGCGCTCGGCGCCGTTGCGGGCGCTGAAGGGGTCGGTGAGGCCCGGCCAGCCGATGCGCTCGCCGCCGCGCGACAGAAGTTCCGCAGCGGCGAGCGCCAGAACCAGCGCGCGCGACTGCTTGGATACGGTGGCGAGCGTCGATTTGTAGAGCATGGAGGCGGACATGTCCGCCCACAGCCACACGGTGTGCGCGGCTTCCCACTCGCGGTCGCGGAGATATGTGTGGTCGTCGCGAGCCGAGCGGCGCCAGTCGATGCGGCTGACCGACTCGCCATCCACATAGGGCCGGAATTGCCAGAAATTCTCACCGATGCCGCGTTTGCGGCGGCCATGCCAGCCCGAAACCACCGTGTTGACGATACGGCGCGCCTCGATCAGCAGGTCCGGTACGAGGGCGGCCCGCTGGCGTGCCCTTGCCAGCGCCTCGCGCGCTTCGGCAGGAGCCTGGAACTCGCCGATCCTGGCCATCAGACCGCCTTTGCAAGCCTCGCCACGACATCGCGCACGCTCATGCCTTCGGCGCGTGCGGCGAAGGTCAGGGCCATGCGGTGCTGAAGGACCGGCTCGGCCAGCGCCTTCACGTCGTCGACGGAGGGAGCCAGACGCCCGTCATAGAGGGCGCGGGCGCGGGCGCACAATGTCAGCGCCTGGCTGGCGCGGGGGCCAGGGCCCCACGCCACGTCGCGGTCGGTTTCGGCATCACCCTGTCCGGGGCGCGCCGAGCGCACCAGCTTCAGGATCGCGTCGACAACGGTTTCCGGCACCGGCATGCGGCGGATGAGGGTCTGGATTTCCCGCAGCCGCTCCGGCGTGAGGATGTTGGCGACGCGGACCTCGGACGTTCCCGTCGTTTCCAGAAGAATGCGGCGTTCGGCGTCCATATCCGGGTACAGGATGTCGATCTGCATCAGGAAGCGGTCTAGCTGGGCCTCGGGCAGGGGATAGGTGCCTTCCTGCTCCAGCGGGTTCTGGGTCGCCAGCACATGAAAAGGTGCGGGCAGGTCATAGCGCTGCCCGGCAACGGTGATGTGGTATTCCTGCATGGATTGCAGCAGGGCCGACTGGGTGCGCGGCGAGGCGCGGTTGACCTCGTCGGCCATCAGCAGTTGCGCGAAGATGGGGCCGGGAATGAAGCGGAAGGAACGGCGGCCGTTCTCGTCCTGCTCCATCACCTCCGAACCCAGAATGTCGGAGGGCATGAGGTCCGGCGTGAACTGCACGCGGCGGGTATCGAGGCCAAGCACGATGCCCAGCGTTTCCACCAGCTTGGTCTTGGCAAGGCCCGGCACGCCGACCAGCAGCGCATGGCCGCCCGCCAGAAGCGCCACCAGGGTGCGCTCGACCACGCTTTCCTGACCGAAGATCACTCTGCCGACGCCGTCGCGCACTGCCGAAATGTCGGCCAGAGCCTTTTCGGCCTGCGCGATCATGTCCTTTTCGCTGATCGGGCTTTCGGTGACGATGACGCTCATGGTGTCTCGGTCCTCTGGTTTCGGCCCTGCTGGCGGGCAATGACCTGCCCACGATGCCGTGACTCGCAGCATTGCATAAAGACGTGAAGAGTCTAAATCACAGGCTAAGGCTGACAAGCGCGACAACAGTGACTATTTCGTGACCATGAGCGAACGCAAGCCAGAACAGGAACAAGGTCTCGCAGCCGCCGCAGATGCCGGCGGACTGGAGGCGCTGATCGCCCGCGCGACCCGGTCCGGCAAGGGTCTGCCGCCTGTGGACAAGTGGAATCCGGATTTCTGCGGCGATCTCGATATGGAGATCCGCGCCGACGGAACGTGGTTCTATCTCGGCACGCCGATCGGGCGCCCGGCGCTTGTGCGGCTCTTCTCCACCGTGCTGCGCAAGGACGAGGATGGCCGCACCTATCTGGTGACGCCGGTGGAAAAGGTCGGCATCCGCGTCGTCGATGCACCCTTCGCGGCCGTCGAGGCTGACGTTTCGCAGCGGGACGGGCAGCAGATCGTTACCTTCCGCACCAATGTCGGCGATGTGGTCGAGGCCGGACCCGACAATCCGATGCGCTTTGTCGAGGAAGAAGAAACCGGGGGGCTGAAGCCTTACGTTCTGGTGCGGGGTCGGCTGGAGGCGCTGGTTTCGCGCCCGGTCATGTACCAGCTTGTCGAGCATGGCGAAGAGGTGGAGACGCCGCAGGGCCCGATGTTCGCACTGCGCTCCAATGGCGAGGTTTATCCGATCATGCCGGCCGCCCGGCTGAAACAGCTCAGCGGTTGATTGCAATGGCTCCGAAGTCTCCGTTTTCGGCCGAAGGTTTTCGCATGCGCGCGTTGGCGCAGTCACCCGCAGAGGCGCCGGGTCAGGTCTATGGCGATCACCGTTTCAATCCGGGCCATCCACGGCTCGCGCTGGAAACCATGCAGTTGCGGCCGGCCGCGGTGCTGATCCCGGTGGTGGACCATGGCGACGAGGCCACCGTGCTGCTCACCAAGCGCTCCGAGACGCTGCGCAATCATACCGGGCAGGTGGCATTTCCCGGCGGGCGCGTCGATGCCACCGATCCCACGCCGGAATACACGGCGCTGCGCGAGACGCAGGAGGAAATCGGCCTGCCAGACAAGTTCATCGACGTGGTGGGGCGGATGCCCGACTATGTGTCGGGCAGCGGTTATCTCATCTCGCCCGTGCTTTCGGTGGTGAAGCCCGGTTTCCGCCTCGACCTCAACCCGCAGGAGGTCGATACGGCCTTCGAGGTGCCGTTGCGCTTCCTCATGGATCCGGTCAACCATCGCCGCGACAGCCGCATGTGGAACGATCTCGAATGGTATTTCTACGAAATGCCCTATGACGGCCAGCGCATATGGGGTGTGACTGCCGGCATCATCCGCACCCTTTATGAAAGGCTCTATGCGTGAGCGACAAGGTAAGCATTGCCGGGCGCGGCGACTGGCTGGCGGACGAGCATCTGCAGCGCCTGCTTTCGGTTCTGAGCGCAGAGGGCGAGGAAGCGCGCATCGCGGGCGGAGCGGTGCGCAACGCATTGCTCGGCCAGCCGGTGGCCGATGTCGACATCGCGACGACTAACCTGCCGGCCGAGACCATGCGCCGCGCTAAGGAGGCAGGTTTCAAACCTGTCCCGACCGGTATCGACCATGGAACGATCACGGTGGTTGCCGGCGGGCGGCCGTTTGAAGTGACGACGTTGCGGGCAGATGTCGAGACGGACGGTCGCCATGCCCGCGTCGCCTTCGGGCGTGACTGGAAAGCGGATGCGGAGCGGCGCGATTTCACCATTAACGCGCTCTACGCCGAAGCCGACGGCACGGTTATCGACTTCGTTGGCGGGCTGGCTGATATCGAGGCGCAGCGGCTGCGGTTCATCGGCGATCCGGAGGCACGCATCCGAGAGGACTACCTGCGTATTCTGCGGTTTTTCCGCTTCTTCGCCTGGTATGGCGGCGGCCGGCCAGACGGGGAGGGCCTGAAAGCCTGCGCGCGCCTGAAGGAGGGGCTCGACCGGCTGTCGGCGGAACGCGTCTGGGCGGAACTGAAGAAGCTGCTTTGTGCGCCCGATCCATCGCGCGCCCTGTTGTGGATGCGCCAGTCCGGCGTGCTGTCGCGCATTCTTCCCGAAAGCGAGAAATGGGGCATCGACGGAATCCATGCGCTGGTGCGCGCCGAGGGCGATCTTGACTGGCCGGTGGATGCCATGCTGCGGCTGGAAACGATGCTGCCGCCAGATGCGGTGCGCATGAAGGATCTGGCGAAGCGGATGCGCATGTCACGGGCGGAAGCGAATCGTCTGGATAAGTGGGCGCTTGCACCCGCCGTCCGGCCCGGCACGACTGAAGGCACGCTTGCCCGCGAGCTTTATGAGGGCGATGCGCAGGCCATGGCCGACCGGCTGGCGATTGCCCTTTCAGCAGCGCGGGCCCGCGCTGCTGAAGACGACAAGGCGCTGTTGGAGGCTGGCGGCTATGCCCGGCAACTCGGCTTTGTGCGGAAATGGACGAGGCCGGAGTTCCCGCTCAAGGGCGCCGACCTGACGGCACTTAGCATCGCGCCCGGCCCAACCCTCGGAACGCTGCTCAGGCGGCTTGAGCAGGAGTGGATCGCAAGCGGTTTCATGCTCGGGCGCGATGCGTTGCTGGAGCGTGCGACGGAAGAGGTCAGGCCGCGTCCCTGATCTTCTCGATGCGCGAGCGTATGGCCTCGATCATCGTTTCACGAATGACGCTCTCGCCGTGTGTCTCACGCATGTGCTCGACGGCGCGGCGCATCACTTCCGCTTCCTCGTCTGCGCGGGTGTGCCATTCGCAGCCCGGGACGAGCGAACCACAGTGAAATTGCTTCATCGGTGTCTCCTTTCCTCGTCTTCAATGAAGTGCGAGCATAACACATCAGGCGCGAAGTCGATCCATTGGGTAATCACATTTGATGGCAACGGATCGGCATATCAGGCGCAGCAGCCGGCTGCGCCTGATATGCGACGGCCGGGAAAACGCTATTTCACGACCGTGACGGACTCGGCGATCTTGTTCTTGCCGTTCATATCCCAGTTCACCGACACCTTCTCGCCGACCTTGAGGCCCGGATTCCTGAATGTCTTCGCCAACTGGAAGGCCGAGCCGTCCTGAAGGACGAGCGTCTTGCCGGCGGTGAACTGCCTGATCTGGCCGGTGGTCTGGTGGGGAGCGGCGAATGCCGCCGAACCGCCGGCGAGGAGGAGGGTTGCAACAGTCGAAACAACAAGCTTGCGCATGGCAGGCTCTCCGTGAGATCGCGAACCCGATGCTTTTGCAAGGGTCCGGATTGAGCGGACCGTCCGGACACGTCGGGTCGCGGTCCGAAGCTTGACGAACCGCCGGCGTTTCCCGGTCCGTCATGAAATTTATCCCTGTTTTTCAGCAGGATATTAGACTAAAAAGAAATTTTTCAGGGGCGTGGACGCCACAATCCATGTCCGATTTCGCAATCTGGACATGGATTGTGGCGCCGGCTCTTTTCACGGAAATTTTAGCGCAGGACAGGGTGCATCAGGGCCATTTCGCTTCCGGGGGCAGGCTGGAAAGGATGGAGTTGACGTTGCCGCCGGTCTTCAAACCGAACGTGGTTCCGCGGTCATAGAGCAGGTTGAACTCCGCGTAGCGGCCGCGACGGATCAGTTGCTCCTCGCGGTCCTGCTCGGTCCAGCCATCGTTGAAGTTCCTGCGCACGACGTGCTGGTAGGCAACCAGGAAGGCGCGGCCGACATCCTGCACGAAGGCGAAATCCGCCTTCCAGCCGCCCTTGTCCTCGGGCGAATGCAGCCAGTCGAAGAAGATGCCGCCGATGCCGCGCGGCTCGTTGCGGTGTGGCAGGAAGAAATATTCGTCGCACCATTCCTTGTAGCGGCCGTAATCGACGATGCCGGCATGCTTGTCGCAGGCGAACTGCATGGCGCGGTGGAAAGCCACCGTGTCGGGGTCTTCCTGCGTGCGCCGCCTGTCAAGCACAGGGGTGAGGTCCGCGCCGCCGCCGAACCACTGGCGCGAGGTGACGACCATGCGCGTGTTCATGTGGACGGTCGGGACGTTCGGGTTCCACGGATGCGCGATCAGGGAAATGCCGCTGGCCCAGAAGCGCGGATCTTCGTCCGCACCGGGAATGTGGCTGCGGAACTCGGGCGAAAACTCGCCATGGACGGTGGAGGTGTGGACGCCGACCTTCTCGAAGAGGCGGCCCTTCATGATCGACATGACGCCGCCACCGCCGCGACCTTCGTCGCGATCCCAGGGCGTGCGCTCGAAGCGGCCGGGCGTCCATGAAGATTGCGGGCCGGACAATTCGTCCTCGAGGCTTTCAAAAGCCGCGCAGATGCGGTCGCGCAATTCCTCGAACCAGAACCTTGCCGTCTGCTTCTTTTCTTCGATGTCGGCGGGCAGTCCTGCCGGAATGTCGGGTCGCTGTTGCACTGGCATCTCCGCTTGCGGACCCCGTGGTCCGTAAAATGACTCGTCTTTTGTGGCCGTGATCCCTAATCTCTGTGAAGCAAGCGTCAAGGAGGCTTTTTTGCGAACGCCCGCAAGACCGCCGCTGGATGGGCTGAAGAAGCGGCTGGAACGAAGCCGCATGGAGCGCGGCGGCAAGTCGCGCGACGGTTTCCTGAGGGAGACCTTCGTGCTGTCGCGCCCGGAGGCGCGCGCCAAGGCGCAGGAATGGTTCAAACGCTGGCCGAAGCAGGCCTACTGGACCGAAATCGAAAGTTGGTTCGAGCGTCCGGGCGACGTGATCGAATTCACCATACGCCGGCTGCCGGCTGCGGATTGAAACGCCTCAGCGCAATTGCCGGAGAGCTTCTCCCGCCACCATGGCGACCGACAGGGCGATGTTGATGCTGCGGGCGCCTTCGACCATCGGGATGGTGAGGCGTGCATCGGCGCTGTCATGCACGCGCTCGGGAACGCCGGCCGATTCGCGCCCGAACAGCAGCGTGTCGGTGGAAGCGAAGTCAAAATCCGTATAGGAGGCCACGGCTTTGGTGGAGAGCAGCACCAGACGTCGCCTTCTCTGCCGTCTTTCTTCCTCGAAGGCGTTCCAGTCGACATGGCGGGTGAGGGCGGCCATCTCCAGATAATCCATGCCCGCCCGTTTCAGGGCACGGTCGGAAATATCGAATCCTGCCGGTTCGATCAGGTCGACGTCGAGCCCCAGACAGGCGGCCAGCCGCAATATGGTGCCGGTATTGCCGGCGATGTCGGGCTGGTAGAGTGCGATGCGGGGGCGGTTTGCGGGAGACATATAGGTCACTGGTTCCGTTGCAGTTCGGCCACAGGCGGCGCGGGCATTGTCCGCTTGCCCGGATGAGGTCTGGCCATGATTTGCGAATGGATATATAGACGCTTCATTGTCAACTCGAACCGAAGGAGGCGGATATGCATATGCCGATGCACCCAATCATGTACCGTCTCCCACCAGTCGCCTGATGGCGGCAGTCGGTTCGACGTTCATCTGATCTAACAAGCACGCTCGATTCGATTTCCGCTGGAACCACGCGTGGTGTCCTGCAGGAATCCCGACTTGTCTCGTCCATCAGATCCTTAAGCTACCGCCTCGTTCCGTATCCTGTCGTGGGCATTCGGCGAGGCAGCCCTATATTCCCCGCATGCGGCTGCTTTCGTGGCTGTTTTTCCGGCTTTCCAGGGTCGCTGCGCGGGCATCGAAATTTGAACGCAAGAGAACAAAGATGTTTCGCTGGTTTGAAAAGAGGCTTGATCCCTTTCCCATAGAGGAGACGGCAGAGCCGCCCAAAACCCTCATTGCCTTCTGTGTGCATTTCACGCGCGGCGCATGGCCTTATATCGCCATTGATGCGGTCCTGATCGCTGCCATCGCCATCACGGAAGTGTGGATGTTCCAGTTTCTCGGCTCGATCGTGGACTGGCTGTCAGCGCATGATCGCGAAACCTTCCTGCGGACGGAAGGCTGGAAGCTGGCCGGCATGGCCTTTGTCGTGCTGGTGCTGCTGCCGGGTACGGTGTGGTTCCAGTCGCTCATCCACACGCAGACGCTGATGGGCAATCACCCGATGCGCATCCGCTGGCAGGTGCATCGCTACCTGCTCAAGCAGTCGATGACCTTCTATCAGGACGAGTTCGCCGGCCGTATCGCCACCAAGCTGATGCAGACCGCGCTGGCGGTGCGCGATTGCGTGATCAAGCTGGTCGATGTGCTCAATTATGTCGTCGTCTATTTCCTCGGCGTGCTGGTTATCGTCGGCTCGGCCGACTGGCGGCTGGCCGCGCCGCTGCTGGTGTGGCTGGTGGGCTATCTGTTCCTGCTGAAGTACTTCGTGCCGCGCCTGGGCAAGGTCGGCAAGGAACAGGCCGACGCGCGCTCGCTGATGACCGGGCGCATCGTGGACAGCTACACCAACATCCAGACGGTGAAGCTGTTCTCGCACGCAAGGCGGGAAGCCAGCTATGCGCGCGAAAGCATGGCGCTGTTCCTCGACACCGTCTACCGGGCGATGCGGCTGGTGACGAGCCTCTACGGGGTTCTCTACCTGCTGAACTCGATGCTTCTGGTTGCCGTGGCCGGCCTGTCGATCTGGCTGTGGCTGGGCGAGCAGGTGTCGATCGGCGCCGTCGCGGTGGTCATCGGCCTCGTACTGAGGCTGTGGGGCATGTCCCAGTGGATCATGTGGGAAGTCTCGGCGCTGTTCGAGAACATCGGCACGGTCCAGGATGGCATCGGTTCGATCTCGATCCCGCGTCTGGTCGAGGACAAGCCGGGCGCGAAGGAACTGATGGTCGACAAGGGAGAAATCCGTTTCGACGACATCGGTTTCCACTACGGAAAGAAGAGGGGCATCATCGAGCACCTTTCACTGACCGTGAAGCCGGGCGAGAAGGTGGGCGTTGTCGGCCGCTCGGGCGCGGGCAAGTCGACACTCGTCAACCTCCTGTTGCGTTTCTACGACCTCGAGCGCGGGCACATCCTGATCGATGGGCAGGACATTGCCGATGTGACGCAGGATTCGCTGCGCGCCCATATCGGCATGGTCACGCAGGACACGTCACTCCTGCACCGCTCCGTGCGCGACAACATCCTCTACGGCCGTCCCAATGCGACCGAGGAGATGGTGATCGAGGCGGCACGGCGGGCCGAGGCTTTGGATTTCATCGCCGGGCTTTCCGACGTCAAGGGGCGCAAGGGACTGGATGCCCATGTCGGTGAGCGGGGCGTGAAGCTGTCGGGCGGCCAGAGGCAACGCATCGCCATCGCGCGTGTTATGCTGAAGGACGCACCGATTCTCATCCTTGACGAGGCGACGTCCGCGCTCGACTCGGAGGTCGAATCCGCCATTCAGGAGAACCTCTACCGGCTCATGCAGGGCAAGACCGTCATCGCCATCGCACACCGGCTTTCGACCATCGCGGCGATGGACCGGCTGGTGGTCATGGACAAGGGTCGCGTCATCGAGGAAGGCACCCATGACGAGCTGATCGAAAGGGGCGGCCTCTATGCGCAGCTGTGGCAGCGTCAGTCCGGCGGTTTCCTCGTCGATGACGGACAGCATGAGCCGGCTGCCCGCATGAAACTCGAACTTGGAGAAGAGCCGGCCGAATGATCGACGCATGCTCCACCGAGCGGCAATCTTTCCACGCTGAACCGGCGGAGCAGCTGCGATGATGAAGGCCATCTACAACTGGTTCGAGGAGCGGGTCGATCCGTTCCGGGAGCCCGCGAACCTGAGGCCGCCGGCAAGTGCCGGCGGCTTCCTTTGGCACTATGTGGGTCAGGCGAAGTTCGCGTTCTTCGCCATGCTGATCATCGGCGGCGTGGCGCCGCTGGTGGAGGCGGGGCTGTTTTATTTCGTCGGACGGCTGGTCGACATACTCGACCAGCTCCCTTCCGAACGCAGCTGGGCAGCGCTCTGGGATGCCGCAGGCTGGGAACTGATTTTCATGGTCGCGGTGGTGCTGGTCGGCCGCACCATCGTGGTCAGCCTTTCTGCCCTGCTGAACGAGCAGACCATAACGCCGGGCTTCTACAATCTGGTGCGCTGGCAGGCGCACCGGCATGTCTCGCGCCAGTCCTATTCCTTCTTCCAGAACGATTTCGCCGGCCGCATCGCCACCAAGGTGTGGCAGGCGGGGCAGGCGACCGGCGACCTGATGGAGAGCTTCATCGAGGTCGTGTGGTTCATGATCGTCTATACGGTCACGACGCTTGTGCTGGTGGCCGGCCTCGACTGGCGGCTGGCGGCTCTTGTCGTCGTCTGGATCGTTGCCTTCGGCTGGCTGGCGCGCATCTATGTGCCTGAAATCCGCAAGCATGCGGAAGCCACCGCCGAAGCGGGCTCGATGATCAATGGCCGCATCGTCGATTCCTATTCGAATGTGCAGACGCTGAAGCTGTTCGCCGCCGATGGCGACGACCGCTACCTGCGCAATGGCTTCGACATTTTCCTTGGCGCGCTGCGTCCCTTCACGCGCCGCCTGACCGGGGTGCGCATGGCGCTGACGGCGCTCTCGGGCGTCATGATCACGCTGATCGCCTGCTTCTCCATCTATCTGTGGGTCGAAGGTGCCATCACTGTCGGCGCGGTGGCCTTCACGCTTTCGCTGGTGCTGCGCCTCAACATGCTGCTCGGCCGCCTGATGATGCAGCTCAATGGCATCCTGCGGAATCTGGGCGTGCTGGAAAACTCCAAGGAACTGATCTCGCAGCCGCTCGGGCTGGTCGATGCGCCCGATGCGCAGGAGCTTGTCGTCACCGGCGGGCGCATCGAAGTCAGGGATCTTGCTTTCCATTATGGCAAGGGACGGGGCGTTCTTGACGGCATCGACCTGACCGTAAGACCGGGCGAGAAGATCGGCCTGATCGGTCCGTCGGGCGCGGGCAAGACCACTCTGGTCAATCTCATCCTGCGCCTCTACGACGCCGAGGGCGGTTCGATAAGCATCGACGGGCAGGATATAAGGACCGTCCCCCAGAATTCCCTGCGATCCAATATCGGTGTTGTCAGTCAGGATACGGCGCTGTTTCACCGCTCCCTGCGTGACAACATCAGGCTGGGCGCACCGGATGCAACGGAAGAAGAGGTGATCGCTGCGGCCCGCAAGGCCGAAGCGAATGAGTTTATCTCCACCCTGCGCGACAATCGTGGTCGCAGCGGTTACGATGCTTTTGTCGGCGAGCGCGGCGTCAAGCTCTCCGGCGGCCAGCGTCAGCGCGTCGCGATTGCCCGCGTTTTCCTGAAAGACGCGCCGATTCTCATCCTCGACGAGGCCACATCGGCGCTCGATTCGGATGTCGAGGCCGCGATCCAGGAAAATCTCCACAGGCTGATGGAAGGCAAGACCGTCATCGCCATCGCGCACCGCCTTTCGACCATCGCGGCGCTCGACCGTCTGGTCGTGCTTGATCAGGGGCGCATCGTGGAGCAGGGCACGCATGAGGAACTGGTGGCGCTGGACGGCCTCTATGCGCGGCTGTGGAAGCGGCAATCCGGTGGTTTCCTGTTCAATGAGGAAAGCCCTCTGGAAGAAACCCGGCCAGCCTGAGCCCGACGCGCAGACCTTTTCCCATACTTGCGCGCGACGGGCTAAAGCCGGAAAAAACCGGCATTTTTCATTGCCCGCGACAATCTGCCCATCTTCATGTTGCGGTCTGGACAAGTGCTGCCTTCGCGCATAAACCGAAGTCAAAATGCCGGAGGAGTTCGCTAGCCTGTTGCCATGCGTAAAAGGCTGGCGTTTGAGCGGGGAAAAGGCTCGATCTTTCGGCACGGATGAGGCGAAAGGATCAGTCACCCGTGAGCGAAACAGATATCGAAAATCCAGCCCGGCGAGATTTTCTATACATCGCCACCGGCATGGCCGGCGTTGTCGGTGCAGGCGCTGTGGCCTGGCCGTTCATCGACCAGATGCGTCCTGACGCGTCGACGCGTGCGCTTTCCTCGGTTGAAGTCGATGTCGCGGCTCTGGAGCCGGGCATGTCGCTGACCGTGAAGTGGCGCGGCAAGCCGGTTTTCGTGCGCAACCGCACCGAGCAGGAAATCGAGGCCGCCAAGGCGGTGAAGCTCGATGAACTGAAGGACCCGGTGGCCCGTAACGCCAACATCGCTTCCGATGCGCCTGCCAACGACATTGATCGTTCGGCTG
Source organism: Aquamicrobium lusatiense (assembly GCF_014201615.1). Lineage (NCBI taxonomy): Bacteria > Pseudomonadati > Pseudomonadota > Alphaproteobacteria > Hyphomicrobiales > Phyllobacteriaceae > Aquamicrobium > Aquamicrobium lusatiense. The sequence goes on along the minus strand of NZ_JACHEU010000005.1, from coordinate 163,935 downwards.
GTGAAGGCAAGGAAAACTGGCTTGTCATGGTCGGCGTCTGCACCCATCTCGGCTGCATTCCGCTCGGCCAGCAGGGCGATTTCGGCGGCTGGTTCTGCCCGTGCCACGGCTCGCACTACGATACGGCCGGCCGCATCCGCAAAGGCCCGGCGCCCGAGAACATGACCGTGCCGGTCTTCGAGTTCATTTCCGATACCAAGATCCGCATAGGCTGAGGCAGGGGACAATTCGATGAGCGAGGGACACTCCACCTATGAGCCGACCACCGGCCTTGGCCGCTGGTTCGATGCACGTCTGCCGCTGCCGCGGCTGGTCTATGACAGCTTCATTGCCTATCCGGTTCCGCGTAACCTCAACTACATGTGGACCTTCGGCGGCATCCTGTCGATCATGCTGGTCTCGCAGATCATCACCGGCATCGTGCTGGCGATGCATTACGCGTCCGACACCGGCATCGCGTTCGGCTCCGTCGAGAAGATCATGCGTGACGTGAACTCCGGCTGGCTGCTGCGCTACATGCACGCCAACGGCGCGTCGTTCTTCTTTATTGCCGTCTATCTCCACATCATGCGCGGCCTCTACTACGGCTCCTACAAGGCGCCGCGTGAGCTGCTGTGGATCCTGGGCTGCATCATTTACCTTCTGATGATGGCGACCGGTTTCATGGGCTACGTTCTGCCCTGGGGTCAGATGTCCTTCTGGGGCGCTACCGTCATCACCGGCTTCTTCACTGCCATTCCGGTGGTGGGGACGTGGATTCAGGAACTGCTGCTCGGTGGCTTTGCCGTCGACAATCCGACGCTGAACCGCTTCTTCGCGCTGCACTACCTGCTGCCGTTCATGATCGCCGGCGTGGTCGTGCTGCACGTCTGGGCCCTCCACGTGACGGGCCAGAACAATCCGACCGGCATCGAGGTGAAGTCGAAGACCGACACGGTCGCCTTCACGCCTTACGCGACAATCAAGGACGCGCTGGGCATGATCGTGTTCCTGATCTTCTTCGCCTACTTCATCTTCTACATGCCGAACTATCTCGGCCACCCGGACAACTACATTCAGGCTGATCCGCTGAAGACGCCGGCCCACATCGTTCCGGAATGGTACTTCCTGCCGTTCTACGCGATCCTGCGCGCCATCACCTTCAACATCGGCCCGATCGACTCCAAGCTGGGCGGCGTTCTGGCCATGTTCGGCGCCATCGCCGTGCTGTTCGTGGTGCCGTGGCTCGACACGTCGAAGGTTCGTTCCGCGGTCTACCGTCCGTGGTACCGTCTGTTCTTCTGGATCTTCCTCATCGACTGCGTGTTCCTCGGCTGGCTGGGGTCGCGTCCGGCGGAAGGATCCTATGTGATCATGGCGCAGATCGCGACGCTCTACTATTTCGGGTTCTTCATCGTGATCATGCCGGTTCTGGGGCTGATCGAGACGCCACGGCGCCTGCCCAACTCGATCACCGAGGCAGTGCTGGAGAAGAATAAGGCCGGCGGAGCCGTCCACCCCGAAGGCGCTGCTGCGTCGCCTGAAACCCGCGGCTGAGCGACGAGTCTTTCGAGAGGAATTTGGGTATGAAGAAGATTCTCGCTTCACTGGCCGCGGTGGGCATGGCGATAGCCGCAGGCACCGCCATCGCTCAGGAAGAGCACAGCGCGACCGAGCCGACGCATTTCCCCATCCACAAGCCCAAGAATGTGGAGTGGAGCTTTGCGGGCCCGTTCGGCACCTATGACAAGGCGCAGCTTCAGCGTGGCCTCAAGGTCTACAAGGAGGTCTGCTCCGCATGTCACTCCATGGATCTGGTCGCGTTCCGTACGCTTGAGGACCTTGGCTATTCGGAAGCGCAGGTGAAGGCGTTTGCTGCCGAATACACCATCGAAGATGGCCCGAACGACGATGGCGACATGTTCGAGCGTCCGGGTCTGCCGTCCGATTACTTCACGCCGCCGTTCCCGAACCATCAGGCAGCTGCGGCCTCCAACGGTGGCGCTGCGCCGCCTGACTTTTCGCTGATCGCCAAGGCGCGCGGCGTGGAGCGTGGATTCCCGACGTTCATTTTCGACATCTTCACGCAGTATGCCGAAAACGGTCCGGACTACATCTACTCGCTGCTGACCGGCTACGACGAGGAGCCGCCGGCAGGCATGGAGATCGCCGAAGGCACGCACTACAATCCGTATTTCATCGGCGGCAAGTCGCTGGCCATGGCCGCTCCCTTGTCCGATGATCAGGTGACGTATGACGATGGTGCGCCGCAGACGGTCGATCAGTATTCGCGCGACGTGTCCGCGTTCCTGATGTGGGCTGCCGAGCCGCATCTCGAAAGCCGCAAGAAGACCGGCTTCCGGGTCATGGTGTTCCTGATCCTGTTCGCCGGTCTGATGTACGCCACCAAGCGCAGGGTATGGGCGAACGTCCCCCACTGAGCGGCTTGTCTGGAGATTAAAAATGAAAGGGCGCTGCTTGGCGCCCTTTTCTTTTGGCCCGAACCCACGCAACATCGGCGCGAAACCGGAAACTGTCCATGACCTCTTCGACCACGGAAAAACTGCTCTCCGCAATCCGCACCATTGCCGACTATCCGAAGCCGGGCGTGCAGTTTCGCGATATCACCACGCTGCTTGGGGATGCCAATGCATTCGCCATGGCCGTGGAAGGGCTGGCGCAGCCTTTCGTGGGCAAGGGCGTCAACAAGATCGCGGGTATCGAAGCGCGTGGCTTCATCCTCGGCGGCGCGGTGGCTCACCGGCTTTCGTCCGGCTTCGTGCCGATCCGCAAGAAGGGGAAGCTGCCGCATGATACGGTGCGCGTCGCCTACAGCCTGGAATATGGTCTGGATGAAATGGAAATGCATCGTGACGGGGTGAAGCCCGGCGAAAAGGTCATTCTCATAGACGACCTGATCGCCACGGGAGGCACGGCCGAGGCGGCGGTCAAGCTGCTTGGACAGATCGGGGCCGATATAGTGGCGGCCTGCTTCGTCATCGATTTGCCCGACCTCGGCGGCCGCAAGAAGCTGGAAGCGCTCGGCGTTCCGGTGCGGACGCTGATCGAATTCGAGGGCGATTGACGCGGGAAAGGCCCACATCGTCTTTCAGCCGGGCCACATGGCCTGACTCATGGAATGCAAGGACATTTGGCCGGAGAAGCCGGCAGCATTCGCCACGCGCATGCTGTTCCGTCGCTGCATCTGCGGCGCGCATAGGCCGCCGACGCGCTATTAAAGCGTGTCGCGATCTTTCAGATTCGCTCCTTACGCTTCAAATTCCTGTTTTTGCGCATGTCGTCCCGAAACCGGTTCTCCCTTTCGGGCGACATGCTTTCGTCGCTGCCGGGCTCAGACGGGCTCTTCTCCAACCTTCACCAGCACCGCGTTATCGAATTCGAGCACCTTTGTGCCTTTGTCGTCGAAGGCTTCGCCTCGGGCATTGAGCAATATCCAGCCCGGCCGGGAGGCGAGCGGGCGATGCCCCAGATCGGTACGGGTGAAGGTTATGGTCTGGCCGGCATAGACCGGTCTCAGCCATTTCAGATTGCGGAAGCCGGGGGAGGGGCCGAATTCGGGCGCCGGCCCTTTGCCCTTCCAGCCGGCTATCGCCGCATCGCGATCCTGCGCGTTGAAGCGCATCCACATGGATGCCGTATGCCAGCCGGAAGCGCAGAGCCCGCCGAATACGCTGTTGCGGGCGGCGTCTTCATCCATGTGGAAGGGCTGCGGGTCGAATTTTGCTGCGAACGCCTTGATTTCATCGGCCTGAAAACTGTACGCGCCGAGCGTGCGGCTGACGCCGAAATGGAAGAACTCATTCAGGCTCATTGGGCAGCCTCCCGGCTCAGGAACATGCCGGTGTTCTGCAGTTCGAACACGCTTTCGCCACGCTGGTTGATCATTTCGGCGCGCATGGACACCAATCCGAGACCGGGCCGTGAGGACGATATGCGCTTGGCGAGCACAGTCGAGCGGGCCGTGAGGCGATCCCCCGCCAGAACGGGCTTCTTCCATTTGACTTCGTCGATGCCGGGTGAACCCTGCGACGTGGAGTCGAGCAGCAGAGAATCACACAACAGACGCATGAACATGCCGCAAATGTGCCAGCCCGAGGCAGAGAGGCCGCCCAGAATGCTGGCTTCACCGGCCGCTTGTTCCAGATGCATGGGCTGAGGGTCGAACTCGGAAGCGAACTCGACAATCTCCTCGGCTGTCACCAGTTTCGATCCCAGCTCAAGCGAACTGCCGACCTCGAAATCCTCGTAAGCCCATATTTTCCCGGCCATGCGCACAATCCCGTTCAAGTTTGTACGATTATCATGGACGCGGATTCTCCGTTGCGCAAGCTGCTTTGCAACGCCTTTTCCACGGCAATCATGTCAAGAAAGCGCGCTGTCCTGAAGGCAGGTTTTCAACGCTGTGGCTTTTCATCTGGCACAAGCTTATCTGGCGGGTAACGCAGAACAAACTTCAATATTCCTGATATGTGAAGGTTTCTGGTTTTGTTTGATTGATCCTCAGATCAGTCAGGGCTGCAGCGGAAAATCTGCTTTTGCAGCAGGAAGGTAGACGGATGTCAGTTTCGGTGAACAGTGCCCCTTCGGCAGCCGGCTCGAACTGGCCCGCGCTCCTTGCTCTCGTGACCGGGGCGCTGGCAATGGCGGTATCGCCGATTCTGGTGCGGCTGTCCGATGTCGGTCCCTTCGCCAGCGCTTTCTATCGCGTATTCCTGGCGCTGCCGTTTCTGTTCGCATGGATGCGGATTGAACAGAAGCGCAGCAAGGCGCCTGCACCGGCAAGACGGTTCTCACCGGCGGTGATCGCCACGGGTCTTGCGTTCGCGGGAGACCTGTTCTTCTGGCATCTGGCTATTCTCAACACCACCATTGCCAACTCCACTTTCTTCGCGACCACTGCGCCGCTCTGGGTCGGCCTGCTGGGGTGGATCGTCCTTGGGCGGCGTGTCACCGCGGCCACCGCTGTTGGCCTCGTCTTCTGTCTTGGCGGCGGCGCAGCGCTGGTCTGGCATTCTTTTGAATTGTCACCGGATCATCTGCTCGGAGATCTCTTCGGGGCGCTTACCGGTCTGTTCTTCGGCATCTACTTCCTTACGGTGGAGAGGGCGCGGGAAACCGAGGGCGCGGCCTGGATCACATTCCATATGAGCCTGATCACAGCGGCTCTGCTGGCGCTGGCCGCGGCAGGCGCATGGCTGCTCTATGGCCAGCCGATGTTCCCCTCGAACGCCATCGGATGGCTGGTGCTGGTCTGCCTTGCCGTCATCAGCCATGTCGGAGGACAGGGGCTGCTGTCCTACGCTCTGGGAACGCTGCCTTCGATGTTCTCGTCGCTGGTGATCTTCATGGAAGCCGTGGTGGCTTCGGCGCTTGCTTGGCTTGTCTTCGGTGAAGCCATAACCCCGCTTCAGGGGCTTGGAGGCCTTGCCATTCTGTGGGGCATCTGGCTGGCAAGGCCGCAGACGCGGGGCAGGAAGAGCGGCAAAGCCTGACAGGCACTGCCGCTCCTGCAGGATCAGGTGTTGAACTTGAACATCAGCACGTCGCCATCCTGAACGACATATTCCTTGCCTTCGTCACGCGCCTTCCCGGCTTCCTTGGCCGCGATTTCCCCTCCCAGCGTCACAAAATCATTGTAGGCGATGGTCTGGGCGCGGATGAAGCCGCGCTCGAAATCGGTGTGAATGACACCAGCCGCCTGCGGGGCCTTGGTGCCGCGCTCGATGGTCCAGGCGCGCGTTTCCTTCGGGCCGGCGGTGAAATAGGTGATGAGGTGCAGAAGCTCGTAGCCGGCCCGGATCAGACGATCCAGCCCCGGTTCCTCAAGACCCATGGATGACAGGAATTCCTGCGCCTCCTCGTCGGGAAGCTGCGCGACTTCGGCTTCGATCGCAGCGGAAATGATCACCACGCGCGCGCCCTGCGCTTCGGCCATCTTCCCGACGGCTCTGGTGTGATCGTTGCCATCGGCTGCATCGCTTTCAGCAACGTTGCAGACATAGAGGACCGGGTGTGACGTGAGCAGGTTGAGGCCCTGCAGGATGCGCAGGTCCTCCGCCGCCATGCCATCGAGCAGGACGCGTGTCGGCTTGCCGTTCTGGAGCAGCTCCAGCGCCTGTTCCATCATCGGAAGAACCGCGAGCGAATCCTTGTCCTTGCCGCTCGCGCGCTTGCGCGTCTGCACGATGCGCCGTTCGAGACTTTCCAGATCGGCGAGCATCAGCTCGGTCTCGACCGTCTCTGCGTCGGCCACCGGATCGATGCGGCCTTCGACATGGGTGATGTCGTCGTCCTCGAAGCAGCGCAGCACATGCACAATGGCATCGACTTCGCGGATATTGGCGAGGAACTGGTTGCCAAGGCCTTCGCCCTTGGACGCGCCACGGACGAGGCCCGCGATATCGACAAAGGAGATGCGGGTCGGGATTATTTCCTTCGAGCCTGCCGCTGCCGCGATCTTTTTCAGGCGCGGATCAGGAACTGCCACCTCTCCGGTATTCGGCTCGATGGTGCAGAACGGATAATTGGCTGCCTGTGCGGCGGCTGTTCTGGTCAGTGCGTTGAAGAGCGTCGACTTGCCGACATTGGGCAGGCCGACGATGCCGCATTTGAAACCCATGATTTCCTGATCCTGTCCTGCTGGGAAAGTAGTCCCGGCTATGGTCGATAGGGCGCCCGCTCGTCAAGGCCGGGCAGCTTATTCCTTGCCCAGAAGCTTCCTGAGCATCGCGGCCATGGGGCCGTTTTCCGGCACCTTCACGGCTGGCGCGTTCTGACGGGCCTGCCGGATATGGCTCTGCGCCTTGGGCGCTGCTTTCTTCGGCGGTGGAGTGTCGTTCTCACCGGTCGGCTGAAGCTTGTCGCGCAGTGTCAGCGTAACCCGGTTCATGAAGGAATTGTCGTCACCCTTTGCTATGAGGGCTGCATTGTCGCCAATCGCCTCGATCAATACGTCCAGCCATTCGCGGTCACTCTTCGAGAAATCGCCGAGGACGTGGCCGTGCACCATTTCCCGGACGCCCGGATGGCCGACGCCGATGCGAACCCGGCGGTAGTCCTTGCCGATATGCTGGTCGAGGGAGCGGATGCCGTTGTGGCCGCCGGCGCCGCCGCCCTTCTTCACCCGAACCTTGCCGGGTTCAAGATCGATCTCGTCGTAAAACACGGTGACCGCGGAGGCATCGAGTTTGTAGAAGCGAAGGGCTTCACCCACCGACTGGCCGGACAGGTTCATGAAGGTCTGCGGCTTGATGAGCAGCACCTTCTCGCCTTCAAGCCTGCCTTCGGCAATCTCGGCCTGAAACTTGCGCGACCAGGGCGAAAAGGAATGGCGGCGGGCAATCGCGTCCGCCGCCATGAAACCGACATTGTGCCGGTTGTTTGCATATTTCGCGCCCGGGTTGCCGAGGCCCACAAAGAGCAGCATCGTCAGTCTCCGGGCACTGAGATTTACTTCTCTTCGCTGTCCGCAGCTTCTTCGCCGTCGGCCTCGGACTTGGCAGCGGCAGAGCCGGCAACCGTGGCCACGGTGAAGTCGCGGTCGGCGATGAGGGGCGTGATGCCTTTCGGCAGCTTGATCGAAGAGATGTGGATGACGTCACCGATCTCGGTGCCTTCCAGATCGATGGTGATCGAATCCGGGATGGCGTTGGCCGGGCAGACGAACTCGACTTCGTGGCGCACGACGTTGAGCACGCCACCGCGCTTCAGGCCGGGCGACTTCTCTTCGTTGATGAAGTGGACCGGGATGTTCACGGTGACTTCCGACTTCGCGCTCACGCGCAGGAAGTCGACATGCAGCGGGAAGTCGCGAATGGCGTCAAGCTGGTAGTCCTTGGGCAGGACGCGGATCTTCTGTCCGTCCACGTCGATCGTGGCAACGGTGGTCATGAAGCCGCCGCCATGGATCTTGTAGAAGATGTCCTTGTACGACAAGGTGATCGCCAGGGGAGGCTGCTTGTCGCCATAGATAACTGCGGGAATCTTGCCGTCACGGCGAATGGCACGGGCGGACCCCTTACCGACCCTTTCGCGCGTCTCGGCCTTGAGCTCGTAGCTGGTGCTCATGGCATTTCCTTTCTTAATGTGCGGAGCGTCTGCAGCGGGCGTGCCCGAAACAGACGGGAAGACGCGGCGTCCCGAGTTTTGTCTTCGCCTGCGGGGCAGGCAATGGCAGTGCGGGAAGGCGGGCTTCGACCGCGTTGCCTCCAAGGGTGTCTACGCGGCTGGCGGCTCTATAACGGAAGGGGCCTTCTCACGCAAGGCCGCTGGCGAAAAGCCAGCGATCCTGCGCTGTTTTGCTCAGGCGGCCCGCTTTGTCTTCGTGCTGGGAAGGAAGACGGTCAGAAGACCGATCAGCGGCAGATATGAGCAGGCATGGTAGACGTATTCGATACCCTTCGCGTCTGCGACGATGCCCAGCAGGGCTGCAGCAATGCCGCCCATGCCGAATGCAAAGCCGAAGAAGATGCCGGCAATCATGCCAACGCGTCCCGGAACCAGTTCCTGCGCAAACACCACGATGTTGGAGAAAGCAGAAGACATGATCAGGCCAATGACGATGGTGAGAATGATCGTCCATTCGAAGTTCGCGTAGGGCAGGGCCAACGTGAAGGGAATCACGCCGATGATGGAGAACCAGATCATGGCCTTCTGTCCGAAACGGTCGCCGAAAGGGCCACCGAACAGGATGCCGAGCGCACAGGCGCCAAGGAAAGCGAAGAGGAGGATCTGCGACATCTGCACAGACACGCCGAATTTTTCGATCACATAGAAGGTGTAGTAGCTGGAAAGCCCCGCCATGTAGGCATTCTTGGACAGGACCAGAATGGTCAGGATGGTGAGCGCCCAGGCAACGCGCTTGCGCGGCAGCGTCATGATGGGGGCATCCGATTTTGTGGCGGAAGCCGTTCTCGCCTGCAACTGCTTGTACCAGTTGCCGACCCGGTAAAGAATGACGATGCCGAGCAGCGAAGCGAGCGCGAACCACGCAATGCTGCTCTGGCCGTATGGCACAACGACGAAAGCCGCCAGAAGAGGGCCAATGGCCTGACCCGCATTGCCGCCCACCTGGAACAGCGACTGCGCCAGACCGTGACGGCCGCCGGACGCGAGGCGGGCGATGCGCGAGGCTTCCGGGTGGAATATGGAGGAGCCGATGCCGATCAGAGACGCGCCGGCCAGCAGCACCCAATAGTGCCCGGCATAGGCAAGGATGATCAGCCCGATCAGAGAAGACATCATGCCGAATGAAAGAGAAAAGGGCATGGGTTTCTTGTCGGTGATCAGGCCCACCACCGGCTGCAGCAGCGAAGCTGTGAGCTGGAAGGTGAATGTCAGAAGGCCGATCTGCCAGAAATCGAGGCCATAATTGTCCTTGAGCAGCGGATAGATCGCCGAGAGCAGCGACTGCATGATGTCGTTGATGCCGTGACACAGGCTCACCGCCAGAATCACGGTGAGTGCCGTGCCGGTTCCGGAGACGCGTTGGGCGGGAAGGGCTGTATCGGTCAAGGCAAGGCTCCGTGCACTCAGGCAATACGCAAGGTCTTGCGGGGCTTATAATCCTGTTGTGTCGGGGGTTCTTTCGTGGTTTGGTCCATTACTTTCGCAAGTGGGCCAATTGTGATGCCTAAAGAAGAGACCCCTGCCGGTAACGGCGACGTTTCAATGTTTGAAATGCATATGCGCCGGCTTCGGTGGCTGGAGCAGAAAAGCGATCACATCGTCGCGCTGCCTTGCGAATATCCGGACGGCTATCGGGTGCCCGAGCATGACCACGACCGGGCGCAACTTCTGCATGCGCTGCATGGCGTGGTGCTGATCAAGACGAAATTCGGGCGATGGATCGTGCCGCCGGACCATGCCATGTGGGTTCCGGCCGGCATCGTGCATTCGGTGGAAATGCTGGGCGACGTCAGCATGCGCTCCGTCTATGTGCTCCCCGATGCGATCGAAGGGCTTCCCTCGCGGCTGCGGGTCGTCGCGGTCAGCGATCTGATGCGCAGCCTCATCATCGAGGCGGTTCAGAAACCTGCTCAGTCCGCCCCATCGGAGCGGAGGATTCTGCTGCTGAACCTTCTGCTGCTTGAAATTCCGCGTCTTCCTGAGCGGCCTCTCGGACTCACTTTTCCGTCCGATCCGCGTATCGCTGCGCTGTGCCGGCGCTTTCTTGCAGAGCCTTCGCCGCACACGACCATCGACGACTGGGCGGAATTGCTGGGTATGAGCCGGCGGTCATTCACCCGCACCTTTCACCGGGAAACGGGGCTGTCGCTCTCGACATGGCGCCAGCAGGCGTTGCTGTTTGCGGCCTTGCCGCGGCTGGCCGATGGAGAGCCGATCACCAGTGTGGCGCTGGACCTCGGCTATGACAGCGTGCCGGCGTTCACCACCATGTTCAAGCGCATGTTGGGTGCGTCGCCGCGCAACTATCTGCGCCGATCCTTCGAGGCGGAGCGGCCGCTGCGGCAGGAACTGGTCATCTGAACGGATGCAGGCCACCAGATGACGTCGTTCGCGAAAAACGGCGGCATTCATTTGTGACGAAAAAGGACCGGTATCAGTCGAAGAGGCTTGAAACCGACTGCTCGGAGGCCGTGCGCGAGATCGCCTCGCCAAGAAGATCGGCGATTGTGATGGTGCGGATGTTCGGCGCGTCCAGTGCGGCCTGAGTTGGCTCGATGGAATCGGTAATGACGAGCTCCTGCAGGCGCGAGCCGGCAATTCGGGCTGCCGCACCTCCGGAAAGCACACCATGGGTGATATAGGCGGTGACGCTGGTCGCGCCTTTTTCCAGAAGGGCGTCTGCTGCGTTGCAGAGCGTTCCGCCGGAATCGACGATGTCATCGATCAGCAGGCAATCCTTGCCATGGACGTCACCGATGACGTTCATGACTTCGGATTCGCCCGGCCGTTCGCGGCGCTTGTCGACGATGGCAAGCTGTGCGTCCAGGCGCTTGGCCAGCGCGCGGGCGCGCACCACGCCACCCGTATCGGGAGACACGACCATGACGTTGTTGAGCTGTTTGTACTTGGCCTTCACATCGCGTGCCATCACCGGAACCGAGAACAGGTTGTCGGTAGGGATGTCGAAGAAGCCCTGGATCTGGCCGGCGTGGAGATCGAGCGTCAGCACGCGGCTGGCGCCGGCGCGGGTGATCATGTTGGCGACCAGCTTGGCCGAGATCGGGGTGCGGCCCGATGCGCGGCGGTCCTGACGAGCGTAGCCGAAATAGGGAATGACGGCGGTGATGCGACGCGCCGAGGAGCGCATGAACGCGTCGATCATGATGAGCAATTCCATCAGATGATCGTTGGTCGGGTAGGAGGTGGACTGAAGGACGAAGACGTCTTCACCACGCACATTCTCCTGAATCTCGACGAAAATTTCCTGATCGGCGAAGCGGCGCACACTGGCCTTGCCGAGGGGAATGTTCAGATAGCGGGCGACCGCCTCGGCCAGCACCCTGTTGGAATTGCCCGCAAAGAGTTTCATGTCTTGTTCCCGGAGAAAAATTTAGGGGGTTTTTAGCCGCCTTGGTCAGTATTGCAAGCGTTGCAAACTGGATTCTCCGCGCAAATCCCAAGATTCCGGGCATATATGGCCATTAAGGCGCAGGGAAAATGTCGCAGGCGATATGATCGCATCACTCCTGCACAGACTGACTGCCCAGCCAGCCCGAGAGCTGGTCGATGGTCGTGTCGGCAATGGAACCGAGCGTGGCCGGTGCTACGCCGGGCCAGCCTTCGGCTGAATTCACCGTAGGCGCCTTCTGCTGACCAGAGATGCGGTGCAGGCGGCTTCCGGCCGGATCGTAGACGTCCCAGACGTAGATGACTGTGGTCTGACCTTCCTCGGTCAGAACGGAAAAATAGCCTTTCAGGACGTGGGTCGCACTCTGACCGGAACTGCCGGTCAGTGTTATGCCGCGCTGGCGCGCCTGCTGCTGAAGTGCTTCCATCAGAGGCCCCGCTGCCTCCACCGATGCACCGACGATCGGAGCAACCTGAAGCCTCACCCTGCTGTTGCCGGCTTGCGGCTGAAGTGAGGGGGGCGCAGATGCGGTGCCTGCGGCAGTCGATGTCGCGGGGCCGGGGGAAGCAGAGGACGGATCGAGCACGCTTGAACTGTTGCAGGCCGAAACGGTCAGTGCCACCAAAAACAAGCTCGACAGGGATCTTCGGCTCATGTCCCTCAATACTCCATACGCCGCGGGATCATACATATCCCGGGATGGAACGTATCACTTCACGATCAAGTCGAGATCATGACGCGACAGAGACCGGGCATGAGATTCGGTGGTGAGATAGGTTCGTCCGAGCGTCATTGCCGTCTCGGTTTCCGAATCCATGATGATCACATGGGCGAATAGCGTCATGTTGGGAGCGATAGGCTCCTGATTGCCCTGATAGAACATGGGCATGTCCATCCAGGACGGGGCAAAGCGTGCGCCGACCGAATAGCCGCAGGCGTTGAGCCGGTGCCTCGTCAGCCCGTGCGCTTCCATTGTCCGGGCATGGGCGTCGAAAACATCACCGAATGTGTTGTCGGGCGTAAGCGTTTTCTCGATGGCGAGCAGGGCAGCCTGCGAGGCCTCGAAAAGCTCCTGATGGCGTTTGGACGCCTTGCCGGTAAGCACTGTGCACATCATCGGCGCATGATAATGATGAAAGACGCCGGCCCATTCCAGCGTAAGCTGGTCGTTCTTGTTCAGCTTGCGGCGGCCGGCCTTGTAGCGGCACAACAGGGCGTCCGGTCCGGAACCGACGATGAATTCATTGGCGGGATAGTCGCCGCCGCCGGCAAGAACGGTGCCCTGCATCGCGGCGAGGATGGCCGCCTCGTCTCCGCCCTGCTTAACAAGCGGAAGGGCCGCGTCTAGGGCATCATCGGACAGAGCGGCTGCTTTTTCAACTTTGAGGATCTCGGCCGGGCTCTTGAAAAGCCTCAGGCGCCCGACAATGCCGGAGGCATCGGCAATCTGGCCGAAGGTCTGCAGCTGCTCGTCCAGCCGGCGGCCGTTATAGGCGGTAAGGCCGTGCGTATCGTATTCGACGCCGATGCGCGCGCCGAGCAGGTCCAGCTCGTTGAGCAGGTTGCGCAGGTCTATGGCCGGATTGGCACCCTCGCGGTCGGTCCACAGCACGACGTTTTCGATGATGGAAGTGTTGCGTGCCTGACGCAGATCGGCAGAGCGCGTCAGCAGCGTCATGGAACCATCGGCCTTCACGACTAGGCACTGGAAGAAGCAGAAGCCGAAGGTGTCGTAGCCGGTCAGCCAGTACATGCTTTCCTGCGCGAACAGCAGGATCGCGTCGAGCTTGCGTTCAGCCAGCTCGATCATCAGCCGGTCGCGGCGGGCATCGAATTCGGAGCGTTCGAAATGCAGCGCCATGATTGCTTACCTCTCCAGAACGATCACCGAGGCCTGCCGGCCATAGTCCGGCTCGTTTCGATGGGTTGTGCGGCGATAGGAATAGAACAGCTCTTCCTCATCATAGGTGCAGCGTCCCAGAGCTTCGGCGGTCACGCCCGCGTTGCGCAGACGCTCTACAGTGTAGCCGTTGAGGTCGAACAGGAAATGGTCCGCACGGCCGGAAGGAATGAACCAGCCCTCATTGGCGGGTGCGGCGGACAGGAACCGATCGCGGAATTCCGGGCCGACCTCATAATTCCTGCCGCTGATTGAAGGGCCGAGCACGGCGACGATGCCGTCGCGTCGCGCCCCAAGGCTTTCCATGGCAACGATCGTATTTTCCAGAACACCTGTTAGCGCGCCTTTCCAGCCGGCGTGTGCGGCGCCGACGACCCCTGCCTGCGGGTCGGCAAACAGTACGGGACCGCAATCCGCCGTTGAGGCGCCGACAGCAATGCCCGGCCGGTCGGTCACGATGGCATCGGCCTTGGGGCGATCGCCAGTGAACGGCTCGCGTGCCACGACGACGTCTGGCGAATGAACCTGCCAGGCGGTCAGCAGATGATCGGGGCCGACACCCATCCAATCGGCCACGCGCCTGCGGTTTTCAGCCACCAGCGCCTGATCGTCCTGCGATCCGGTGCCGATGTTGAGGCCGCGGTAGATACCTTCGGATACGCCGCCTGTGCGGGTGAAATAGCCATGGCGGATGCCGTCTGTCCCGGCCTTGTCCAGTAGCGGAGAGCGGATCGGATCCGGTTTTTTCTGATTCACCATTGCGGCTTTGTTGTCTCCCCGGACCGTTTCGTCAAGCGGGAGCTGTGCGGGCTTCCGTTCGCGTCACAGTGAACCAGAGTGCGGCGGGAGACAGGCGAGTGTCAATCTCCAGCCGGAAAAGCCACGTCCTCCACGTCTTCAGGCAGCACGGCAAGAACCTTGAACAGGTCGCCCATCTGGTCGGGGCCGGCCAGCCGTTCCACCTGCGCGGAGATCGCATCGCGCCCGGCCTCGTCTGCATTGGCGCCCAGATTTCCGGCGCGTTCCAGAAGACCCATGGCGAGCAGGAAAGAGCCTTGCGTGGAAGTCATCGCCCTCAGACCATGTGCCTGCGCGACATCCGAAAGAGCGGCGAAATCGACATGGCTGGTCAGGTCGGCTTCGCCGGGATGGGCCAGAACGTCATCGAAGACATGGTCCTTCAGCGCCTGCAAGGTATCACCGACGCCCGGCTGCAGATAACCATAATCGATGAACAAACCGGCGCCGCCCCGGGCTGAAATGCGCGCGGATACTTCGGCCATCAGGGCGTTTCGTGCCGGGGCGAGTTCGAGGATGGCGCCTTGCGTGGCAGAGGCGGCGCCCGGCGGCAGAAGCGCAGGGTCGAGCGACGCCATGCCGGCAAAGAATGCCAGAACACCGTTCTCTTCGAGACCCACCATGCGCTCGCGCCAGCCCGCCGCGGTTTGCACGAACTGTCGAATGGGAAGGGCATCGAACAATTCGTTGCCGACGATGAAAAGCGGCGCATCGCCAAGGGTTGCGACGCTCTCATGCCATGTGATGCGGGCCGCCGCCGGGCCCAGCGTGTCGCGCTGGATTGCGGCAAGTCGCGGGCTGGTTTCCACGAGTGCGAAAGTCGCGGCGCTGAAAAAGGTGGAGTCGATCCGCGACCATGTGCGCACCATGTCCTTCATCAGCGTTCCGCGACCGGGGCCGATCTCGGCTATAGTGGCGGGCATGGGGCGGCCATTCGCCAGCCATGCCTGATAGAGCCAGGCTGCAACCAGTTCGCCGAACATCTGGCTGATTTCGGGAGCCGTGATGAAGTCGCCACCGGCGCCGAAGGGCTCGCGGGTCGTATAGTAGCCGTAATGCGGGTCGAACAGGCACAGCGCCATATACTCGCTGACCGGAATGGGGCTGTCCGCGGCTATCAGTTCGGCGATGCGTTCTCCCAGCCTTGTCATGCTTGCGCGGAGCGGGGCAGGGCCTTCGCGGTCGCCATCGCCCATATGCCCAGCAGAACCATCGGCAGGGAGAGCAGCATGCCCATGGTGAGCCAGCTTCCTGCGAGGTAGCCGATATGCGCATCCGGCTCCCGGAAGAATTCGACAAATATACGTGACAGGCCGTAGCCGCAGATGAATGCGCCCGAGACGAAGCGCGGAGCCTTCAGTTTCAGCCAGGAGTGGGTGAGCAGGCGCAGAACGAGGAAAAGCACGATACCTTCCAGCAGGCCTTCATAGAGCTGGCTCGGATGGCGCGGCAGCGGACCGCCATTCGGAAACAGCACAGCCCACGATACGTCCGAGGTGCGACCCCAGAGTTCCGAATTGATGAAATTGGCCAGCCGCCCCAGGCCAAGCCCGACCGGAACGCCGGCGGCGACCACATCGAAGAGCGACCAGGGCCGTATGCCCCGCGAGCGGGCAAACAGGTACATCGCGATCGTGGTGCCGAGAATGCCGCCATGGAAGGACATACCCCCCTGCCAGACGGCGAAAATGTCGGCCGGATTGGCGATATAGCGGGCGAAATCGTAGAACAGCACGTAGCCGATGCGTCCGCCCAGAACCACGCCGACGGCCGCCCACATGACGAAATCGTCGATGTCCTGCGGCTTCATGGGCAAAGTGCCGTCCGGCCACAGGCGCGGGTTGGAAACCAGCCGCCGGGCGTACCACCAGGCGAAGACGATGCCTGCCACGTAGGCAAGGCCGTACCAGTGAATGGCGAGCGGACCGATCTGTACGAGCACCGGATCGATCTCGGGAAACGGAAGTGCAGCCACCGGCAGCAGGGAAGGAAAGCTCAAAGAGGCATCCTCATACAATTTGGGTTGGCCGATTTGGGTTTGCGCGGACCATGCGGCAGTGTTTCGGCAGGGTCAAGGCAGAGCAAAAGGCTGGCGCAGGCGAAGTGCAGTTAATGCATGGGGGTGTTGTGCGGATGCACTTGCATCTGCAGTCCCACTTGCATTCGCAACCGAGGGCCACTACGTCAAAACCATCGAGCGAGGTGCAGCCATGTCAAACGGATCCAATCGCATTCTGGACGAATTCGCCAAGCTGATGACCGACGCGGCAGGCGCTGCGCAGGGAGTCAGGCGCGAAGTGGAAACGGCCTTCCGGGGCCAGGCGGAGCGCATCCTCAATTCCATGGACATCGTGCAGCGCGAGGAATTCGAGGCTGCCCGCGACATGGCGCTGAAGGCTCGCGAGGAAAATGCGAAGCTTTCTGCACGTATTGACGCGCTTGAGGCAAGAATTGCCGACCTTACGGCATCTGCTGACAAGTCGGCCGCCGCCTCAGGCTCCCGTGCCAGGAAATAATTTTAAAAGTTTTCCACAAAGGGCGATTCTGGAAAAGCTCTTTGTCATGAATCGCTTACCTGTCGGCACTGAATCCTGCGCCTGATGGCTGTCCACATGCGAATGGCCGTTTTCCCAAAATTGGGCTGGTCACGAGTCTCCGGATCAATACACTGAATTTGTTGCATGATTCGTGAAGGCGATCATGCGCCGGGCGGTGGGGTCCGGTCATGGGTTGTTGTTGCGTCGAGCAGTCCAGACCGTCCGAGTTCTAAAAATTATAATGTTCGGTGTGGTGCCTGCCATGGAGTGAGTGGCGGCATCCGTGCGAACGACGGGAAGCAGTAGATGGAACTCCTCGAACTCGAAGTCTCGCGCGAAATACATCCCGTGGATGTGATCGAGCAGGTCGCCCACAACAATGACTGGTCCTTCGAACGGGCCGGCGATGATGAAATCTCCATTTCCGTCGCCGGTAGCTGGACGGAATATCATGTCTCCTTTTCGTGGATGGAGGATTTCGAGGCGCTGCATCTTGCCTGCGCCTTCGACATCAAGGTGCCCGAGAACCGGGCACTGGAGGTGATGCGTCTTCTGTCGCTCATCAACGAGCAGATGCTGTTCGGGCATTTCGACCTATGGGAGCAGGAAGGCGCGATCATGTTCAGGCAGTCCCTCCTGCTTGCCGGCGGGGTGGAGCCCTCCAGCCAGCAGGTCGAGGTGCTGCTGTCTTCGGCTCTCGAAGCGTGCGAGTGCTATTTCCAGGCGTTTCAGTTCGTCGTCTGGTCGGGGACTTCGGCCAAGGATGCGCTGGCCAGCGTCCTGTTCGAGACACATGGCAACGCCTGAGGTTTGAGGTCGATCGGATATGAGTTCTGAGGTGGCGCGCAAGGCGGAGATTACTTTCGCCGATTTCGACAAGGTCGATATCCGGACCGGCACCGTTGTCGAGGCCGAGGCATTTCCCGAGGCGCGCAAGCCCGCCATCAAGCTGAAGATCGATTTCGGGCCTGAGATCGGCGTCAAGAAATCGTCCGCCCAGATCACGCGTCACTATTCGCCGGAGGAGCTGGTCGGGCGCCAGATCTTTGCCGTGGTGAATTTTCCGCCGCGCCAGATCGGGCCGTTCATGTCCGAAGTGCTCACTCTGGGCTTCTCCGATGAAAACGGCGATATCGTACTCGGCGCCGTTGAGCGCAGGGTTCCCAATGGCAGCTGTCTGCACTGACGACTGACGCGCACCTTGGTTTTGAGGCTCGCTGCGCGCATTTTCTGTTTTGTGGCGGTATGTTCAGGCAGACTCGTAATTTACGGGATCTGGTCTCGCAGCTGCTGGGTTTGAAAATAATTTCTCCATAATTCCTATTTTTGAATACAAAATCCCATTAAATTGAAATTACAGAAATTCCATCCTTTGAGAAAGGGGTGGCGATTGTCGAGGATAAGGCAAGCTTCGCAAGACGCGACGCTGCCCCTTATCCTTCCAAGGCTTGTGAGACCTGTCATGACCATCTTCGAGACCACTTCGCGTGCTGTTGCTGTTACCAGCCGTCGAGCCGCGCTGCTCGCCCTTGCGGCTTCCGTATTCACTGTCGGGGCACTGACACTGGTTCCTTCAGCCCATGCGCAGGACAAGACCTCTCTGAAAGTCGGCATCATGGCAGGCGAAGAGGAAGACACCTGGGTTGCCGTGAAAGAGCAGGCTGCCAAGCAGGGACTGACCGTCGAGACGGTTATCTTCAACGACTACACCCAGCCCAATGAGGCGCTGGCGCGTGGCGAGATCGACGCCAATGCCTTCCAGCACGAGCCTTATCTGGAGAACCAGATCGCCACGCAGGGCTACAAGATCGTTGTTGCCGGCTATACGGCGCTGTGGCCGGTTGGCCTCTACTCCAAGAAGCACAAGTCGCTCGCCGAGCTTCCCGATGGCGCGGTGATTGGCGTGCCGAACGACCCTTCGAATGAAGGCCGTGCGCTGCGCGTTCTTGAAGATGCGGGGCTGATCAAGCTGCGCGAGGGCGCCGGTATTCTGGCCACTGTCACCGATATCGCCGAGAATCCGAAGAAGCTCGACATCAAGGAGCTGGACGCCGGTATCGTCGGGCGTTCGGTGGATGATCTCGACGGGGCTGTGGTCAACACCGACTGGGCGCTGAAAAGCGGACTGACCGCCGATATTCAGATCGCCAAGGAAACGATCGAAAACAATCCCTATCGCAACTTTATCGCGGTTCGTGCCGAGGATAAGGATGCGCCGTGGGTCAAGAAGCTTGTCGCCTCCTACCAGAATGACGAGGTCAAGGCTGTTTTCGACAGCATCTACAAGGGATCGGGTGTTTCCGCTTACTGATCAGGGCAAGAGGCGTGTTTCGCCCGGGCCGTTTGATCCGAATGATCGAGCGGCCATTGCCCGACCATTGGATTTGGCGCAAGGAAAGGCGGCCCGCTGCATTGGTGGTGGGCCGCGTTTGCGCGTGAAGCAGATCGATGCAGCGGGGTGAAAATGATATCCCGGCATATGAAAGACGGAAAGATGAACCAGCATGCAGGAGCGCTCGCCCCGGAACAGCGGCAGGCTGCTGCCACCGAATCCGTGGTCAGGCTTGTCGAGGTTCGGCGTCGCTTCGGAAGCACGGCGGCTCTCGATGGCGTTTCCCTGAGCGTCGATAAAGGCGAAATCCTTGGAATTATCGGTCGCAGCGGTGCGGGCAAGTCGACGCTGATCCGCTGCCTGAATGGGCTGGAGCGGCCGGATTCCGGCGAAGTTCATATCGAAGGACGCGAAATAAGCCGGCTGGGCGAAAAGCAGCTGCAGCCGCTGCGCCGGCGTATCGGCATGATCTTCCAGCATTTCAACCTTCTATCGGCTAAGACCGTGGAGGAGAATGTCGCCCTCCCACTCAAGATCGAGGGTGTGGGAAGGGCCGAACGCCTGCGGCGAGCCGCGGAATTGCTGGATCTGGTGGGGCTTTCCGACAAGGCCAAGGCTTATCCTGCCGCGCTCTCCGGCGGGCAGAAGCAGCGCGTCGGCATTGCCCGTGCGCTCGCGGCCCGCCCAGCGCTTCTGTTGTCCGACGAGGCGACTTCCGCGCTTGATCCCGAAACCACGCGTTCGATCCTCACCTTGCTCAAGGACATCAATCGTCAGCTCGGGCTGACCATCATACTTATCACCCATGAGATGGAGGTTGTGCGTTCCATCGCCGACCGCGTGGCGGTCATCGACGCCGGCCGCATCGTCGAGGAAGGTGCCGTTTGGCAGGTTTTCGCCGATCCGCAGTCGGAAGTCGCCAGAAGCCTCCTGCAGGGTATCCGCCCCCAGTTGCCGGAAGAGATTGCAGCTAAGCTTTCGCCGACGCTCGGATCGGAGGCCGTGTTGCGCGTCGATGTCGCCGGGGAGGCAGCCCTTGGGCCGCTCCTGGCGGATCTTGCCGCGACGGCCGGTCCGTTCCGCTTCATTCATGGCGGAATTTCCCGCGTTCAGGGCCGTCCGGTGGGAACCTTGTTTCTCGGTGTTGCCTCCGGCGAACCCGATCTTTCTCAAACTGTTCAATTTCTGACGGGTCGCGGGGCCCGGGTTGAGGTGCTGGGCCATGTCTTCGGCAATGATTGACCTTTTTCTCCGCTCGCTTTGGGAGACGGTGCTGATGACCGGGGCTTCCGGCGTGGTCTCCTTCGTCTTCGGGCTTCCGCTGGGGCTGGCGCTGGTGGCGACGGATCGCGGGGGCATCTCGGAAAATCTCTGGGTGAACCGCATATTGGGAGCAATTGTGAACGGGTTCCGTTCGGTGCCGTTCATAATCCTGCTGGTGGCTCTCATCCCGGTCACGCGATTGATCGTGGGAACGTCGATTGGCACCTGGGCGGCGATCGTGCCGCTGTCCATCGCAGCCACTCCCTACTACGCCCGCATTGCCGAAGTCTCGCTGCGTGAGGTCGACCCCGGCCTCATCGAGGCCGTCCGGGCCATGGGAGGGTCACGCTGGACGATTGTACGGGAGGTGCTGGTGCCGGAGGCAATGCCCGGTATCGTTGCCGGTTTTACCGTTACGCTCGTCACGCTGGTGGGCGCATCCGCCATGGCCGGTGCCATCGGAGCGGGCGGGCTTGGCGATCTTGCCATACGCTATGGCTATCAGCGCTTTGAAACCACGGTGATGGTTGCGGTTGTCGCTATTCTGATCGTCATGGTTTGCGCGTTGCAGTGGGTCGGCGACCGGCTGGTGCAACGCCTCGACCGACGTTCGGCCTGATGACGATTAAGCCGGTATCCTGATCGTCGCGCGCAGGCCACCCAGCGGGCTGTCCGCAAAAGTGAGGTCGCCGCCATGGCTGCGCGCAATATCGCGCGCAATCGGCAATCCCAATCCCGTGCCGCTGGCATCGAGATTGCGGGCTTCGTCAAGCCGCACGAAAGGCTTGAAAACCTCCTCGCGCTTTTCCTCGGGAATGCCGGGCCCGTCGTCGTCTATGGTGAGGCTGAGCCAGCCGTCGCCGTGCGAGGCATGGATTTCCACTGACTGCGCATAGCGGAATGCGTTCCCGACCACATTGGCGATAAGTCGCGAAAACGCGTTTGGCCTCACATGGACATTGGGCGAGCCGGTGATCGAGGTTTCCAGCCTGCATTTGCGCAGCCTTGCTTCATCCTCAAGCCTCTGGAAACAGGCGGCCAGATCGAACGGGCCGGTATCCTCGGCGGCCTCGCCGCGCGCGAAGGCAAGGTAGCCTTCGAGCATGGACTGCATATCGTCTATGTCCTTGCCGAGCGCTTCTATGTCGGCCTTGCTGCGGGTTAGCGCCAGTTGCAATTTGAACCGGGTCAGAATGGTGCGCAGGTCATGGCTGACGCCGGTGAGCATGGCGGTGCGCTGCTCGATCTGGCGCTCGATCCGTTCGCGCATCTGCATGAAGGCAAAGCCTGCGCGCCGCACTTCTTCGGCCCCCCGCGGGCGAAAATCGCGTGGCATGGGACGGCCCTTACCGAAACTTTCGGCAGCCTCCGCAAGAGCCAGGATCGGCCGGATCTGATTGCGCAGGAAGGGAATGGCGATCATCAGAAGCACCAGCGAGGTTCCGACCATCCACAGAAGGAAGATGTGCGTGTTGGAGGCATAGGCCTGACTGCGGCGCACAAACACCCGCAGCACCCGCCCTTCGAGCTGGATGCGGACTTCGATGATATTGGAATTGCCAACCGTATCCAGCCAGAACGGCCGGTTGATCTGGCGGGTGATCTCTTCCGACAGGATCTGGTCGAGGATCGAAAAGAAGGGCTTGGGACCGGGCGGGGGCAGGGGCTCGGGCGGAAGCAGGTCGACCTTGAGCTGCATGCGGTCCTGCGCGATGCGGATGACGTTGGCGTAATCCGCTTCATTCGGATAGGTTTCCAGAAGATCAATGATGGCCGCGATGTCACGCGTCACCGCCTGTGACAGGCGCTGTGTCACCGTCTGCCAATGCCGCTCCATGAAATCGAAAGCGATGACCGATTGCAGCAGAATCATCGGCGCAATGATGATGATGAGCGAGCGGGCATAGAGCCGCTTCGGCATATAAAGCGAAACCAGCCGCCAGAACCTGCGCCAGGCTTTTCTCACCGAAGCGGCTGCGCGTTCGAGCCGGGCGCGAAATCCGTCGGGCGGCGAACCCTGCAAATCTGCTGTCGTCATTCTGTCTCGGCCTGCGCCTGGCTTTGATCGGCCGCTGTGTGGGCCGTTGTCAGCACTCTATTCCACGCTGAGCCGATACCCAATACCGCGCACCGTCTGCAGCCACACAGGATTGGAGGGATCACGCTCGATCTTGCGGCGCAGGCGGTTGATCTGCACGTCGATGGTGCGCTCGCCAACCTCCGAATCCTCTCCCACGAGTTCATGGCGGGGGATGGTCTCACCGGCGCGTTCAGCGAAGATCGCAAGGATTTCCTGCTCGCGGTCCGTCAGCTTCAGCACTTCGCTGCCGCGCTTCAGTTCGCGCTTTGATATCTGGAAGGTGTAGGGCCCGAACACCAGTTGCTCGACCTTGGGCGTGGTGGCCGGCCCACCACGTCGCAATATGTTGTTGATCCGCAGGATAAGCTCGCGCGGATCGAAAGGCTTGGGCAGGTAATCGTCGGCGCCCGCCTCCAGACCGCTGATGCGGTTGTCCGTCTCGGAAAGAGCGGTCAGCATGAGGATGGGAACATCGCGCTCCGCGCGCAGGGATTTGGTCAGATCGACGCCTGTTTCGCCCGGCATCATGACGTCGAGCACCAGCAGGTCGAAATCCAGGCCGGCGAGCTTGCGCCGCGCTTCCGCCGCGGTGCCGGCCACGGTGACACGGAAACCATTTTCACTCAGGAACTGCCTGAGCAGGTTGCGGATGCGGGTGTCGTCATCGACGACCAGCAGGTGAAACGCATCGTCATCCGGCGCGTTGGCCTGCTGTTCCAGCCTGTCGGTGCCTTCCATGCCGTCACTCCTCGTCGTCTGCCCCGCGGTGCGAGGGATCGGCGTCGATCTGTGCCCTCAGCTCCGGATTCACCATCGCCTTGAGGAACTGCTCGATAGACTTTCTCGCCTCGCCTTCGACTTCCGTCAATGCGTCATGTATCCGGCGCGACTGTGGCCGGGAAAGGGCAAGTGCGAGTTCGCGGCCCTTGGCCGTGGGATAAAGTTCGCGCTGGCGGCGGTCGCGCGGACCCTGCAACTGCATGATATGGCCCGTATCCAGCAACTGTTTGAGAACACGTGCCAGCGACTGTTTGGTGATCTTCAGAACATCCAGCAATTCCGCCACAGTGAGGCCCGGCCTGCGGTTGACGAAGTGCAGCACCCGATGGTGGGCGCGCCCGAAGCCATACTCCGCAAGCATCTGGTCCGGATCCGAGGTGAAATCGCGATAGGCAAAGAAGAACAGCTCGATCAGCGTAAAATCGATGCCGTCCTCATTGGCGACCGCATCCCGGATCGGTGCCTCTTCAGCGGTAATTTCCTTCAGCATATCTCTCCAGAAAGATTTATGTCAGCACTGTTGACGTATTCTGCGCCCAATGATAATTTTTGACAAGCTTTAGGGCTTATTGCGACCGAAAACGCAAGGCTGAGCCGGAAATCCGGAACTTCCTGAGTTTGCCATGGCCACAATATGGGCCTAGGCTTCCGTTTGGCGGGCTTTCGTCGCTGCCGGATCAAAATTCAACACACAGACTTATGCGGGCAAGGTTGCTCGCGGGAGGTTATGTCATGGCATCCGTTTCCTTCGACCAGCTCGACGGCTATATCTGGATGAATGGTGAGTTCGTCAAATGGGCGGACGCCAAGATTCATGTACTTACGCACGGACTTCACTATGCCAGCGCCGTATTCGAAGGCGAGCGGGCCTATGGCGGTGAGATTTTCAAGCTGACGGAACATACGGAGCGCCTGCACGAATCGGCCCGTATTCTTGGCTTCAAGATTCCTTACTCTGTTGCAGAGATCGATGAAGCCTGCGCCGAACTGCTGAAGAAGCAGGGCTTCAAGGACGCCTATGTGCGCCCGATCGCATGGCGCGGCAGCGAGCAGATGGGTGTTTCGGCCCAGAACAACCGCATCAACGTTGCGATCGCGATCTGGCAGTGGCCGAGCTACTTCGATCCGGAACAGAAGCTCAAGGGCATTCGCCTCGACATTGCCGAGTATCGTCGTCCAGATCCGCGCACTGCTCCGTCGAAATCGAAGGCTGCCGGCCTCTATATGATCTGCACGATTTCCAAGCATGCGGCTGAAGCGAAGGGCTACGCCGACGCCATGATGCTCGACTGGCGCGGGCAGGTTGCTGAGGCGACCGGCGCCAACATCTTCTTCGTCAAGGATGGCAAGATCCATACGCCGACGCCCGATTGCTTCCTCGACGGCATTACCCGCCGCACTGTGATCGGCCTTGCCCGCGATCGCAGCTACGAGGTTATCGAGCGCGCGATTCAGCCAGAGGAACTCGAAGGTTTCGAGCAGTGCTTCCTGACAGGTACGGCTGCAGAGGTCACACCGGTGTCGGAGATCGGTCCGTATCGCTTCGAGGTTGGTGAGATCGCCAAGAATCTTATGAACGACTATTCGGCTGCCGTGCAGCCGAAGCAGGCGATCGCTGCGGAATAAAAATCTAATTTATTTCGATTTCGAAAGGGGAATGGTTCATCACCATTCCCCTTTGTCTATGTCGGTTTGACATTCGGTGAAATCAGAGTCTCAGTGAAAAAATCCGGCTCAGGCGAGTCGGGATTTTCGAGAGGGATCACGGATGGAAACGCTTCTTCCTATCATCGTGCAGATCGTCACCGGTATTATCGGTGGTCAGGCCGTCGGTGCGGCAGTCAAACAGGCCGCAATGGGCCAGCTTCCCAAAATTCTCAGCGGTGCGATCGGGGGTGTCGGCGGTGCGGCCATCCTCGGAAGCCTGTTGGGCGGCGGTATCGATCCGGCAGCAGCAACGGCAGCGGCAGAAGGTCTCGGCGGGGCCCTCAACCTGAACAACATCATCGGCGGTGCTGGTGGCGGCGCAATCCTCACCGGCATTGTCGGTGCGGTCATGAACGCCATGAAGAAATAGCCGCAAACCATGTTTGCACGGGCAAAGGGCGGCTTCGGCCGCCCTTTGTGTTTGCGCAATTCGTGATTGCAGTGGACGCCGGTCAACTCCGATCCTACATCAGGGGCGATTTACCGACCGCGGCAATGCCGACAACGAAAGGATCATCATGGGTCAGATCAATGCCGGCATCGTTCCCGTCACGCCGTTTCAGCAGAATTGTACCATCCTTTTCGATGAGGAGGACAAGGTCGGTGTCGTCGTCGATCCCGGCGGAGACGTGGATCGAATTCTTGCAGCCCTGAAGGACAACGGCATCACTGCCACAGCCATCTGGCTCACGCATGGACATATTGATCATGCCGGCGGCGCGATGGAACTCAAAGACGCGCTTGGTGTGGAAATTCTGGGCTCGCATGAGGATGACCGGCCACTGCTGGCAAATCTCGAAAACCAGGCGCACCGTTTCGGGCTGACAGGGGCCGTGCGCAACTGCGAGCCGGATCGTTTTCTGGTGGAGGGCGACAGGGTATCGTTCGGATCTCATGAGTTTGAGGTCCTGCATTGTCCCGGTCATGCGCCGGGCCATGTCGTCTATTACAATCGTGCGGCGAAATTCGCTCATGTTGGCGACGTTCTGTTTCGCGGGTCCGTAGGGCGTACCGACCTGCCAGGTGGTGATCATCCTGCGCTGATCCGTTCTATCAGGGAAAAGCTTCTTCCTCTCGGAGATGACATCGGCTTTATCTGTGGCCACGGTCCGGGAGGGCGCTTCGGAGAGGAGCGGCGCTCAAATCCTTTTCTCGTGTAACGTGCTTTCAGCGACCTCAAAATAAAAAGGAGCGCTCTGAGCGCTCCTTTTTATTTTGAAACGATATGATGCGTTTGGAGACTTTGTGAAAAGTCGTTCCCTTTGACTCAATTGGCCTGGCAGAAATGCCTTTGGCCATCATATCCAAGGAACGTGCCGGAGCGCGCATCGAAGCTACGATAGCGATCCGAGCAGTACCTGTACCATTGCGGGCTCCAGGGCTCGTAGGATGCACGATAGGTGTCGTTACGATATGTGCGGTACGGAGCCGGTCGCGGTTCGCGGATAACGTAGGTAGGTTCTGGCTCGTAGTAGCGAGGCTGTGAAGCCAGTGCACCGCCGATCAGCGCGCCAGCGGCGAGCCCGATAACGCCGGCTGCTACAGCGTCACCCCTGGAGCGCTTGTGGTGGCGATTGTAGTCATGGCCATAATAGCCTCCGTGACCACCATAACCACCGCGCCGCCAGTCACGAGCCTCGGCGGCGGGCAGGGCGCTTAATGTGGTTGCGACAACTGCCGTCGACAGCACGCAAGCCTTGAAAAATCTGTTCATGACGGTCTCCTGTTCGAAGCCCACCGCCGTTACCGGTTCGATGTTGCACCGAGAGATAAGGGACCGTGCCTGAACGGCGGCTGAACGAAACGGTGTATTGTCCGTTAAACGTAACCGCCGGCCAGATGTTCCGCCGTGTATCAGCCGACGGTGAGATTGACCGCCTTGGGGCCCTTGCCGCGCTTGTCCGGCTCGGTCTCGAAGGTAACTTTCTGTCCGTCCTCAAGACCGGGAAGGCCCGAAGCCTGAACGGCAGAGATGTGGACGAAGACGTCCTTGGCACCATCGTCAGGCGTGATGAAACCGAAGCCTTTGGCGTGATTGAAGAATTTTACGGTGCCGGTCTGCGGCATGGGATGCTCCCTTATAAGTCCCACAGTCTTTATGTCGGGATTGTAAAATACCCGAGGACGGAATTTGTCCTTTATTTTCACTTCAACGGCAACAGAAACTTTGAGTCTTTCGCCTCTTCATCATAGTTTCCGGCCATGAAACAGAAAAGGCGCGACCTTTGTTGTCGCGCCTCTGTCTTAACTGCATTTGCAGCCGGAATCACGCAGCGCGAAGATTGACAGCCTTGGGGCCTTTGCCCATGCGGTCAGGCTCAACATCGAAAGTAACCTTCTGGCCATCAACCAGAGTACGCAAGCCGGAGGCCTCGATCGCAGAAATATGGACAAAAACGTCCTTGGCGCCGCCATCAGGCGTGATGAAGCCGAAGCCTTTGGTGCTGTTGAAGAATTTTACAGTTCCGGTCTGGGACATTGGGAGAACTCCTTCGCCCTATCGTCATTCAGAACCTCGTTTGCCAGGGCAGTCAGAGGTCCGGTGGTTGCTCGGCGGTCATGCATTCGCGCACGGGTAACCCCCCGCCAGAACGGGGTTGTCAGAGATTCACGATATCGGGAAAAGAGTCGTCCAAAACGTTCCATTCTCCGGGATGCAAATACCCGAACATTGAACTTATCGCACGGATTTGTGACTGTGGCAAGACCGCGCCTTTTCAAAGCCAGGGCAGGGCACTCTTAGGCCAATGGAACTCAACGGCTTGCGGGCGGCATCCGGAACTGTAAGCCTTGTAGCGCGTTGTTGGCGCTGCCACTAGCACACAGGAGAGGGAATTGATGAGATTCAGAAGTGTTTTTCTGTCGGGAGCTGCAGTGTTGCTGGCGTCCGGCATGCTGGCGGCTTGCGTGGCTGTCGATGATGGGCCCGGCTACAGGCCTCCGCCACCACGCCCGCGCCCGCCGGCACAGGCCTGTACCATGGAATACGCACCGGTTTGCGGCGTGCGTGGCTCGGAAAGCCGGACCTTCGGCAACAGCTGCCAGGCAAGAGCCAACGGATACAGGATCAGCCATGAGGGCGCATGCAGGTCCGGTGGAAACAGGCCCGGCTGGGATGGTCGCCCCGGTTCCGATCGGCCCGGGACGCGGCCAGAACGGCCCGGCCGCCCGCAAGGAGCCTGCACACGTGAATACGCTCCCGTGTGTGCATCCAGCCGCGGACAGCTGCGCACCTTCCCGAATGCCTGCGAAGCAAGGGCAGCAGATTGGCGGATCGTCGGCAACGGCAGCTGCCGCTGAACTTTTACGATTTGAAAGGGGCGGGTCAAAAAGGTCCGCCCCTTTTTTCTAGAGTGCCTGACCCTTCTGGGCATTCAGGAAGCAATCGAAGCCACCGAAGATCATGCGCTTTCCATCGAAGGGCATATTTTCCATATCGCCTTTCAGGCGTGGATCGGCCATCACCTTTTCAAGGATTTCATCCCGATCCTTGCGTGATTTGTATACGATCCACGAAAAGATCACGATCTCGTCTTCTTTGGCCTGAACGGCGCGCGGGAACGATGTAAGTTCGCCATAAGGTACGTCCTCGCCAGTGCATTCCGCATAGGCAAGGGCACCATGCTCCATCCATACGTCGCAGGCCTTGCGAGCCATTGCCTTGTATTCCTCAAGCTGGGCCTTTGGCACTGCGAGCAGGAAACCATCAACATATGACATTACTCTCCTCCTTCAGCTTTGGTCTGTTTACGAGCTGACCGGCGCATTCATTGCCCAGGCGACCCCGAATGGGTCGCGAAGGCTGCCCCAGCGATCACCCCAGAACATCACGTCAAGCGGCATCACAACTTCGCAGCCGGTGTCGACAGCGCGCTTCCACCACGAGTCGATGTTTTCTGCCGTCAGATGAAGTTGCATCGTGCAGCCCTGAACCGGCTGATGCGGATGCCCGTGTTCCGGATAGGCGTCACACAGCATCAGGCTGGAGCCGTTGACGTAGAGATGAACGTGCATGGTCCGGCCATGCTCGTCGGGTGGCACGGCATACACCTGCTCTGCGCCAAAGGCTCTCCGGTAGAATTCAGCCGCCTTCAGTGCACCGTCCACCTGGAGGTAAGGGGTGAGGCCGCCGAGCGCCTTCGGCATGGGCGGGGTCTGGGTTTTCGCGTCTGCATCGTTCATGTGCTTCTCCCGGGTTTGACATTGCGAGCCCCCACAGGACGTATGACGACGACGAGCTACGGGTGGCGGAGGTATCCGCCACCGCGAGGTTATTTCCCCGGCTTCCCGGTCTTGGAAGGACGACGCCGGCTTTTCGCGATATCGGCCGCGTCCTCGTATGAGCCGATGCCGATACGCTCCCGCCTGACGGGTTTCACATCATCCGGCTTTGCCGGTTTTCTGCCGTCAACGGGCTTTTCGGTGCGCCCTACGGTCATTTCGTCGAGCGTGTTCTTTCGGAACAGGGACTTGTCACCATCCGGGAGGCCGAAATCGGAACCATGAGCTTCCTGCGCCGACTGTTTCTTGAACAGAGACCGTGAAACTGCTCCTGCCGGGGTCGGCATGTCGGTTCCAGGCCCCATATCGTCCAGCGAGGGCTTGGAGAACAGGGACGTGTTTTCAGGTCCATCTTCCACGGCCTTATGCCGTGCGCGCCCTTTGTTATGCTTGCCTTTTTCCCGCCCCGACACCGGGCTCTCGGATTCGGCGTATTTCGCCAGCGGGTCGTCGGAAATCTGAAGCTCCAGTTCGGTGAGCCGCTTGACCTCGTCGCGAAGACGGGCTGCTTCCTCGAAATTGAGGTCGGCAGCGGCATCCCGCATTTTCTTCTGCAGATGCTCCAGATGCGCCTTGAGATTGTTGCCCATCATCTGGCCGGCATCGTCTGTGAACTGAGAGATGTCGGCGCGGACATGATCCTTCTCGTAGACCGATTCAAGAATGTCCGCGATGCGCGACTTGACCGATTCCGGGGTGATGCCGTTTGCCTTGTTGTACTCGAGCTGCTTCTCGCGGCGGCGGTTGGTTTCCGCCATGGCGCGCTCCATCGAGCCGGTGATCTGGTCGGCGTAGAGAATGACCTTGCCGTCGACATTGCGCGCAGCGCGGCCGATGGTCTGGATCAATGAGGTTTCAGAACGCAGGAAACCTTCCTTGTCCGCATCGAGGATGGCCACGAAACCGCATTCGGGAATGTCGAGCCCCTCGCGCAGGAGGTTGATGCCGACCAGAACGTCAAAGGCTCCGAGGCGCAGGTCGCGCAGGATCTCGATGCGCTCGAGAGTATCGATGTCGGAATGCATGTAACGCACGCGAATGCCCTGCTCATGCAGATATTCCGTGAGGTCCTCGGCCATGCGCTTGGTCAGCACCGTCACCAGCGTGCGATAGCCTTTTTTCGTCGTCTCGCGGATTTCTCCGAGAACGTCGTCGACCTGCGATTTCGCCGGACGAACCTCGACGGGCGGGTCGATCAGCCCGGTGGGGCGAATGACCTGCTCGGCGAACACACCGCCGGCCTGCTCCATTTCCCAACCGCCCGGCGTTGCCGACACCGCCACGCTGAGCGGGCGCATGGCATCCCACTCCTCGAAGCGCAGGGGCCGGTTGTCCATGCAGGACGGCAAACGGAAGCCATACTCCGCCAGTGTTGCCTTGCGGCGGAAGTCGCCGCGGTACATGCCGCCGATCTGGGGGATGGTGACATGGCTCTCGTCGATGAAGACCAGCGCATTGTCCGGCACATATTCGAACAGGGTCGGCGGCGGGTCGCCCGGCGCACGGCCGGTAAGATAGCGCGAATAGTTCTCGATGCCGGCGCATGAGCCCGTGGCTTCCAGCATTTCGAGGTCGAAGCGCGTGCGCTGCTCCAGCCTTTGCGCTTCCAGCAGGCGACCAGCCTTTTCAAGCTCTTGCAGGCGCTGCTGCAATTCTTCCTTGATGGACTTGATAGCCTGATTCAAGGTCGGGCGCGGCGTGACATAGTGCGAATTCGCGTAGATTTTCACGCTCTTGAGATCGCCGGTCTTGTTGCCGGTGAGCGGATCGAACTCGGTGATCGCGTCGATCTCGTCTCCGAACAGAGAGACGCGCCAGGCACGGTCCTCAAGGTGAGCCGGGAAAATCTCGATTGTGTCGCCGCGCACCCGGAAGGAACCGCGCACGAAATTCGCGTCCTGCCGTTTGTATTGCTGGGCAACAAGGTCAGCCAGCAACTGGCGCTGGTCGAGCCGGTCGCCAACCTGCATCTGGAAGGTCATGGCGGTATAGGTTTCGACCGAGCCGATACCATAGATGCACGAAACCGAAGCGACGATGATGACGTCGTCGCGCTCCAGCAGCGACCGCGTGGCCGAGTGGCGCATGCGGTCGATCTGCTCGTTGATGGAGGATTCCTTCTCGATATAGGTGTCCGTGCGAGGCACGTAGGCCTCGGGTTGGTAGTAGTCGTAGTAAGAGACGAAATACTCCACCGCATTGTTCGGGAAGAATTTCCTGAACTCCGCATAGAGCTGTGCGGCTAGGGTCTTGTTGGGCGCCAGGATCAGGGCAGGGCGCTGCGTCTCCTCGATCACCTTCGCCATGGTGAAGGTCTTGCCGGAACCGGTCACGCCAAGCAGGACCTGCGTGCGGTCGTCGTTGGAAATGCCCTCGACCAGATCCCTGATAGCTGTCGGCTGGTCGCCGGCGGGCTGGAAGTCGGATTCCATGCTTATCGGAATGCCGCCTTCAGATTTTTCCGGCCGGGCAGGGCGGTGCGGGGTCCAGATCTTGCCGTTCTTGTGCAGCGGATTGCCGCTTTCGATCAGGTCGGACAAAGCCTGTACCGTTGCGGTAACCGCGGACTTGGGCAGGGAAGCGGCATCTTCAAGCGAGATGTCGAGGCCAGCCACCGGGTTCAGACCTGCTGCAGCGCGGTCCTTGGCGGAAGCTGCTCCACCCATCGAGGTGCCACGCGCCGTGCGCGTGGGCGAGGCGGAGCGCGGCGCGACTTTCTTCGCTGTTTTGCCAGAGGCTTTATCGGTACCCTTGCCTTGAGTTGCAGATAGTCGCTGCTGTTCGGCTTCCTGCGAAATCTGCTCCGCCCAATCCGCTATTGAACCAGACAGAGGCGCTCCCGAAAATTCGCTCTGCGGTGCTTCGGCAAAACCGCCGTCGCGCAGCGGTTCGCTGGCGTCATGAAAGTCGGTAAGAGGACTGCGCCGCTGGGGCTGCGCCGGTTTCGGGGAGGATTTGGACATAGGCCGAATATGGGTGGACTCGCCGCAAATGGAAAGGGGCAGCGGAACACAAGCCTGCGGCCGGGCCTGCTGCCCGGATGCTCTGCTGACAGCAGGTTGTCAGCAGGCTTCAACCAAAGCGCAATTTCATGAGCACGATGGCGCCCACGAAAAGAAGCGTGAGTATGTTGGCGACAATAACCGGCCAGGAGCCGATGAGCACGCCGTAGACGGCCCAAAGGGCGACACCTGCGGCTATGGCGCTCGTGGCTGCCAGCGAAATATCGTCAGCCTTGCGCTCGCGCGCAAGCTTGACGACCTGCGGAACCCAGCCGAGCGTCGTGATGAGCGCGGCACACGCGCCTATGGCTTCGATCCAGTAAAACAAGGTGGAGGCTCCGATAAGCGCCACTGTCGATATGGCAGATTTGCTTCTCGCTGGAAAGCTGGCTCAGAGGCTGGACCAATGAAACAAAATGTGTTCGCAGGCATTTTTTCGCCGGCGCGCCGTGATCGGCCCGGGCTCTGCAATCGGGCATCGGTGTGGCTGTCATGCTTTGTGTCCGGTGGGGTGCAACCGATTCCTTTTGAAGGCAAAGACCTGTAATACAGGGACGATAGGCGAGACGCTGAATGCCCGGCAAAGGCGCCAATGTGTCAGAAATAAGCCGCTGATAATGTTTGGAAAAGTTATCTTTCGTGATTTGAAATCGGGATCGGGTCACATAGCTTCCGGGTGTCGCAGGGCAGTTCGCACGCCGGGTTGCCTGAGGAAAACCGCCAAAAACGGAGTATCCGACATGAAAAAGACACTCGCAACCGCCGCTGCCCTTCTCGCACTTCTCAGCACCGCATATGCGGCAACCGTGCAGGGCACGATCCAGGCGGTCGATCCCGAAACCAAATCGATCACGCTCGATGACGGCAAGATCTATCAGTTGCCACCGGAAGCCGCGGTCGACCAGTTGTCGGTGGGCGCCAATGTCGTGGTGACCGTAGACGATACGACAGGGTTGGTGACGTCGATCGAATCTGCTGCGTAAGAAACCAGTTCAGACAACGAGTTTCAGCCGGTCCCCGCAGGGGCCGGCTTTTTCATTACCTGCCTGATGAGCGTGTTGAATGTGGAAAGGAATTGCTGCCATCACGGCCGTAGTCTGGTGATGGCGGGTGAAGAGCTTGTGATACACAGGCTGAGGCATCGACACGTTTTTCTGGCAAATCGATTCCGGAAAATACGGCAATCACTTGATTTTGCGCAGGGTTTTCTTCGGGCTGTTGACGTGTCTTCATTGGATGGCTACGCCATGAAAGCAAAAAAATCCGGAGGTCAGGCATGGTGCAATATGTGAACGGCGCGCCGCAGGGGGAGCTCACGCTGCGCACGTTGGCCATGCCCGCCGATGCCAATGCGGCCGGCGATATCTTCGGCGGCTGGGTGATGGCACAGATGGATCTTGCCTGCGGCATCAGAGCAGCCGAACGCGCGCGTGGCCGCGTGGTGACGGCGGCGGTGAAGGAAATGTCCTTCGCAAAGCCGGTCAAGATCGGCGATACGCTGTGCATCTATACTCGCATAGAGCGCGTTGGACGCAGTTCGATGACGTTGAAAGTGGAGGCCTGGGCCCAGCGCTATCTGTCCGAGCTCATGGAAATGGTCACGCATGCCGATTTCGTCATGGTGGCGCTGGATGACGAAGGCAAGCCGACCCGTGTTCCGGGCGAGTAACTCGCCTCCACCTGTCATTTCACGGTTGCATCGAAACGCGCCCGGGCCTTGTTGATCCGCTCGGTATTGGCGCGGGCCCATTCGCTGAGCGCGGTTACAGGAACCAGAAGCTCGCGGCCCAGATTCGTCAGCTCATAATCCACCCTCGGCGGTATGGTGGGAAAAACGGTGCGCGTGGCGAAGCCGTCGCGTTCCAGGCTGCGCAGGGTGGTCGTCAGCATCTTCTGCGAAATACCGCCAATTGCATACCTCAGCTCGCTGAAGCGCATCGGTCCTTTGCCGAGTGTCGTCACGACCAGCACCGTCCATTTGTCGCCGACACGTTGCAGGAGCGCGCTGATGGCGCGGCAATCCTCACTGCGGTGATCGTGCCTTGGTTTCAAAAAAGTGCCTCCTTGCGCTGATGCTCCAAGGTTACATAAATAGTGTCGGTTTCTTTTTTATACCACTCTCAATGGAGAATATGCATGCCGTCTTCCAAAGTCAGGCTCGCCGTCGTCATCGGATCCATCCGGGAAAAGCGCTTTGCCGAAAAGCCTGCTCGCTGGATCGCCGATCTCATCAATCAGAGGGACGATGCAGAAGCCGAAATCGTCGACCTCAGGGATTATCCGATGGCATTGTTCGCGGAGGATGCGTCACCGCTGTGGGCGCCTTCGAAGGACGAGCATGCCCGCCGCTGGCAGGAAAAGCTGGAAGAGTTCGATGGCTATGTTTTCACGGCAGCCGAATACAACCATGCGCCGACTGGTGTGCTCAAGAACGCCTTCGACTATGCCGGGGCGCAGGTGTTTCGCAAGCCTGCCGGTTTCGTCGGCTATGGCGGCGTGGGTGGGGCGAGGGCGGTGGAGCACCTGCGGCAGATCGCAGTCGAGATGCAGATGGCTCCCGTCCGCGCTGCGGTTCATATCCTTCGCAACGATTTCGTCGCAATCCTGCAGGGACAGGACATTGCGGATCTGGCGCATCTGAAGGAAGGTGCGGATGCGCTTCTGGAGGATATGGTATGGTGGGCCAGGGCGTTGCGCGCCGCGCGCGTGGCCGAAGCGCAGGTCAAGGCAGCCTGACGGCATCGGCAGGAAAAAAGGGCCTCGGTTGTTTCCGGGGCCCTTTTCTTCGTTTTCAGCTCGCAGCTGGCAGTTTGGTAGCCAGAACCTTGTCTATGCGTCGGCCGTCCAGATCGACCACCTCGAAACGCCAGCCCTGTGCATCGACCGTTTCGCCCGTGGCCGGCAAATGATGCATATGCGACAGAACATATCCGGCAACGGTTTCGTAGTCGCGATTTTCCGGCAGATCGATACCGATCATGTCCGCCATTTCATCGGCCTGCATGTAGCCGGCCAGCAGCCATGAGCCGTCCTCACGCTGGAACGCGGTTTCGTCGGAATCGTCCTCATCCAGATCGGAGCGGAAGACGCCGGTGATTGCTTCCAGAATATCCGCTGGCGTCACCACGCCTTCAAAGTGGCCGTATTCGTCATGCACGAGCGCCATCGGCATGTCGGCTTCCTTGAGCTTTGCAAGCACATCGAGCGCGTCGGCCTGATCGTGGACGATTGGCGCCTGCTGCACATGCTTGCGCGTATCGAGCGGTTTTCCGGCGAGCAGCGTTGCGAGGATATCGCGTGTCTGCACCACGCCTATCATGTTGTCGACATTGCCGTCGGCGGCGGGCAGGCGCGAGTGCGGGCTTTCCATCAGCACCCGGCGAATCGTGGCCTCGTCAGACTGGACGTTAAGCCAGTCGACATCCGTGCGTGGGGTCATGACCGCGCGCACCGCCCGGTCACCCAACCGCATCACGCCGGCGATCATGCGCCGCTCGTCGGATTCGATGGTGCCCTGATGCTCCGCCTCGGCGACGATCATCTTGATCTCTTCGTCTGTGACCTTTTCCTCGCTTTCGCCGCGCTGGCCGAGAAGCCAAAGCACCGACCTTCCTGAAAGGTCCAGCAGCCATACCAGAGGAGCACAAACCGTCGCCAGAACGGACATCGGCCCGGCGACCTTCGAAGCGATGCGCTCGGGATCGCGAAGCGCGATCTGCTTCGGCACGAGTTCGCCGATGATGAGCGAGGCATAGGTGATGAGCGCTACCACGATGCCCACGCCTAGCGGCTGCGCAACTCCGGCAGACATGCCGGAAGCAGCAAGAAGCTTGGAGAGGCGATCACCCAGCGTAGCTCCTGAGAAGGCACCCGAGAGCACGCCTACGAGCGTGATGCCGATCTGGACGGTCGACAGGAACTTGCCCGGGTTGGCGCCCAGTTCCAGCGCGCGCGCTGCGCCGCGGACATTTCGGTCAACCATCGTCTTGAGGCGCGCCGGACGAGACGAAACGATCGCAAGTTCCGACATGGCCAGCAGGCCGTTCACGCAGATGAGGACGACCACGATGGCGATTTCAGTGTATAGCATGAATGCTCATTAGCACCCCGGAGCCCCTCTGGAAAAGAGAGCAAATCAGCCGCATTGATTGTTATTCGCATCAACGATGCGTTATCTGCAGGCCCGGTAGCCGTTTCTGCGGTTTTTTATGTCGAAGTGAAAATGATCGCGGTGATCGTAGTTGTAGCCGGGACCAAGAACCGTGGTGAAATACGAACAGCCGTCGGCGCGCACGGTGTTGAGCAGCCCGCGCTCGCGGAACGCGAACAGGCCGGGTTTGCGAACGTCGATGAGCTTGCCATTGTTCAGCTCGATCGCCATCACGTCGAGCGCGTTGCCTTTGCCATGCTCGGACAGAACCCCTTCGCCGCGTATCTTGCGGCAGGAATAGCTGGAGCCTTGCCGTATCGATTTGACGCTGGAAAGATAGCGCCAGCGTGCGGCCGGTGTCAGTTCGTTTCGGGTCCAGCTGGCGAAGCTTGCGGCCATGGCACAGGTCAGCGTCGCTGCCGGTTTCATTTCCACGCCACCGATTGCCGTTACCTTCACGGGGTGATCAATGCCGCATTGGCCGCCGTCATTGATGGGCGCGAGATCGGTGTAGGCCACGCGCAGCCGTTTCAATTCCTTGCGGCATTCCACCTCTTCCTGCGGAAGCTGGGTGCTCTGCGGCATGGGCCGGTCGAAACGCGGATAGGCCGCCGTCAGATAGGGGTTTGACGGTACCAATGCCTGCATGCCGACCCCTGCCTGCACGGCAGACGTCTGTGTTCCAACGTCTACGGCAGGCTGAAGATCGAGGACGCTGCCGGTGTTGCAGGCTGACAGGCCGGTGATTGCGGCAAAGATGGCGATGCCGCTTGAGAGCCTGACAAGGCGCCGCAAAAAGGGGGCGCCGGGTGATGCGCTGGGGGATTTCCCGGCCATGACGAACCAAACTCTGTTCCCTTGGAATGCAAAGCTTAGCTGCGAAGGGTAAAGGAAAGATCAGCAGCGGCGTTCATGCCTGTGGCGGCATTGGGGCGGGCTTACTGGCAAAAAACGGAACCGTTGCGGCGTGGGGCCAGATCGAGATGCAGATGCGTTTCATGATCGGGGTCGCTGCCGGGTCCGAGAACGGTCCTGAAAGGTCCGCACGCGGCCTTTCTTACATGGTCGAGAAACTGGCGCTGTTTTGCGGCGGGCGAAGGCTGGACTTCGATCCTGCTGCCATCTTTCATGGTGAACGCCGCTATGTCGAGCGCATTGCCAAATGCGTGCTCGGACAGTTTCGAGCCATTGTGGCGCGGGCGGCAGACATAGGCCGAAGCCTGATTAATGCCTGCGAGATCAGCGCCGATAATGTCGCGTGCGGCAGGCCGGACAATGTCGGCGGTGAAACGTGCGGCAGTCTCGGCGATATCGCAATTCAGTTCGGCTTCGGGCGACAGTTCCACGTTTGTGGCCAATCTTGTGACGACAATGGGGTAGGGCAGAGCACAGCCAGCTTCTGAATCCCGCTCGGCAGGCTTTTCCCTGAAAACGACACCCATCGTGCGAAGCCTTGCCCGGCATGCCAGTTCATTCGCAGGCATCTCTTTTGCAGCAATTGCAGCCGAACGCGGATCTGGTGGAAGTGAGGGCTTCTCATCAGGCGTTTTCTGCGACTGGTCAGGCGGTGCAGGCTTTGCCTCGGGTGTGGGTGCGCGGTCCGGCGGAGAGATTGCTTCCGGCGCATCGTCAGGCCGGTTTTGGGGGAGCGGTGTCTGCTGTTGTTCCGCCTGTTCTGGAACCGGTGCGTTCCGGGGAAGTTGGGGCGGCTTTTGTCTGGCTAAAGCAGGCGCTGCCATCAGGCATATGGCAGTCGTCAAGGAAAGCAGGCTGAAGCGGATATGGATCATCCAGCGACAACGATGAAAGGGCGGAAGCAGTTGCCGCAGGCATGATCACCTTCGGTAACTGATTGTCTCGGCGGGCCAGTCCGCGCCATCGTGCATTCGCGCGAAGATTCCGAAAAGGTGTGTACTTCATTGAAAGAAGAGTCTTTTCGGACGCATTACGTCAGCTCTGGCTGTCGTGCAGTCGGCGATTCCAGTCTTCAACCTTACGGCTGGCTATTCGTCTTTCGGCAAGCTCACACCACGAGGATGCGAGTTCCGGCAAGGAAGTGAGATCGCGCAGAGAATCGAGATCCATGGTCCGCGTGTAAAGAAGTTCGATGATGCGCTCCAGGGACCAGCAAGGCTGTGGCCGTTCCAGCAGAACGAGACTGTCGCCCGCCGCCGCATGGCCTTCCTCAAGAACCCGATAATACCATCCCGTCCGGCCGCTTTTCTGAACTCTCAGCGCCATGTCCGACCGATCGAAGCGCGCATTCAGCCGCCAGCAAGGCTGGCGTCCCTGGCTGACCTGAAGCAGGGCGGAGCCGAACCGGTATACATCTCCTATGCAGACATTCGCTTCCGACAGGCCAAGCGTCGTGATGTTCTCGCCGAACGCGGGAGCGTTGGCCACGATCCCGTCCTCGCTCCAGGCCGCATAGTGGTCGGCGGGATAGTGATGGACCGCCTTTTCCGGGCCGCCATGGTGGCGGGTGTCGCCTTGATTGTCGCCCTGCAACCCCGTGGCCGTAATGGCGATCTGGCCACAAACCGGCTTCTTGTCTATGCCGCTCGGCACCTGCCGGGGACCCAGCGGCGCCAGCTCACCGATGAAGAGCGCTTCAACAACAGCAACGGCTGGCTCCTGTGCAAATGGGGTATTTCTCACTGAAAGCACTACTTTGTCCTTATCGAACGCCAGTTCGAAATAGGCAGCAGGCAGGCCAGATGTCGAACGGCTCCCCGGGGTTTTCCTGCCGTGCGACAATCAAAATTCTTTCCTGCTTGCTCCATGCCTCCTTCAAAGGCAATGCGGTTTGGCGTCCATGTTTCCATGACGTCGAGCTTTGGCCGGTTCACGTGGGATTGACAGGGCCAGCGGTGCAATTGAAATGGCGCAATCTCTTCCGCTTCACTGGATTATCCCGTTGGCTTCGCTCCTGTCTCCCAAGGTTCTGCCCATCCTGATGCTGCTTGCCTCGAATGTCTTCATGACCTTCGCATGGTACGGACATCTGAAATTCAAAAGTGCAGCGATCTACACGGTTGTGCTGGTGAGCTGGGGAATTGCTTTCTTCGAATATTGGCTGGCGGTGCCGGCGAACCGGATCGGTGCGGAGGTTTATTCAACCGCAGAATTGAAGACGATTCAGGAAGTCATCACGCTTGGCGTATTCGCTGTGTTCTCCGTGGTTTATCTGAAGGAGGCTTTGACATGGAACCATCTTGCAGGGTTTGCACTGATTGCCTGTGGCGCTGCGTTGATTTTTAGAGCCTGAGCATTAGCCGGGAAAACGCCCTCGATTTTTAGCACGTGAAAAACGTTCAGCACTTGCTATATTGTGACGAGAATCCAAAATTTGACGGTTCCGTCGGTTTCCTGACGGACCGTTTTCTTTTTGTCGAAAACCCGCGGAAAAAGTGCGGACGGCAGGAAAGGTGAAGCTATGAACAAGGTGCCGATGACAGGCGGTGGTTTTGAGGCTCTCAAGGAGGAGCTGCGTTGGCGTCAGCAGGATGAACGGCCTCGCATCATCGAAGCGATTTCTGAGGCACGCGCACATGGTGACCTTTCAGAGAACGCCGAATATCATTCTGCCAAGGAAGCGCAGAGCCTTAACGAGGGTCGCATCGGCGAGCTCGAGGATCTGATCGCACGTGCCGAAGTCATCGATATCAGCAAGCTGAGCGGCGACAAGATCAAGTTCGGAGCTACCGTGGTTCTGGTGGACGAGGACACCGAGGAAGAAAAGACTTATCAGATCGTCGGCGATCAGGAAGCGGATGTGAAAGCAGGTCGCATTTCCATTTCTTCTCCGATCGCACGTGCGCTGATCGGCAAGGCGGTTGGCGATGCGATCGAGGTCAATGCACCGGGTGGGGCGCGTGGTTATGAGATCGTCGAGCTGCGCTGGGCGTGAGCCTGCTGCCGGATAGGAAATCCCGGATCATGGGCAAAACGCTGGTCGATGTTGCGCAGATCCATGTGGTCGTGCCCAATTTCAAGCAGCGCCTCTCCGGTGTTACGAGCACAATCATCCAGCTCGTGCCATTGCAGGCCCGGGCGATCGGCATCGCAACGCTGGGGCCGGGCTTGCCCGGCCATCTCCCCAAGCTGCGATGGTGGCAGGTGCCGGGGCTTCTGCGCCGACCGAAGAACGCGCCGGTTCGCGTGTGGCATGCGCGCCGCAATCCTGAAATGCTGGCCGGATTGGTGCTGAGAGATATATTCCGCGCACCACTGAAGCTTGTCTTCACCTCAGCATCACAGCGCCATCACAAACGCTGGACGAAGTTCCTCATCCGCCGCATGGATGCGGTGATCGCGACCAGTCGCAAGACCGCTGCTTATCTGGAAATTCCAAACACCGTGATCATGCACGGCATCGACACGGAACGCTTTCACCCGCCTGCGGACCGCAGAGAGGTTGCGAGTGAACTCGGTCTGGACCCGAAGCAGCTCTATACTGGTTGCTTTGGCCGTGTTCGGCATCAGAAAGGTACCGACCTTTTCGTCGATGCCATGATCGGTTTGCTGCCGAAGCATCCCCAATGGTCGGCAATTGTTGCCGGCCGTGCGACTGCTGAACATGCAGGGTTTGAGGCTGATTTGCGCGCGCGCGTGGATAAAGCCGGGCTTTCCGACCGGATCCTTTTTGTGGGAGAGCACAAGGACATCGAACGGTGGTATCGCGCTCTGTCGCTGTTCATAGCTCCACAGCGATGGGAAGGTTTTGGCCTCACGCCCCTGGAAGCCATGGCCAGCGGTGTGCCGGTGGTCGCCACCGACGTCGGCGCATTCTCCGAACTGATCGAGGATGGCGTGACAGGAACGCTCATACCCCGCGACGATACCGATGCGATGATGGCGGC
Source organism: Aquamicrobium lusatiense (assembly GCF_014201615.1). Classification (NCBI taxonomy): domain Bacteria; kingdom Pseudomonadati; phylum Pseudomonadota; class Alphaproteobacteria; order Hyphomicrobiales; family Phyllobacteriaceae; genus Aquamicrobium; species Aquamicrobium lusatiense. The sequence continues at coordinate 122,707 of NZ_JACHEU010000005.1, read as the reverse complement.
CGCGGCCCAATGGATGGGCGACGATGTCCGACGAAACGCTGCGGCAATCGAAAGCCGTGCGCATGTTGCATCGCGTTTCAGCATAGAACGGGAAGTGGGATCACTCGGTGGCGTCTATGGATCCGTTATACGTGACCTCTGAATTTTTGCGATATGTTGCGAAAGCAACGGCATATCCGGCATTTCGTTGATGCGGAATCTTCCATGACCACAGAAGCCAATATCCGTCCGACCGTCACCGCTGTCATTACCAGTTGTCGACGGTTCGATCTTCTTGAAAAGACGCTTCAGAGTTTTCTCGAGCACAACGACTATCCGCTTGAGGAACTAATAATCATCGAAGATTCGAATGATCGCGGCATCTATGAGGTGCAGCCCTTACTGGACGGGGTTCCCAATAGCATCATTTTCAATGATGGTAATATCGGGCAGATCGCGTCCATCGACAAAGCCTATGCGGACATCACATCGGATTACATCTTCCACATGGAAGATGACTGGCTGTTCACGCGCAGAGGTTTTATCGCCCGGGCCGTTGAGATACTCGAACAGGAGCCGCAGGCGATCATGGTGACGGTGCGCGACGATGCCGACATGCCTCGCTATGTCCGCAGCCTGAAGACAAGAAAAACCGCCACGGCAAATTATAAGCTTGCCTTTCCGGCTTTGCATTTTCTTTGGCATACTTTCACGTTCAATCCCGGCTTGCATCGTACCAGCGATTACCGGGCGATAAATGGCGGATACAGGGCGCTTGGAGACGAGGCATCCATCAGCCGACACCACAAGGCCAACAATCGCGACATGGCATGGCTGATCGGCGGCGGCGTGCGCCATACAGGGGACGAGCGCTCCAACTACGGGAGTGGGTGGGGCTACAGGAAGTCTGTATCAGGCACTGGCATACATCGTCTGTTCAGGCGGCAGAATCTGCATAAATGGCGAGAATCTCTCAAGAGGAGATTCTGGCACACGCTTCGTCTGATGGGGATCGATACGGAGCCGTTGCAACGAAGGAAAAAACGCTGATCATGCAGTCCCTCAAAACCTATGTGGTCAATCTTGACGGCAGCGCCGATCGTCTCGAGGCCATATCCACAAGACTTGATGCTTTTGATGTCGATTTCGAGCGTGTTCCGGCGTTCGATGGGCGCAAACTTGATCTGTCCACACTCGATGAATATGACGCTGCCCGTGCCCGGCGTTACATGGGGCGTGATCTTGTCGGCGGGGAAATTGGTTGCTACCGTAGTCATCTTGCCGTCGCTTCACGCTTCCTGAATTCGAATGCGCGCTACGCTCTGGTGCTGGAAGACGATGCTTTTCCATTGTGCAATCCGGTAAAGCTACTCACACAGGTGCTTCCCGACCTGGATTCGCTTGATCCTGACTGGATTCTTATCAATATCGGTAACAACAAGCAGAAAATTACCACTTCTGTAAAAACCTACCGAGTGGACGGGCATGAGTGCGACCTTGTCGCAGCCCATTACTTTCCCATGACCACCAGCGCTATCGTATGGTCAAGAAAAGGGGCGGCCAGTTTCGTCGATGGTCATGGAAAGATTTTCGCGCCTGTCGACAATTTCTTCCGCCACTGGCTGACCCGGGAAGGGCATGGATACTCATTTTGGCCTGCGCCCGTCACGACGACCGATGCAGCCAGTCAAATTCTTGCCGCATCCGGCCAGGCGCGAAAAAAGAACCAGCGAAAATGGTATTACGGATTTTCCAAACAGAAGAGGTTGCTTGAGGACAAGATTATCGCAATGAAAAAGCGCAAAAAATTTCGTTACCAGATCGCGAAATTACCTATTTCGGAATAGGTTCAATTTTAAAGTTTTTCTGGTATTTATTTTTCGTTAGAATGACCCGGTATCTATCCAATCCTCACCGGCACCTCGTCCTTCACCTTGCGGATGGTGAGTGCCGTACGCACCGTGTCCACGTTGGGTGACGAGGTCAGATCTTCAATCACGAAGGTCTGGAAAGTACCGATGTCGCTGGTCACGCAGTGGAGCAGAAAGTCGGATTCGCCTGATACCATCCACGCCTCGCGCACGATCGGCCAGTTGCGGGTGCGCTCGGCAAAAGCCTTGAGTTCTGTTTCGGCCTGATGCTTCAGGCCCACGAGGCAGAAAGCTACCACCTCCATCCCAAGCGAGGGGGCGTCGAGCAGGGCGCGGTAGCCGCGAATAATGCCGCTTTCTTCCAGGCGTCTTACACGGCGGAGACAGGGAGGAGCGGAGATGCCTACCCGTTGCGAGAGTTCGACATTGGTCATGCGACCATCTTGCTGCAATTCGCGCAGGATTTTCCAGTCGATGGCGTCGAGGTCGGCCTTCAGGGTCATGCGAGCATCTCTGCGCAAGAATCTATCGTCATCTGGTAATTAAACAACTTTTTATGATGCGCCAGCGGTTTGTCGTTACCCTGCGAATTCCGTTAGTTTCTGGCGAAGCTTTCCGGGGACACTTTGTCGTTTGCCTTGCTGGCTTGGCTGCAAGCACTTACATTGGCGGCATATTTCGATTTGCGTATCTGTCGGGCCGTTTTGACGGTCCATCATCTGCAAGGCAACGCCATGACCGTCAAGCATGCTCCCGTTCTCATCATCGGCTCCGGTCCGGCTGGCTATACGGCTGCCATCTATGCGGCGCGCGCAATGCTGAAACCCATGCTCGTCGCCGGCCTGCAGCAGGGCGGCCAGCTCACCATTACGACGGAGGTGGAGAATTACCCGGGTTTTGCCGAGCCGGTGCAAGGTCCGTGGCTGATGGAGCAGATGCTGAAGCAGGCCGAGCATGTCGGGGCGGAAATCGTCAATGACATCATCATCGAGGTGGATCTCGATGCGCGCCCCTTCGTGGCGAAAGGCGATTCAGGCACCGTTTATACAGCCGACGCCCTGGTTATCGCGACGGGCGCTCAGGCAAAGTGGCTGGGAATCCCGTCGGAGCAGGCCTTTATGGGCTTCGGCGTATCCGCATGTGCCACCTGTGACGGGTTCTTCTATCGTGGCAAGGATGTCGCCGTCGTTGGAGGCGGCAATTCGGCCGTCGAGGAAGCTCTCTATCTTTCCAACCTTGCCCGCACCGTCACCGTCATTCATCGCCGCAATGATTTCCGCGCGGAACGTATTCTGCGCGAGCGGCTTCTTGCCAAGGACAACATCAAGGTGATCTGGGACACGGTTGTTGACGAGATCACGGGCCGTCCCGGGCAGGCGCCACTTCCACCTTCCGTAGATGGACTGAAGCTGCGCAATGTCGTGACTGGCGAAGAAAGCCGGTTGCCTGTCGATGGCGTGTTTGTGGCCATAGGCCACGCGCCGGCCGTGGAACTGTTCGCCGGCAAGCTGAAGCAGAAGCCGAACGGCTATTTGTGGACAGAGCCGGATTCGACCCGCACCAACATTCCAGGTGTGTTTGCTGCCGGTGATGTCACCGACGACATCTACCGCCAGGCCGTAACGGCAGCCGGAATGGGCTGCATGGCTGCGCTGGAAGCGGAAAAGTATCTGGCAGGCATCGAAGCGCACAGGGACGCGGCGGAATAGCCGTAAAAAATCCCAACTCTTCCTTCAGACGCCGACATACACGAGGGGAATCATGGCGTTGGATTGGGACAAGCTCAGGGTATTTCATGCAGCCGCGCAGGCAGGGTCGTTTACCCATGCCGCCGAGACGTTGCATCTGTCGCAATCCGCCATTTCGCGGCAGGTGAGCGCGCTGGAGCATGATGTCGGCGTGCCGTTGTTTCACCGCCATGCGCGGGGGCTTGTGCTGACCGAGCAGGGTGAGATGCTGTTCCGCACGGCGCACGACGTGCTGATGAAGCTGGAATCCATCCGCTCGCGTCTGCTCGAAACAAAGGATCACCCGACCGGTGTTCTGCGGGTGACGACAACCGTTGGTCTGGGCACCGGCTGGCTTACCGACCGGACCAAAGAATTTCTGGAGCTTTATCCGGAAATCAACCTGCAACTCGTCTTTACCAATGAGGAACTCGACCTGACCATGCGACAGGCCGATTGCGCAGTGCGCCTTCGGCAGCCTCAACAGCCGGACCTCATTCAGCGGCGCCTGTTCACCGTGCACCTGCATGTGTTCGCATCGCAGGAATATCTCGACCGCCATGGTGTGCCGAAATCCGCTGCCGACCTCGACCGTCATCGGATCATCACATTCGGAGAACCGGTGCCGAGTTATCTGGCGGGGCTGAACACTCTTGAGACCGTCGGGCGGCCGGACGGTGAGAAACGACCAAGCGTCCTTCAGATCAACGATCTGATGTCGATCCGCAAGGCCGTGAAGCGAGGGGTCGGTATTGCCATGCTGCCGGATTACATGTCCGGCAAGGATTCAGGGCTCGTTTCCATCCTCGAGGAGCTTGAGGGCCCGTCCTTCGATACATTCTTCGTGTATCCCGAGGCGATGAAGAACCAGGCTAAGCTCAAGGCGTTTCGTGACTTCATGTTCTCAAAGGCCCGTAACTGGTCCTATTGATTCATTTCTGAAGTCCGGCTGATTGTTCCACCCCAACACGGCGCGTCTGGCGGTTGCTGTCAGCAAGCCTGTCTTCGGGTTCTGCCTGCATAAACAGCAATGCCCTCTTTGAAAGCGTATCGGGATCCGGAAGCTCCCTCGTTTTTGGGGCACACCTGCTTGCGAAGCGGGCAGGCAGATGCTCATAGCTGCCGCTGTCTTGGTCTTATTGCATCGCTGCGGGCATTGGACCACAGGTCGCGTGTTTTTGCATGTGTGCGTTGCAAAATAGTTGCTTGTTCATTGTGCAGTCATGGCTCATATATAAGCCATCTCCTGAGCGCGTTCTCCTCCCATTAGCGCTCACGAGTGTTCCCCTCTGGAGGTTTAGCCTTATAGGCACTTCCAACAAACTCAGCCGGATCTTATGATCCGGCTTTTTTGTTTTAGCCAACCTGATCGCTCGTATGCTTATGTTCGCATGAGTAGGTTGTTGCCATCCTTTGTCTGTATATTTTGCTCCGCTTTCCCGACATGTTGCTCCTCGGGGAGGTGGTCTGCTGCTGCTTTTTGCAGGCATTGAAGTGCGTTACCCAGGTTCTGCGGGCGCGTAACGGTCATGTAACCCCTGTAACGTGACGGGACCGGCGGAACTTCTGTAGTCATATCCTGAGGGCGCGGCCGGCTTTCAGGGGATGGGGGCATCTTCCGGAAAGCCGGGTCTCAGGCGACGGCCGCGTCCGTCTTATTCTTGCTGGCAGATGCCGGCATCCTCCCTGCGGCGGACCTGCCGTTTCCTCCCCCCGGAGACGGTCCGCAAAAAACGGCGACAGGTTCTCCCTGTCGCCGTTTGTTTAAGCATAGCTTATTTCAGCCTGTCATGCCGCCTTGCCGGCTGCGTTCATGACCACATCTGCCAGGCGACCTGTCAGCTCCGCCATGTGACTGAAACTCGCAATATAGTTGCCGACGCCAGACGTTGCCGAACGCAACTCGATGATGAGATCTCCCATTTCGGCTTGCGGCATGGTTGCTCTCACCACATCCCAACCCGGCCATCCGCTGCGGGCGTCGTAACCCAGGATCTGGCCCCGCCGCTGGGGAATGATGGCGATGATGCGTGCAGTTGCCTCGGATGGTGTAAAGATTTCCACCTCCATGATCGGCTCCAGCAGAACGGGGGAGCATGCGGCCATTCCCTCCTTCATGGCCAGTCGTGCCGCCATCTGGAATGCCATGTCGGAAGAATCGACAGTATGATACGAGCCGTCGCTGAGATTGACCGCTATGTCGACAACCGGAAAGCCCAGCGGGCCACATTTCAGATAGTCGCGAACGCCAGTTTCCACCGAGGGAATATATTGTTTCGGAACCACGCCCCCGCTGATGGTGTCGGTGAATTCGAAGCCGCTTCCGCGCGGGAGCGGTCTGATCTCGATGACGACATCCCCGAACTGCCCATGGCCACCCGATTGCTTCTTGTGACGACCGCGCTGTTGCGTTCCCTTGCGGATGGTCTCCCGATAAGGAACTGCCGGAGCGTGGCCTTCGACGGCAATCTGGTTGCGACCCTCCAGGCGCTCGCGCACCACACGAAGATGCATCTCGCCGTGACCTGAAAGCACCGTTTCTGCGGAATCCTGATTGTGAGCGAGGCTAAGGGAGGGATCCTCTTCTGCCAGTCGCTGTACGGCTGCAGACAATTTCACATCATCCTTGCGTTCTTTCGGCCGCAACGCGAAGGCGTAAACCGGTTTTGGCGGAACCAGTTCGATCAGGAATTCCCGTCCGCCCTTTGCGGAAGTGAGGGGCGCCCCGGTGCGGACGCTCTCGAGCTTGCCAAGCGCAACAGTGTCGCCGGTTGCAGCATCTGCGATTTTCGTCTGGTCCTTTCCAAACATCCGGTAGAGGCCGGACACTTTGGCAGCTTCGCCATTCGGCAGAAAAAGCTCGGCGCCGTCTGACAACTGACCTGCCAATACTCGCGAGACGGAAAGCTTTCCGCCGTGCGATGTGTGGATCGTTTTCATGACCTGCACGAGCGTGACGCTTTCGTCATCTGCCACGCCCAACCGGCGTCGCGTTGGCTCGACGTCCGGCGCATCGTGGCGGATTGCCTTCAGCAACCGCAGAACCCCGTTACCCTTTTCTGCGGTGCCGATAAGCACGGGCGTCACCCGCCCTTCGCGCAAATCGGCGACAAGATCGTCGAATACGGCATCGCGAGGTGGCTCGATCTCTTCCAGCAACTGCTCCATGAGGGCGTCGTCATGATCGGCCAGCGTTTCCAGCATGGAGAAGCGCGCCTCGATCTCGCGTGCCTTATCGTCGCCGGGAATATCGGCAACTTCGCTCGCCGCGTATTCACGGTAGATGTAAGCGCGCTCCAGCGCCAGATCGATCGAGCCGATGACGACCCCATCCTTGCGCAACGGGATCTGGCGCAGAAGCAAGGGCACTGAACTTGCCGGCTGCAGGGTTTTGAGAGCTTCGCGCACTCCCGCGGTGGCTTTGTCCACTTTGTTGAGGAACAGGATGCGGGGTATGCCGAGTTCATCCAGCCTGCGCATGATGAGTTGCAGGGCCGGGATTTTCTTTTCGTCAGGCTCGGCAACTACCACTGCCAGATCACAGGCAGCCAGAACGGGCTCGGCCTCGAAGGCGAATTCGATCGAGCCGGGGCAATCGACGAAGGTGAGAGTGTCGCCCATGAATTCGACTGTTGCGAAGGTCGCTTCCACGCTCATCGCGTGTTCACGAGCTTCGGGGGAGTGGTCGGAAACCGTGTTTCCTGAGGCGATTGGATTTTGGCGGGCAATTGCGCCCGTGCGGGCAAGAATGGCTTCGAAAAGCGTCGACTTGCCGCTTGAAAAGGGACCGACGATGGCGATGCACTTCGGTCCCGTGCGTCTTCCTCCGGCGCGATTACCCATGACTGACCTCCGCTCAGGCATTTTTGACGGGAGCGGCGGCCGGCCTGAAGACCGTCGCGCGGAGGCATTATCGACGTCTATCGTGGAGAGATGCCTGCCGTTGGGGCATGGTCACATGGCTTGGCGAATGGGGCAAGGTGGCATGAGACAGCTTCATGGAACTGCAAAAGAAAAGCCCGGCCTGAAGCCGGGCTTTTCTTGAGTCTTCTGAATCGCTTGTGACGGTCAGCTCAGGCTTGCCGTAAAGCGCTGAATGCGCGTGCAGGCTTCTTCAAGAAGCGTGTCCGACGTGGCGTAGGAGATGCGGAAGTTCGGCCCAAGGCCGAAGGCCGTGCCAAACACAACTGCCACGCCTTCCGCTTCCAGCAGTTCGGAAGCGAAAATTTCGTCGTTCTCGATCACCTTTCCGTCTTTCGTCTTCCTGCCGATCAGGTCGGCACAGGAGGGATAGACGTAGAACGCGCCTTCCGGCGAAGGGCAGGAAATGCCGCGCGCCTGATTGAGCATCGAGACCACGAGGTCGCGACGAGCCTGGAAGATCGCCTTGTTCGTGCCGATGAAGTCCTGAGGTCCGTTCAGCGCCTCGACCGACGCCCATTGAGCGATGGTGCAGGCACCTGAGGTCTGCTGACCCTGGATCATGTCCATGGCCTTGATGAGCTGCAGCGGGCCAGCGGCATAGCCGATGCGCCAGCCGGTCATGGCATAGGCCTTGGACACGCCGTTCATGGTCAGCGTGCGCTCGTACAGGTTGGGCTCCACCTCGGCAATGGTCCTGAACACGAAGTCACCGTAGGTGAGGTGCTCATACATGTCGTCGGTGAGCACCCACACTTGCGGATGCTTCAGGAGAATATCTGCGAGAGCCCTGAGTTCGGCTTCCGTGTAGGCGGCGCCCGAGGGATTGGACGGCGAGTTCATCACCAGCCACTTGGTCCTGGGCGTGATCGCCTTCTCAAGTGCCTCGGCGGTCAGCTTGAAACCGTTGTCGATCGAGGTTTCCGCGAAAGCGGGCGTACCGCCGCACAGCGCCACCATCTCCGGATAGCTGACCCAGTAGGGGCGGGGGATGATGACTTCGTCGCCGGGGTTCAGCGTCGCCATGAAGGCGTTGAACAGGATCTGCTTTCCGCCTGTACCGACGATGGTCTGCTCGGGCTTGTAGTCGAGATTGTTCTCGCGCCGGAACTTGGCGGCAATGGCTTCGCGCAGCGGCGCGATGCCGGACACCGGAGGGTACTTGGTCTCACCACGGCGAATGGCCTCGATCGCGGCATTCTTGATGTTGTCGGGCGTGTCGAAGTCCGGCTCGCCGGCGCCCAGTCCGATGACGTCCCGGCCCGCGTTTTTCAGCTCGCGCGCTTTCTGCGTTACCGCGATGGTCGCGGAAGGCTTCACGCGGGAAAGGGCGTCGGCAAGAAAGGCCATTGGAACGTCTCCGATATATGGCTTGAACGGGGAAATTTCTGCACGTCTCTAATGTCGCATTGCGTTACTCAGCGCAAGTATCCTTCGTTTGCCGAGTTGATGGGTGGTGTGTTTCGCCGGAACGGCCAAAGGGGCGATTAAGTGGCTCTTAAGCGTTTGCTGACAATCTGATGGAATGCCGAAAAAGTGAGCGGAAGACTGCAAAAGTGGGGCGCAGAACCGGGCTGGACCACATAGAGCGCGAGGAAAACGGAACCGCTGTCGGACAGTGGGGTATGTTCACGCTCAGAAGCGCCTTCCAGCCCATCTTTGGATTCCACCAGGGGAAGTTGCGCATCGAGGCTTTCGAGGCTCTCATCAGACCGTTCCGGGACGGCGAGCCGGAAACCCCCTCAGCCTTCTTCGCGACCTGCAATGCCGACGACAGATTGCAGGTGGAAGGATTGACCCGGACGCTGCACTTTCTCAATGCAGCAAAATGCCTGCCCGACGATGCCACGCTTTTCATCAATATCGATCCTTCGGTGTTTACCGCGCAGGACATAGGCGATGGCACGCTGCGCGACATAAAGCTGGTTCTGAACAGCGTCGGCATCGAACCTGCACGCGTGGTCTGCGAGGTCACGGAAAATCCCACCGGCTCGCAGCAGGCCTTTCACAGCTTTGTGTCGGGCCTGCGTGCCAACGGCTTCCGTATTGCAGTCGATGACTACGGTGCCGATGAGTCCGACATAAAGCGCATCAGGGAACTGATGCCCGATATCGTCAAGTTCGATGCGGTGTGGATCAACCGGCTGATGGAGTCCGATGCAGGCTTCGTCCTGCTTTCAAACATGGTCAAATCCTTCGAGGATCAGGGAATAAGAACCGTTTTCGAGGGGATAGAGGAGGACTGGCAGATCGATCTGGCCGAAAAATCCCGAGCTTCCATGGTGCAGGGCTTTGTGCTGGCGCGCCCGCAGATAGCCTGCCCGGAATTGAAGACCATGGGCATGGCGTCAGATCCTGCATCTGAACAGGGCTCGCCGGAAAAGCCGGCAGGCTCAAGGCCCGCTCATTCTCCCAGGACCTTTGGACGGCGGGTGGTGAAATGACCTCCATGGACAGGCGGCGGAGGCAGGTTGCCGATGCCATTTTTGCAGACGAAATCGGCCTCGAATATGCGATCCATGAGGACTTTCGTCTGCGCAGCACCTACCAGCCCATTTTCGAGCCGCGCGGCAGGTTGTTGCGCATGGTGGCGGTCGAGGCCGCCGTTGAAGCGCACCGGCGTGGCTGCGCCGTTTCTCCGGCTGAATTCCTCGATACGGTCGCCCCTTGCGAACGGCAGTATGTGGATGCCCTGTGCCGGATGCTGCATCTGCGCAACTACCGGCATGTGGGCGTTGAAGGGGTGAAGCTGTTCTTCAACTTCGACTTTGCCGCAAACGACCTTGACGGCCGCATGGTGGCAGAGCTGCGCCAGATGGCGGGAAGGCTCGATGAGCTCGGGCTGCATCCCGCCCGGCTGATGTGCGAGATCGTGGTGTCGTGCAGCGACGACAGCGAGACGCTTGACGTTCTGGTGCAGGAAATGCGGGCAGGCGGGCTTGGGGTGGCGCTTGCCAGTTTTGGAACCGGCAACGACACGGAGCGGCTGCTGAATCTGGTCCGTCCGGATCTGGTGCGTGTCGATGGCGCTCTCTTCGCGCTGCTGTGCTCCTATCCCGCAGCAGGCCGCTTGTTCGGCCGGCTCGTTTCCGTGGTGCAGGACAGCGGGGTTAAGGTGCTTGTCGAGGGCATTGCCACGCCCCGGCAATTGCAGGTTGCTCTGGAAGCTGGTTGCGATCTTCTGCAAGGTTCGTTGCTGGCCAGACCCCTTTCGGCCGGGGCATTCTTCGATGACGGGCCCCTGGCGATCCAGCATTTCCTGCCGTCGGCCCGCGAGGCGTCCGAGCAGGCATTTTGATCTTCCCAGCAAATTAACTCATTGGAAGCGGTAACGTGGCTGCGCAATATGCGGGGCCACGGAGATTTTTCGATGACTGTGCTTTATGGAATGACCGACAGCGGCAACTGCTACAAGCCGCGTCTGCTGCTGGCGAAGCTGGGCCGGCCCTTCACCCATGTCGAAGTGAGTTCCCGCGACGGGTCCACACGTACGCCCGAATTCCTCACGCGCAATCCGAATGCCATGGTTCCGGTGCTTTTGCTGGAAGACGGCCGGCCGCTTGCCGAATCGAATGCCATGCTGCTGCACCTCGCCGAGGGCACGCGCTTTCTCCCCCATGACAGCTATGAGCGGGCGTTGGCCTATCAATGGCTGTTCTTCGAGCAGTACAGCCACGAACCCTATATCGCTGTTCGCAGGGCGTTGCTGACTTATCCCGAGCGTGCGGCAGCCGCCACGCCGGAACGGCTGGCGTTGACGCTGGAGCGCGGCAACAAGGCGCTGGGCGTCATGGAGGCGCATCTCGCAGGACATGATTTCTTTGCAGGCAATGCGCTGAGCGTGGCGGACATTGCGCTCTATGCCTACACCCACACGGCGGACGAGGGCGGCTTCACCCTGAACGATTATCCGCAGGTGTCGGCGTGGCTGCGACGGGTCGAGCAGGATCCGGGACATGTGCCGCTTGCCTGGGTGCCGGACGCCTGATCCGGAGCCTGCCTTGGTCAGCGGGACGATGTGCTCGCGAACAGGGTGACCGGCATGCCCTTGTAGGGGTTGGTGTGCATGGCCAGTATCCAGAGGCACACGCAGACCACGACGCTGAAGATCGCCAGAGCGTTTCTGCCGGCCTTCGGAACTTCGGCGTGAACCATGGCGATGGTGATCATCGCCATGACGGTCAGGCAGAGCACGAGATACCATTTGGTCAGGTCAACGGCAGTCTGGCCAATGGCGAGGCGCTCGTTGCGGGCATCCTGCAACTCGTCGAAATCATTCACGGCCTTGCTGACGAGAGGGGAGGCAATGCCTCTTTTGACCATGTCCACGATGCCGATGCGTATCTCCTGAAGGGCGTCGTCGACCAACGGATTGGGGACGCGGTTCAGCGTCTCCTGCCATTCCGTGGTGCGGGCCAGATCGGCATAGTTGCGAACGGCTTCATTCATGGCGGGCAGGTTCAGCGCCGATTCATCCGACACGCCGATCAGACGCATGACGGCGGATCGCTCGGCTGTTGCGGCGCTGTCGGCGCGGGCATCGAGCGACCACACGTCGGAGGCGGCGAAGCCCATGGAGAGCGCCCAGGCCGTGGAGACGACGCCCATGAAGGCCGGCGTGGGAACCTGACCCGGCATGCCCTTGAAGAGCCGCGAGGCGATATTGAGAAATGAAAGGCCTATGGCCAGTGCGCCGATGCAGAAGCCTGCAATGACAAGGAAAAGAACCGGCGAGGACTGGGCGAGCAAAGTGTGCATCGCTCAATTCCAGCACGACACCCTTAAAATGGGGTCAATGCGCTGTGCTTATCACCCGAAACCAGAAAGGCGGGCAAAGCCCGCCTTTCCGGATCGGTAGCCTGACGGGAAGCTTTCTGTCCGGGCCGGCAGACAATCCGCTGCTCGGCTGGTCGGGTCTTCAAGCTTCGGCGCGCTTCCAGCGCGACCGCCAGTACATCCGTGGCTTGTCGCGCAGTCCGGGTCTTTTCAGACCCGGCGCGCGCTCACGCTGGGTCAGGCTGCTTCGAGCGATCCAGCGGACGACTTGCCGGTGCGGCGGTCCTGCTCGATTTCGAAGCTTACCTTCTGGCCGTCAGCAAGCGAGGTGAGACCTGCGCGCTGCACGGCAGAGATATGGACGAAAATGTCCGGGCCGCCGTTGTCGGGCTGGATGAAGCCGTAGCCCTTGGTGGCGTTGAACCACTTGACGGTTCCAGTTGCCATATGCGTATTCCTTCAACTTCTGCTTTGTCTAAGACCGGAAATACATCCGGCCGGTGGTATCGAGATTTTGGAGATAGACGGCAGCAAGCTCTTAGGAACGCGCGGCCCGGATCGATCGGCCGAAATATCAACGGCACCAATATAAGCTGTGCTTGTTATGCTTTCAAGAGGCTGCAATAAGCCTAATTTACGGAACAATGCAGGCCGCAACAGCGTTTCAGATACCTTGCATTGCGGAGGATGCCATGCGGATTTCCAGATTGATCGGACTGGCCATCGTGGGGGCCGGCTGCCTCGTCGCGGCAGGGCAGGCCCATGCCATATCCCGCTATGATCCGACGCGCATGAGTTGCGGTGCGATCCAGGACAGGGTGGCGCGCGAGGGCGCGGTGATCCTGCGCTACACCTCGAAGCGCAATCCCAACCTGCCGATCTATGATCGCTATGTGCTCAACAACCGGTTTTGCCCGGCTGGGCAGGTGCGCGAGAGGGCCGATGTGCCGAGCGCCGATGCTTCTTCGTGTCCGGTCTACAAATGCGTGCAGCCTGAATTCGAGCGCCGGGACCGCTTCTGGCGATTCGGGCACTGACATTTCAGAAGCCATAATGCCTGCTGGTCAGAAGCCGAAGGATTGCTGAGCTGACGGCGGCGGCCCGATCTGCACGCCCTCCAGCTCCAGCATCTTCTGCTTGGTTGCCGAGCCGCCCGGCGCCGAAAAGCCGCCGATCCGCCCGCCAGCTGCGACGATGCGGTGGCAAGGCACCACCAGCGGCACCGGATTTGCGCCGAGGGCGACACCGGTTTCGCGGGCCATGCCTTCATGCCCCGCGCGGCGGGCAAGCTCGCCATAGGTGACGGCTTCACCGAAACGCAGGCGCCGCGCGGCCGCGTAGATGTCGAGGCGGAAGGCCTCCATTCCGGCGAGATCGACCTCGACATCGGAAAAGTCGATCATGTTTCCCTCGAAATAGGCTTCGATGCGGGCGACCAGTTCCGCGGCCTGCGCGCGTGGCGAATCAACGGCCGCGCCGTGGCCTGATAATCGTCGTTCCACAGCCGTTCTGCTTTTCTCCGGCAGGCACAGGCGCGTGATGCCGGCATTCCCCCATGCAAAGCCGGCAAAGCCCATCTTTGTCTGGAAAACGGTATGCCCGGCGGTCTTCATGGCGCTGGTGTCTTCGTTCGGAATGTTACGCACTGACATATTATCTCATCTGTCCGGCTCGCCCACCACCCGAAAACCGCGCCGGTGCAGGTTGCTCCGCCGAATCGGCTGGTGTAATGACCGCTTAACCGAACAACGGACTTTGAACGTCTCTTGCCAGCGAAGCTCAAAATCGTCGCCCTTGGCATGGTGCTGGCCGCAACCGGTCTTTCCGGCTGCACCACCACCTCGCAGACCAGCCAGAGCTTTGCCGAGACGACCGAAGCCGATGGCGGCGATGCCGGTTTCGCGCTGGCGCTGCCGGACATGGTCGCCATTCTTCCCGAGAGCGCTTTTGCCGGGACGACGGTGAATGCCGATGTCGCTTCGCTTCAGCCGCAATTGCCTGCCCCGATGCAGCCGGGCGAGACGCCTGTCGCTGCGCTGGCGCTCGCTGCCCAGCCTGCCGCTTCCCCGATCCAGCTTGCTTCCGCAGCCGCGCTGCCGCGCGCGGAGCCTGCCGTGCTGACCACCGCCGAAGATCCGGCGCCGGCTTCGCGCGGCCATGTCGACGGGCTGATCGCCAAATATGCCAATGTCTACGGCCTGCCCGAACCGTTCGTGCGCCGCGTGGTGAACCGCGAAAGCACGTTCAACCCGAGCGCCTACAACAACGGCCATTGGGGCCTGATGCAGATCAAGCACGCGACGGCGCGGGGCATGGGCTATGAAGGGCCGGCCAAGGGCCTTCTCGATGCCGAAACCAACCTGAAATATGCCGTGAAATATCTGCGCGGCGCCTGGCTGGTTGCCGATGGCGACGAGAAGCGGGCCGACCGGCTCTATCAGACCGGATATTACTACCACGCCAAGGAGCGCGGCATGCTGGGCATCACCGGGCTCGGCAAGGACCGCAAGCGCCGCCGCGAACCGGCTGCCGCAACGCCGGCGGTTCTGGTCGAGACGCCGCAGCAGGTCGACCTGCCGATCGCGCTGAACTGATCTTTTCATCGTTTTTTCTTCCTGCGCATGATGCGCTGCATACGCCGCGTGATTTTGGCCGCGCAATGCTGGCCGCGCTGGGGCACCGCCACGCCCGGAAAACCGTCTGGCCATTGATCGCATCAGGATGACGGGCGGCCGTCAGGTCGCTCGTAAGATGTTTTTGGGTGCGGCCTTGCGACCGCCCGTCCGGCGTCCTACCGGGCCCGGCTGGCTACAGCCCTTCTGGCCGCGCATTCCTTGCGAAACACGCGTGCAATGGACCGACCCGTTCCCGTTTCCGGGGTGGTCTGAGCCGGACTGCCGCGTTACCAAGCAGCCCCGCCTGCGGCGAACCATCGGTCCCTTCGCCAGGCACTCCCCGTCGGCGGCCCGCCCTCACGTTCAGGGTTCGCCACCGCGCCGTCCCATCCCAGGCCTGCCATCGTCATGACCGGCTTTCCCGCAGGAAGGGCAAGGGACATGATAGGCGAGGCGCAGAGAGTGGGGATAAAATAAGCGGTGCGGGCCAGGAGAGCGCCGCGCCCGCTTCAAATCATCACGATCGTTCGGACGGGTTACCGCGCCTTCATCCAAAGGCAGGAAGCGGTGCGAGAGGTCGATCGAGCATCGCACAAATCGTAAGCCGGATATCGTTTTTCGCCCCTGCCATAGTCATGAAGGCAAGGAATTTCCAGTATTTAGCGTTCAACATCCGTGAACAAAGCGGACACAAACCGAGCCTTTCAGCGAGCGGAAAGGAGACCTATCTCCCTGATATCAAGGCAGGCAAGAAGCTGCCTCGAGACAAATCGAAACCCGATCCAAGGAGTTTATCATGATCAGGATTATCGCTTCCGCAGCCGCTCTCGCACTGGTGTCCGGCTCTGCTTTCGCCGCCTCGATCAGCGGGCAGGTGGCCTCCTATGACGCGCAGGCACGCACCATCCATTTCGAGAATGGCGAGACCGCGTCGATCCCTGTTCATGTTGCCGTACCGGCCGATCTGGCCGCTGGCTCGCATGCCACGGTCCAGATCAATGACAATACGGGCCTGATTGGCGCCGTGTTCTCCAGCACCCTGCTCGGCAGCTAAGCATCAGCGACCGTTAAAAAAGGCCCCGCAACGAGCGGGGCCTTTTTTTATTGGCGCTGCGGGCTCTGCCTGATGTGGCCCTGACAGATTGCTGCCGCTGATCATGGACCAGAGAGAGATTGCATTACCCGGTTTCAGGCCCCGGAGCTGGAAAGCTTCATCAGAACCAGACCCGAAACGATCAGCGCTGCGGCTGCGACGCGCATCGGGGTGATCGCCTCGCCAAGCACGACGATGCCGACGACGAAAGCGCCGACCGCGCCGATGCCGGTCCACACCGTGTAGGCGGTTCCGAGCGGCAGCGACCTCATCGATACCGACAGGAGCGCGAAGCTTGCGATCATGGCAATGATGGTGATGACGCTCGGTGTCAGCAGGCTGAAGCCTTCCGACTTCTTCATGTAAAACGCCCACACGATTTCAAGCAGACCGGCGACCGCCAGATAAATCCAGGCCATGGAACGGCCCTCCTTTGATTGCCGGGCCGTCCCGGTTTTCGATGGTTTTGAAGAGAGGCCGTCCTCACTCGCGATAATTGGTACGATTGTGGCCTCCGGTCAATGACCGGGATGCAACGCATCGTTCAGATACATGCAGGTGAGCATGGTGAAGATATAAGCCTGTATGACCGACATCAGCAGTTCCAGCCCTGTCAGGCCAACGGTCATGGCAAGCGGCAGCACGGCTCCGGCAATGCCGAGCGCGCCCTGCTCGCCCAGCGAAACCACAAAGCCCGCAAAGACCTTCAGCGTGATGTGCCCGGCCAGCATGACCGCGAACAGGCGCACCGAATGGCTGACGGGGCGGGAGATGTAGGATACCACCTCGATCGGCACGAGGATGGGCGCCAGCACCAGCGGAACGCCGGGCGGCATGAACAGGCGCAGGAAGCCGAGACCGTTGCGGATCAGCCCGTAGACGGTGACGGTGAGGAAAACCAGCATGGCCAGTGCAAACGTGACGATGATGTGGCTGGTGACCGTGAAGGCATAGGGGAACATGCCGATCAGATTGGCGACGAGCACGAACATGAAGAGGGAAAAGACCAGCGGAAAGAAGCGCATGCCTTCTTCGCCGGCATTGTCGCGCAGGGTTTTGCCGATGAACTCAAACAGCAGCTCGGCGCAGGATTGAAGCCGGCCCGGCACGATGGCGCGGCGGCGCGTGGCCAGCAGCAGAAAGCCCGCACCGAGCGCCACGGTGAGCACCATATAGGCCGACGCATTGGTGAAGCTGAGGTCTAGCCCGCCGATTTCGAGCGGGACAATCCGCGAAATTTCAAACTGTTCGATTGGTCCGGCCATGGCGCGGCCCTCCTTCGAGTGGCCGGGCCGTCCCGGTATTCTTCAACTGAGGCGAGGGTCGTCCCCCGCGAGGCTCCCCTAGCCAACGCCACGGCTTTCGTCAATGGAAGGGCGTTGGCCGGGGTTTGAGCGGGGGCCTGAGCCGGGGGCAGGCGGGGCGGATGCCGCAGAGGATCGGCACCCGACAGGCGTGGCCGCCTGGCCGATATGCGGGCCGCTACTGGTTGATTTCGGGTTCGACCAGTCGCGCCAGCTTGTGCAGCGAGTCCTGCCAGCCCAGATAGCAGGCGTCCGGCGGGATGACGTCGGGTACGCCCTGCTGCTCGATATGGATTTCGGTGCCCATGGAAACGGCCTTCAGGGTGACGGTGACGCGCATTTCGCCCGGCAGGTTCGGATCGTCGAAGGTGTCGGTGTAGACGAGGCGCTCGCCGGGCACGAGTTCGACATAGGTGCCGCCGAAGGAATGGCTCTGGCCGGTCGTGAAGTTGCGGAACGACATTCTGTGCCGGCCGCCGACCTTCGCATCCATTTCATGCACGGTGCAGAGAAATCCGTAGGGCGGGAGCCAGCTTGCAATGGCATCAGCCTCGGTGAAGGCGCGGTAGACCTTTTCGGGGCCGGTTGCGAGCACGCGGTGAAGTCGGATTGTAGCGGGCATGTGACAGTCTCCTCCTGATGTGGCGTTACGGTTGGTGGTCCGTGGCCCCCGGCCCGAAAAGCAGACGCAGATAGCGAATGAGGTGGTCGATGCTGTCGGCGGCGATTTCAGCGCCGCCTCTGGCCTTGGCGAGAATGAAGGCCCCCTGAAGGACGGCCTGCGTGTGCAGCGCCAGCGAAGCAGCACTCCACTCCGCAGAAAGGCCGCGCACCTGGATGGCCGCTTCGATGTCGGCTTCAAGGGTTGCCGCGTGGGCGCTGATGCTGGCGTTGCAGGCCTCGCGGATGGCGGGCGCGGTCTCGTAGCTCTCCTGCACCATGGTGCCGACAAGACAGGTGAATTCCGGCACGCCGCCCCGCAGCAGCGCCTTGCGGAACTCCAGATAGCCGATGATGCGCGCGAACGGATCGGGATGCGCGTGATAGGGGGCGGCCGCGAACAGGGCGCCGGTGAGCTGCGACCAGTGGTTCGCAGCCGCGACGCCAAGCTCTTCCTTGCTTTTGAAATGGTGGAAGAAGGCCCCCTTGGTGACGCCGGCCGTCGCGCACAACTCATCGACGCTGGTGGCCGTATAGCCTTTGGCGCGGATCACCGACAAAGCGGCATCCAGCAGCTTCAGCCTGGCATCTGGTCTGGTGGCGGGTTTCGGCATCGGGTTTGACCTTTTACGAAAACCATACCGACTGGTTGGTATGTTGTCAACGAAAGGGCGGGCGGAAGGCGGAGATGCTGGTGGGGTTCGTTGAGAGCGGGGAGGCCGGGGCGGGATGGCCGGGGTCGGATAGCTGACGAGTTGGTAGGTAACAGGACCCCCCGGCGTGGCGCGCGTTGAGCTTGCTTGGGAAGGTGGGGAGAATGGCGCGAACACTTTTGGGGGAAGGGGGTGTGGCGGGCCGGATGGACCGGAGGCTAGAGAGCGGAAAGGGGTGGGGAGAGGTGGGCGGGGGATGGGGGGTGGCGGGAGGACGAGAAGGCGCGGATGAGAAGGAGTTGGGGCGGGTGGGATGGATGGGGGTTGTAGCGTTGGAAAGGGGGGAGACAAATGTGTGGGAGGGGGGCAGAGGGGCGGGAGGACGAGAAGGGGGCAAAGGAGGCAATGACGCTGCCCCTGCGGCAATCCCGAACTGGTGTTCGCGATCCTCGATGCCACTCCGTCCGGAAGGGTCTGGGCATCAATGAAGGCAGGGGAAAGGTCACAGCAGATGACGGTCTGTGGCCTTGGGTCAGTTCCTGCCAATGTCGTTCCGGCTCTCAGCCGGCATGGGCAGTTGTTCAGGTTCAGGGTGGGGCGGAAGGGATCCTTGTATACTGAAGGCTGCGTACCCTCGGGGGAACGGGCCCTCTTCCACCTCCCCGGCTGCCACAAATCACACAGACAGAGAGGGTCTGTGGCGGGCCGGATGGATTGGGGGAGCAGGAAGCTTGGAAGCGGGGCGCGGGGAGATGGAGGGCTGATGTCAGGCTTCTGTGGGATGGTCCTGCCGGTTGCTGTCGCGCCATGTTGCGGGGCTCAGGGAGGTGACGCGGCGGAATTCGCGGTTGAAGTTGGACTTGGTCTGGAAGCCCGATTCCAGCATGGCGGCGGTGACGGAGACGTCGGTCTGGCGCAGCAGCCGGCAGGCTTCGGCGATGCGATAATCGTTGATGTACTGGGAGACGTTCCTGCCGGCGAGGCGGTTGATGGCACCGGAAATCTGTCGGGCGGGAACGCCGGCGCGGCGCGCCAGCCGCGACAGCGTCAGGTTTTCGTCGAGAAAAAGTTTCTGGCCGGCGAGCAGGGTCTCGACACGACTGAGGATCTCCCGGTCCTGCTCGGGAGAGGTGGTCTGTACGGCTTCGTGTGCGGGCTCCGGGAAGGCTTTGGCGCCCGCGGCGACAAGGGTGGTCGCACCGATCATCAGGAGCCCGAGCAGGCTGCCATTGCCGGCGATCAGGGCGGCATGATCGCCGCGCGTCCATTCGAAATCCAGCCAGATCACCAGATCGAACAGCGCGGAGATGCAAAGCGCGGCAGCCGCGATGACAAGTGCGCGATGGGCCGCGACGGCTTTGTCGAAGCGGGCCTCGTCGAGGGCGTCCGGACCGCGTTTTCCAAGCTGGAGCAGGGCGACGGCATAGCCGAGGAACAGCGCCACCAGCGCGATGTCGATGGACTGGGGCGCTGCGACGAGAAGCAGGGCTATCACCACTGGCGGCAGCCAGTGGAGCCATGAACTCCCGCCCTGATCCGCTTCGCTGCGCGCGATCAGGCAGCGGAAGCTCGCCAGCGTGAGCGGCGGCACACAGGCGGCCAGAACCGGCAGCACATAGCGCAGAGCGGTCAGGTCATAGCCCCAGCGCAGCCCGACCAGAAAGGTCTGCAAGGCACACAGGGCAATGAGGGCCAGAAACGGCCAGTTGACCTTGGCCTGATCGGTGGTGCGCAGCAATGCCGCCAAAAGGATCAGCAGCAGCAAGGCGACGACGAAAGGCAGAGGGACGAAGATCATCGGTGCTTCATGAGGTTGGATGGCGGACGCAGATAATGGCCCGGATCGCGATCGGGTACGACCTCAATCGCGATCGAGGAGGCATCAAACGCACGGTTCCCGCACTGTCGTCCTGTCCTTCCAACACAGGAAACCGTGATGTTCAATTTCCAAACGCTCTGCGCCGCCGCATTTGCCGCCGCGATGGCCACGCCCTCTTTCGCAGCGGAGGTCGGCGTGCGCCAGATCTCGCTGACTGCTGCCCCGACCGATTACGGACGCGACCTGCATGTGACTGTCTGGTATCCGGCCAAGGATGCTGGCGAGCCGGTCATGATCGGCGCCAACAGGGTATTCGCAGGAGCCCCGGCCGTACCCGACGCGGCACCGGCACAGGGCCGGTTTCCGCTGGTGGTTCTGTCGCACGGCTCGGGCAGCCGCGTTCAGGGCATGAGCTGGCTGGCGACGGAACTCGCCAAAGCGGGCTTCGTCGTGGCCGGTCCGAACCATCCCGGCACGACCAGCGGCTATTCGACACCGGGCGACACCCCGAAACTGTGGCAACGGGCGGCGGACCTGTCCGCCGTGATCGACAGGCTGACCGGCGAGGGGGGGGCGGGCGACGGGCAATGGCATGGCCTTGTCGATGCCGACAGGATCGGCGTGGTCGGCTTTTCGCTTGGCGGGGCGGCGGCGATGCTGAGCGCCGGCGCGCGCGCCGATCTGGAGGCTTATGCGCGCTATTGCGACACGTATGACAGGTGGGACTGCGCCTGGTATGCGGGCGGGATCGGCTATGTGAACGAAGTGCAGGTCAAGGTCGGCAAGGTGGACCTGCGCGCCGTCGACAAGACGCTGTTCGAGCAGTCGAACCTCGATCGCCGTGTCAAATCTGCCGTGCTTGTCGATCCGGGGCTGGCGCAGGCCTATGACGCGCAGAGCCTGAAGGACATTTCCATTCCGATGAGCTTCATCAATCTGGGAAGCGCCGGCACCGTTCCGCCCGGCGTGATCGCCGACAAGCTGGCAGCGCTGACGCCGAACGGGACCTATGCCGCCGTCGCGGACTCCGTGCACTACAGCTTCCTGCCGGAATGCCGGGAAGGGGCCGCCGAGATTCTGAAATCGTCCGGGGAGGACGAACCGATCTGCGAGGATGGTGGCGCTCGGTCCCGCGCCGATATCCATGCCGAACTGGTGCGGCTGATACGCGACGATCTGGAACGTACGCTTGCACGCTGACCGGGAAGTGCCCTGATGAATGTCTGCCTGCGGAGCGCTGGCGAAGCGGCGCTCCCCAAACAGGCCATGAGGACGCTCGAAAACGTTGCAGGCTGGGTCTGAAGCAGGCCGGCCCGGTTTCCCGGACCGGCTGTCTTTATTTTTCCTGCGCTCCATGCGATTCTAAGAAAAGGGACACCGCTCCTGACCGGTCATGCGCACTGCCGCCTCTGCCCACATTTTCAGGAGCATGCGATGGGTTCTTCCCCAGTTTGTACAATTACCTTCGGCCGCGTGGCCCCATGTCTGCCGGTTCGTGACATTCGGGCAGCCTTTGCCTTCTACTCCGGTATTCTCGGCTTTCAGAAAGTGTTCGAGAACGGCGACCCTGTCGGGTTCATGGTTCTGAAGAAGGATGCCGCCGAGATACATCTCAGCCAGAACCGGGCGCATGTCGCGACGACGGTCAATGTGTTTCACATGTTCGTCAGCGACATCGACGCATTTCATGAGATCTGCGAAGCGGCGGGCGTGCGGATCATCAAGGCGTTGAAGGACAAGGACTACGGCCAGAGAGCCTTCGTTCTTGCCGATCCCGATGGCAACCGGATCGATGTTGGGGAACGACGTCCGGCCTGATCGCTAGGCGGCAGCACCAACAAAAAAAGCCGGGTCGAAACCCGGCTTTTTTAGGGAGTTCGCGCCGCTCAGAAATAATCCTGCAACGGGCGCACTTCGAGGGAGCCGGCCTTGAGGGCGGCGATGGCTTCCGCCACGGCGGCCATGCCGGCCAGCGTGGTGTAGTAGGGCACCTTCTGCATCAGCGTGGCGCGGCGCAGCGACTTGGAGTCCGACACCGCCTTCTGGCCGTCCGTGGTGTTGAAGACGATCTGCACCTGACGGTTGCGAATGGCGTCCTCGATGTGCGGGCGGCCTTCGAGCACCTTGTTGATCTTCTCCGCCGCGACGCCGTTCTCGGCGAGGAAGCGCTGGGTGCCGCCGGTGGCGAGCACGCGAAAACCCTGTTCGGCGAGGCGGCGCACGGGCTCAAGCACGCCCTGCTTGTCGTCATCGCGCACCGAGACGAACAGCGTGCCGGAACGCGGCAGGTCAACGCCCGCGCCAAGCTGCGCCTTGGCGAAGGCCAGCGCATAGTCGCGGTCGAGGCCCATGACCTCGCCGGTCGATTTCATCTCCGGCCCGAGCAGGATGTCTACGCCGGGGAAGCGCGAGAACGGGAACACGGCTTCCTTGACCGCGATGTGGCCGGGATTGCGCGCGTTCGGCTTCTCGCCATAGTGGGCGAAGGCGGCGTCCAGCGTCTCGCCGGCCATGATGCGGGCGGCGACCTTGGCGATCGGCTTGCCGACCGTCTTGGCGACGAACGGCACGGTGCGGCTGGCGCGCGGGTTCACTTCCAGCACATAGATGGTGCCGTCCTTGATGGCGTATTGCACGTTCATCAGGCCGCCGACATTGAGCGCCTTCGCGAGTGCCGCGGTCTGGCGCTCCAGCTCGTCGACGATCTCGTCGGAAAGCGAGTGGACGGGCAGCGAGCAGGCCGAGTCGCCCGAATGGATGCCGGCTTCCTCGATGTGCTCCATGATGCCCGAGACATAGACGTTGTCTCCCCCATGGGCGGCGTCGCACAGGCAGTCGACATCGACCTCGATGGCGCCCGACAGATAGGTGTCGAACAGCAGCGGGTTCTTGCCGAGCAGCGTGTTGATCTGGCCGGTCTTGTCGTTCGGGTATTTCTGCTTGATGTCTTCCGGCACCAGCTCGGGCACGGTGTCGAGCAGGTAGGTCTGGAGCATGGCCTCGTCGTGGATGATCTGCATGGCGCGGCCGCCCAGAACGTAGGAGGGGCGCACCACCAGCGGGAAGCCAAGCTCGCCGGCCACGGTGCGGGCCTGCTCGACCGAATAGGCGATGCCGTTCTCGGGCTGGGTGAGGTCGAGCTTCTGCAAGAGCTTCTGGAAGCGGTCGCGGTCTTCGGCGAGGTCGATCATGTCGGGCGAGGTGCCGAGGATCGGAATGCCGTTCTTCTCAAGCGCTTCGGCGAGCTTCAGCGGGGTCTGGCCGCCGAACTGGACGATGACGCCGACCAGTTCGCCACGGCTTTGCTCCATCCTGAGGATCTCGATGACATCCTCGGCGGTGAGCGGCTCGAAATAGAGGCGGTCGGAGGTGTCGTAGTCGGTCGAGACCGTCTCCGGGTTGCAGTTGATCATGATCGATTCATAGCCGGCCTCGGCCAGCGCGAAGCAGGCGTGGCAGCAGCAATAATCGAACTCGATGCCCTGTCCGATGCGGTTGGGGCCGCCGCCGAGGATGACGACCTTCTTGCGATCCGACACGCCGGCCTCGTTGGCGGGCGCGCCGGCAAAGGGCTGCTCATAGGTGGAATACATATAGGCGGTAGGCGATGCGAACTCGGCGGCGCAGGTGTCGATGCGCTTGTAGACCGGGTGGACGGCGAGCGAATTGCGCAGATGCGCGACCTCCTTCGGCTTGGTGCCGGTAAGCGAAGCGAGGCGGGCATCGGAAAAGCCCATGGCCTTGACCATGCGCATATTGGCGGCGTCCTGCGGCAGCCCATGCTCGCGGATGCGGGCTTCCATGGCGATGATGCCGGCGATCTGCTCCAGGAACCACGGGTCGATCTTGCACATGGCGTGCACGTCTTCCAGCGAGGTGCCCATGCGGATGGCCTGCGCCACCATGCGCAGACGGTCGGGCGTCGGGGTGCCGAGGGCGGCGCGGATGGCGTTCTTGTCATCGCCCTGACCGACGCCGGGGATCTCGATCTCGTCGAGGCCGGTGAGGCCGGTTTCCATGCCGCGCAGCGCCTTCTGCAGCGATTCCTGGAAGGTGCGGCCGATGGCCATGACCTCGCCGACCGACTTCATGGCGGTGGTCAGGGTAGGCTCCGCGCCGGGGAACTTCTCGAAGGCGAAGCGCGGGATCTTGGTGACGACATAGTCGATGGTCGGCTCGAAGGAGGCGGGCGTGGCGCCGCCGGTGATGTCGTTGTCCAGCTCGTCCAGCGTGTAGCCGACAGCGAGCTTGGCCGCGATCTTGGCGATGGGGAAGCCGGTGGCCTTGGAGGCGAGCGCTGAGGAGCGCGACACGCGTGGGTTCATCTCGATGACGACGAGGCGGCCATCGGCCGGGTTGACGGCGAACTGGACGTTGGAGCCGCCGGTCTCGACGCCGATCTCGCGCAGCACCGCGATCGAGGCGTTGCGCATGATCTGGTATTCCTTGTCGGTCAGCGTCAGCGCCGGCGCGACGGTGATGGAATCGCCCGTGTGGACGCCCATCGGATCGATGTTCTCGATCGAGCAGATGATGATGCAGTTGTCCGCCTTGTCGCGGACGACCTCCATCTCATACTCCTTCCAGCCGAGCACGCTTTCCTCGATCAGCACCTCGGTGGTGGGGGAGGCGTCGAGGCCGGACTGGACGATCGAAAAGAATTCCTCGCGGTTGAAGGCGATGCCGCCGCCGGTGCCGCCGAGCGTGAAGGAGGGGCGGATGATGGCGGGCAGGCCGACCGCATCGAGCGCCTGCGCGGCCACGCCCATGGCATGCGAGACATAGCGCTGCTTGCGGTCGCCTTCGCCGAGGTTCCAGCTCGTTTCGAGGGCGTCCAGTTCCTTGTCGGACGCGCCGGAGGCCTTGAGCGCTGCGCGCTCGGCCTCATGCTTCTTGCGGTCGGCGTCCTTGACCTCGGTGGCGTTGGCCAGCATCGATTTCGGCGTTTCCAGCCCGATCTTCGCCATCGCCTCGCGGAACAGGGCGCGGTCCTCGGCCTTGTCGATGGCGTGCGCGTCGGCGCCGATCATCTCGACATTGTAGCGCTCCAGAACGCCCATGCGGCGCAGCGAAAGCGCCGTGTTGAGCGCGGTCTGGCCGCCCATGGTGGGCAGCAGCGCATCCGGGCGCTCGCGGGCGATGATCTTGGCCACGACTTCCGGGGTGATCGGCTCGATATAGGTGGCATCGGCCAGATCCGGGTCGGTCATGATGGTGGCCGGATTGGAGTTGACCAGAATGACGCGGAAGCCTTCCTCGCGCAGCGCCTTGCAGGCCTGTGTGCCGGAATAATCGAACTCGCACGCCTGCCCGATGACGATAGGGCCTGCACCGATGATCAGGATGGATTTGATATCGGTGCGTTTTGGCATGGCGGGGTCCGTTATGGCTGTGCATGCGAAACACCGGCGCCGGTTTTCCGGGTCGGTTCACGCTGCGTGGATTCTTGGTTCAGGCTAAGGGGGCCTTATAGGGGAGAGTTTCCGCCGATGTAACCCCGAAAAATGCATGTTTGCCCAGCGAATACGCATAGGCCGGCAAATTGTCGGTGCCGTGAAGCTGCGGAGCGGCGGGCGGAACGACCGGCGGGGCAGGGCGTTGTTGCCATGACCGGAACCGGCGGCCGAGATTGGTCATGACTCGGTCCCATGGATACGGTATCTATCGAAGCCGAAGGGACAAGGCTGGCCTGCGAGGTCTGCCAGAGAATGAGGACGACAAGCGCATGCGCTGGAGAGGCCGTCGCCAGAGCGACAATATTGACGATCAGCGCGGGCAGGGCGGTTTCGGCCGGCCCGGAAACATTGGCAGCGGTCCCGGCCGAATGCGCATACCGATTGGCGGGCGCGCCGGCGGCGGCGGACTTTCGACGATCGTCATACTGGTGGTGCTGTTCTTCGGGCTGAAGGCCTGCGGCATCGACCCGATGCAGGTGCTGACCGGCGGCGGCGGCGGACTGCTGCCGGGTGAGGACAGCGGCCGCACGACGTCGAGCGAAACCGGCCCGGGCTCCAGTTCAGGCTCGGCCCGCAACGACGAGATGAAGCAGTTCGTGGCCACGGTTCTGGCCGAAACGGAAGATGTGTGGAACGGCATCTTCCAGGCCAACGGCCTGACCTATGAGGAGCCGAAGCTGACGCTGTTCGAGGGGCAGATCCGCTCGGCCTGCGGCTTCGCGTCATCGGCTTCCGGCCCGTTCTACTGCCCGGCCGACAAGAAGGTGTATCTCGACACCTCCTTCTTCCGCCAGCTTTCCGAGCAGTTCGGTGCTTCCGGCGATTTCGCTGAGGCCTATGTGGTTGCGCATGAGGTTGGGCATCACGTCCAGAACCTGATCGGCGTGCTGCCGAAGTTCAACCAGATGCGCCAGCGCATGGGCGAGAGCGAAGCCAACCACATGTCGATGCAGGTCGAGCTTCAGGCTGACTGCTTCGCCGGCGTGTGGGGACACTACACGGCGCAGAAGGGCATTCTGGAGGAGGGCGATCTTGAGGAGGCGCTGAACGCCGCCCAGCAGATCGGCGACGACACGCTGCAAAAGCGCACGCAGGGCTATGTGGTTCCCGAGACCTTCAACCACGGCACTTCGGCACAGCGCCAGAAATGGTTCGCCCGCGGCTACAAGAGCGGCAAGCTCTCTGACTGCGATACGTTCAACAACCCGATCTGACGCGGGAAAACTCTCCATCCTGCCGCCATTGCCTGAAGGTGGGGGCCTGAAGGTGAAGGGCGGCAGGGTGCGGGGCCTGTGATGCCTCGGCGCGAATGGGGTTTTCCGATCGGCTCTCCGCCGGGCTTTTCCTTTCCGGGAGAAGCGCGGGGAGCCGACACAGGTCATGCCAGCCGGATACCATGTGGAATTTGTCGTCACTGCCGGTCGATTTGCCTGTGCTGGCCTTTCTGGCGCTGGTCGCGGCCCTGTCCGGACTTGCGCGCGGATTTTCCGGTTTCGGCGCGGCACTGGTGTTCGTGCCGCTGGCCAGTACCGCGGTGCCGCCGGCGGTCGCCGTGCCGCTGCTGCTGGTGATGGACGCCCTGCTGGCGTGGGGCTTCATCCCAAAGGCGGTGCGGCTGGCGAACCACCGCGATGTGGGGCTGATGACGCTCGGTGCCATCGCGGGCATTCCCGCCGGCGTCTACCTGCTGAGCACTCTCGACCCGCTGACCATCAGATGGTCGATCGTGGCCATCGTGGTTCTGCTTCTTGCACTGCTGATGTCGAGATGGCGCTATGACGGCGAGCCGGCCAGCCCGCTGACCGTTCTGGTCGGAGCCGTTTCGGGCGTGCTGGCGGGCGCCGCGCAGATCGGCGGGCCGCCCGTGGTCGCCTACTGGCTCGGCGGCCGCTCCAGCGCCAGCGTCGTGCGGGCCAACATCATCCTGTTC
Organism: Aquamicrobium lusatiense; assembly: GCF_014201615.1. NCBI lineage: Bacteria > Pseudomonadati > Pseudomonadota > Alphaproteobacteria > Hyphomicrobiales > Phyllobacteriaceae > Aquamicrobium > Aquamicrobium lusatiense. Next base: position 94,903 of record NZ_JACHEU010000005.1, on the reverse strand, counting down.
TTCGCCATCTCCACCGTGCTCTCGGCCATCAGCTACATATGGGGCGGGCTGATCACCGTTCACGTGCTCATGCTGGCGGTGCTGCTGGCGCTGTTCTACGGTGCCGGCCTGTGGCTGGGCAGCCGGATGTTCGGGCTGGCGAACGAGCGCACCTTCCGCCGCATCTGCCTCGCCATGATCGCCGTCTCGGCCCTGATCAGCATGCCGATCCTCGACGGGCTGCTGCGGCCGCAGGCGGATGCGGAAATCGGCGCTGCGCCAGCCGATGTCAGCATCATGAAACGCTGATCCGTTCTTCTATTGTTCCGCAGTTGCGGCTGGAATATAAGAAGCGTCCGCCGCGTTGGCGCAGGAGGACAGTCCGGAATGGTCGAAGCCGGAACAGCACGGCGCGGGCTTGCCCTCGTCTTCACCATATTGCTGCTCGACATTGTCGGCTTCGGCATCATCATGCCGGTGCTGCCGGCGTTCCTGCAGGAATTGTCGGGGGTCGACGTGAGCGCAGCGGCGCGGGAGGGCGGATGGCTGCTGTTCGTCTATGCCGCCATGCAGTTCGTGTTCGCGCCGGTGATCGGCAATCTCTCGGACCGCTTCGGACGCCGCCCGGTGCTGCTGGCCTCGGTGTTCACCTTCGCCATCGACAATCTGATCTGCGCCATCGCGTGGTCCTATCCCATGCTGTTCATCGGCCGGGTGCTGGCCGGTATCAGCGGCGGCAGCCATTCGACGGCGTCGGCCTTCATCGCCGACATCAGCACCGACGAGAACCGGGCGCGCAATTTCGGGCTGCTGGGCATCGCTTTCGGCGTCGGTTTCGTCATCGGGCCGGTGCTGGGCGGCATCCTTGGCGAATTTGGTCCCCGCGTTCCCTTCTTTTTCGCGGCGGGGCTGGCCTTCGCCAATTTCATCGTCGCCTTCTTCTTCCTGCCCGAAACGCTGGAGGCGAAGCATCGCCGGCCTTTCGAGTGGCGGCGGGCGAGCCCGCTCGGCGCGCTGCGGCAGATGCGCAACTATCCGGGCATCGGCTGGCTGGGGCTGGTGTTCTTCCTGATGATGCTCGGCCACATGGTCTACCCTTCGGTATGGGCCTTCGTCAGCGACTATCGCTATGGCTGGAGCGAACGCCAGATCGGCCTGTCGCTGGGACTGTTCGGCCTGTGCGGGGCGGTGATCATGGCGACCGTGCTGCCGCGCGTGGTGCCGGTGCTGGGCGAATGGCGCACCGCCGCCATCGGGCTTGCCTTCACGGCGATCGCGGCGTTCGGCTATGCCGCAGCATGGCAGGGCTGGATGATCTATGCGGTGATCGTGGCGACCTGCATGGAGGCACTGTCGGAGCCTCCGCTGCGCAGCCTTGCCGCCGCACAGGTACCGCCGTCCTCGCAGGGCGAGTTGCAGGGTGCGATCACCAGCCTGTTCTCGGTCACAGCCATCATCGCGCCGCTCATCTACACCAACATCTTCTCGTGGTTCACCGGGCCGGCCGCGCCGGTGGAATTCGGCGGGGCTTCCTATGTGGTGGCCGGCCTGTTCCTGAGCGGTGCGCTGCTGGTGCTGGTGACGAAGGTGCGCGCGCCGCAAAGCAAAACGGCGGCCATGGAGGCCGCCGCCGAAAACTGAATGCGCCCCTGAAAGGGTTCAGGCCCGCTCGGCCAGAGCCGGCTCACCCTTGCGGGCGCGAATGAGATTGGCGAAGCGGCGGAAGAGGTAGTGCGAATCCTGCGAGCCGGGTGAGGCTTCAGGGTGGTGCTGCACCGAGAAGACCGGCTTGCCGACGATGGTGATGCCGCAGTTCGAGCCGTCGAACAGCGAGACATGGGTTTCCGTCACGCCTTCCGGCAGCGAGGCGGTATCGACGGCAAAACCGTGGTTCATGGACACGATCTCGACCTTGCCGGTGGTGTGGTCCTTGACCGGATGGTTGGCGCCGTGATGGCCCTGATGCATCTTGACCGTGTTGCCGCCGGCGGCGAGCGCCAGGATCTGGTGGCCGAGGCAGATGCCGAAGATCGGAATGTCGGTTTTCAGCAGCTCGCGAAGCGTCGGCACCGCATAGTCGCCGGTGGCGGCCGGATCTCCGGGGCCGTTGGAGAGGAAGATGCCATCCGGCTGAAGGGCCAGGATGTCCTGCGCGGCAGCGGTGGCGGGCACCACCGTGACCTTCGCGCCAAGGCCGGCCAGCAGGCGCAATATGTTGCGCTTGACGCCGAAGTCGACGGCGACGATGTGCATGGAGGGCTCACCCTGCTCACCATAGCCTTCGTTCCACACCCAGGGCGTTTCTTCCCACAGGCTGGACTGGCCGCTGGTGACGTCCTTTGCAAGGTCGAGGCCGACGAGGCCCGACCAGCCGGCGGCCTTCTTCTTCAGCGTCTCGATGTCGAAATTGCCGTCCGGCGCATGGGCGATGACGGCATCGGCCACGCCCTTGTCGCGCAGCAGAGCGGTGAGCGCGCGGGTGTCGATGCCCGACATGGCGACGATGCCGCGCTTTTCCAGCCATTCGTTCAGGCCGCCGGTGGAGCGGTAGTTCGAGGGGGTGGAGATGTCGGCCTTGAAGATGGCGCCGACGGCGCCGGCACGCGAGATGGGCGCCAGGCTTTCCTCGTCTTCGTCATTGACGCCGACATTGCCGATATGTGGGAAGGTGAAGGTGACGATCTGGCCGGCATAAGAGGGATCGGTGAGGATTTCCTGATAGCCGGTGAGCGCGGTGTTGAAGCAGACCTCGCCGATTGCCTCACCCGAAGCGCCGAGGCCGCGGCCCTCGATCACCGTTCCGTCGGCGAGGACGAGCAGGGCGGTCGGCTTTTCCGAAACCCAGGGGGCAGTGCTGGCCATGGCGGCGCTCCATCGTGAAGTTGCACGGATGCGCGGCCGGCCGGCCGAATATCCGCGGCAAAAGGCACGGGGCCTGCGAAAATCACGCCGCCGCCGCACATCTGATGCTCAGTTCATGCTAAGGCTCACGAAATAGGGGAAGCGGCAGGCCCGGTCAACACCATGCGCCGCCAAGTCGCAGCTTTTCTGCGCCGTCCGGATATTTCATGCAGGATGCGGCCCAAAACCGCTTTTCAGCGCCGGGCGACATGCTCTATCTGGGCCATTCAAGGAGAAACGATCATGCGCGAACGGCTGATGGACGAAGTGAAAACGGCGATGAAGGCGGGCGACAAGTTCCGCCTGACCACGCTGCGGCTGATTCAGGCGGCAATCAAGGACCGCGACATTGCCAATCGCGGCGTCGGCAAGGAAGCCGCGGGCGCGGACGAACTGGCGCAGCTTCTGGCCAAGATGGTCAAGCAGCGCGAGGACTCGGCAAAAGCCTTCGACGATGGTGGTCGGCCGGAACTGGCGGCCAAGGAGCGCGAGGAGATCGTGGTGATCCGCGATTTCATGCCCCGCCAGATGGACGAGGCCGAGACGGAAGCGGCGATCCGCGCGGCAATCGCCGAAACGGGGGCCGCAAGCGTCAAGGACATGGGCAAGGTGATGGCCGCCTTGCGCGAAAACTATGCCGGCCAGATGGATTTCGGCAAGGCGAGCGGAACGATCAAGAGCCTGCTCGGCTGAACCAAATCACCCGAACACGAGCGAGCGGTGCGTGGCCACGCCGGCCATGACACCATCGCCGCAGGCCCAGGCGACGGAGTGCGCGCCGCGCGCAATGTCGCCTGCGGCATAGATGCCGGGAACGGTGGTTTCCTTCAGGGAATCGGTGCGGATGAAGGTCCCGGCGGCATGCTCATCGACGGCGCAGCCGAGTTTTTGCGCGATGTCGCTGTTGAAGCGGGTGCGCGGGCCGACATAGAGCGCATCCAGCGGATCGATGCGCCCGTTTGCCAGTTCGATGCCGGACAGATGCGGCAGGTCGCCATGCAGGGCTGTGACGGCGGCGGGTTCGATGGCGACGCCGCGCTGTTCCAGTTCGGCGAGTTCCTGTGGGTCCGGGGCGGGCTGGCCGTTGAGATAGAAGGTCACCGGCCCCCATTCCGCCACCAGCATGGCCTGATGCGCAGACATGGGCGTGGAGGCGAGAACGCCGAGGCGCTGGCCTGAAAATTCATAGCCATGGCAATAGGGGCAATGGATGACGGACGCGCCCCAGCGCTCCGCCAGTCCGGGAATAGCGGGCAGATCGTCGCTCAGACCGTAGGCGAGGACCAGCTTGCGGCCATGGAGCGTGGTGCCATCGTCCAGATCGATGCGGAAACCGTCTTTTTCGCTGCTGGCATCGGTGGCGCGGGCGCTGATGAAGCGCGCCGTGGGGTAGGCGCTGACCTGCGCGCGGGCGGTGGCGAGGATGGCGGCGGGGTCGCTGCCGTCCTGCGCCAGAAAGCCGTGCGAGTGGGCGGCGAAGCGGTTGCGCGGCGCGCCGGCATCGACGATGCAGACGGAGCGGCGGGCGCGGGCGATGTAGGTGGCTGCGGACAGGCCGGCAAAGCTGCCGCCGATGATGATGGCGTCATATTGCGCGGGAGCCCCGGCGCGGATGGCTGTGTCAGGGAGCATGAATTGTCTCCAGATCGTGGGCGCCGCCATGGACGGCAAAACGGCGGTGAAAATCCTCGCTGAGCATGGCCAGCGTCACCTCGCCGAAACGGGCGAGCAGGTGTGCCTCGGCGTCGTCGAAGGCAGCGCCAAGGGCTGCGTTGACGGCCTGCTCGACCAGGCAGCCCGGCGTTTCGGTGCGATTGCCCATGGCGAGCAGGGCCGGCTGGCCGATCGCATCATAAATGTCGCGCAGGGTGATGCGGGAGAGATCGCAAGCCAGCACCCAGCCGCCACCATGGCCCTTTTCCGAGCGCACATAGCCTTGCTCGCGCAGGCCGGCCATGATGCGGCGGATGACCACCGGGTTGGTGTTCATGGCCCGCGCCAGCACTTCGGAGGTGACGGGTTCCCTGTGCTCGGCCATGTGCAGGAGAACGTGGAGGATGCCGGAAAGTTTGCTGTCTCTTTTCATGTAACTTTATATGTTACGTGATGGCCCTGGCGTCAAGATGTGCTCGTCGCCTGTTCGCGAACTGATTCAGTTTTTGCCGGTTATCCTGTTGTTTTTGGGAGGGAAAAATTTATTGCTCCGGCGCTCTGAAGCGCGTCGCGATCTTTCAGATGCGCCCCTTGCGCATGCTGTTGTCCCGAAACCGGCTCCCGCTTTTCGGGGGACATGTTTTAGCCGGTGAGGTGGTGCTTGAGGGGCATGCAGACATCGGAGGCCGAGACGCGGGGGAATGTGGAGCGTCCGACGTGGTGCGGCGGCGGTGCGTTGCTGTCGTGGATCAGAATTGACGGGCGGTGCCGGGGCGGAAGTTGCGGATGGGGTGGGAGAGTCTCGCTGCCCGCCATGGTGGCGAGACGCTTCCTGCCGGCACGTGCAGCGATAGTTGCCGCGAAGAGATCTGTTGTCGGGCAGCTCTGCGCTGCGAACTTTGGTCCGGTGCCGGAGGACAGCTTCACCGGCATGAGGAAGATAGGATGCATGACCAGGAAAAGGCTGTTCAGGCGGATATCGGAATGCACGCCTGTCATGCCAAAACCGTCATGACATATCCGCCGAATGGTGGCCGTAAGAGAGAGCGGGTGAGGGCTTTGCAGCCTTGCCTTCAGCTTGCGCGCAGGCGCGAGCCGCGCAGCAGGCCGCGCTCTTCCAGAACCGGATAGACTATGGAGGTCAACAGCGAGTTGATCTGCTTGAGGTCGCGCAGCGTGTCGAGGTGGATGGAACTCGTTTCGATCGACTTCAGCGTGCCGTCGCGCAGGCGCAGGAAGTGGCTGTTGCTAGCCTCGCGCTCCATGTCGCGCAGCCGGTCCTTTTCCTGAACGAGCTGGCGCGCGGTTTCCGTGTCGCGTGACACCAGAACGTTGAAGGTGAGGCGGGCATTGGCGAGAACGGCGCTGTGGAAGGCGGTGATTTCCTGCCAGCCTTCCGGCGTGAATTCCAGATTGAGCGCCATCTTCTTGCGCACATGGACCAGCATGTTGCGCACGATGATGTCGCCGACCTGCTCCAGCTTGACGCAGGCACCGATCAGTTCCTGGCAGCGCAGCGCCTGATCCTCGGTGAGCGGATTGCGGATCAGCTTCGCCAGATAAATTTTTATGGCGGCATGGCGCTCGTCGACGCGGTCGTCGAGGGCTGCCAGCGCGTTGATCTTGTCCTCGTCGGCATTCTCGTAAAGCTCGATGATGCGCTTGAGCATGATCTCGACGGTCTCGCACACGCGCACTACCTCGCGCGTGGCGTTGGCCAGCGCCTGCGGCGGACTGGACAGTGCCGTCTCCGACAGGGCCGACAGTTCCGTGACCTGCACCGGCTCTGCCGCCTGCTTTGCGCCGAGCGCCACGATTTTTTCCGAGGCGCGGTAGACGAGACCGGCCAGCGGCAGGCCGGCGATCAGGATGATGACGTTGAACAGGATGTGCGCGTTGACGATCTGGTCCGATGCGGTGGCGCCGAGAAAACCGATCTGCGGCTTGAACGTCATGACCAGAACCAGCATGACGATGGAGCCCATGCCGCGCATCAGAAGATTGCCGACCGGCACGATGCGCACCCCGGGCTCGGAATTGCGGGTCAGCATCGGGGCGATGATGGAGGAGCCGAGATTGACGCCCAGCACCAGAACCACGCCGAGTTCCGGCGTGATCAGGCCGCGTCCGGCCATGGTCGCCATCAAAAGCACGGAGGCGATGGAGGACTGGAACAGCCATGTGATCAGTGCCGCCAGAAGATAGGCGGTGATCGGGTCGCCCGAGAAGTAGTTGATGATCATCGGCATCAGCGGGCTTTCGCGCAGCGGTTCCGATGCCTGGCCGATCATTTCAAGCGACAGGATGAGCAGGCCGACGCCGACCAGAATGCGGCCCTTCTGGCGCCAGTCGCGGCTTTCCGTGGCCATGAACAGGAATGTGCCGATGATGAGGCAGAGCGGCACCAGCAAGGTCAGATCATAGGTCAGAAGCTTGGCCACCAGCGCCGAGCCGATCTCGGCCCCGCGCACGGCAAGCTGGCCGGCGAGGCCGGACACGATGCCCGCACCGGCAAAAGAGCCGACGAGCAGGGTGACGGCGGTGGAGCTTTGCAGGGCGATGGCAAGGCCGGTGCCCGCCAGTACGGCCATGATCGGGTTCTGCAAGGTTGCGCGCAGCTTGTGGCGCAGCACATCGCCATAGGCGCGCTCGACGCCCGTCTTCACCAGCCGGGTGGCATAGAGCATCAGCGCTACGGCGCCAGCCAGATGGATGAGGACGACGGATCCGGTCATGCACACCTTCCCGCACGGTCGGCCGCCACGGAGGCTGTTTGCAGCCGCCACGGTGAACAGGGGGCGCGACCAACGCGCAAACGAAGGCGAATCAATTTCATGGCGGGAGTATCCATCAGGAGCTTATATTTTAGCCGGGTAATCAATATTGTCCAGCCCTTACAGGAGTTTGTCTTATATATATGGCCGTATGGAGGCGTTTTCACAGGCAGCTTGCCGGGAGGTCGAAAAACGGGCTCCGGGCGCGATGTGTGGCTTCACAGCATGAATCAAGTGACCAGCATAAGAGGCGGATTTCATTACGGTATTGTAATGCGCCTGTTCAGTTTCTGTTCATCGGCCGGGTTCTATCCCTGTAGTCATCGACAACACAGGAGCGCTTTCCATGAAACGCATCATTCTCTCGCTGATGGCCATCTCGATGCTGGCTGCGACTTCGCTTCAGGGGCAGGCCGCTCCGATCAACAGGCCGGCAGCACCGCAGGCCGAACTGGTTCAGGTCGACTACCGCAAGCCCGTGCAAGGGCAGAACCACAAAAAGCCTGTCTACAACAACGCCAAGAAGAAGCCTGCGCCCAAGTACGACAACCGCCGCGACAATGGCCGTTATGGCAACCACCACACGGCGAAGAAGCCGAATTATGCGAAGCAGCATAACTGGAAGCGCGGCCAGCGCTATTCCGACTGGCGCCGCCACCCGCCGGTGCGCGACTATCAGCGCCACGGTCTGAAGCGCCCGGCACCGGGCCAGCAGTGGATCAAGGTCGATAACGACTATCTGCTGGTCGGGCTCGCCACGGGGCTGATCGCCGGGGTGATCGCAGCGCGGTAAAATGCGTTCGAACAAGCGGAGAGGGCGGCCATGTGCCGCCCTTTTTGCGTTCGTGCCTGTGAATATCGTGCATGGGCCGCGTAGCGATTCGTCTTCCGCGGGTGCTGCGTCTATATGAAGAGCTATGCGCTTCTCGCCCTCATTCCTCGACGAAATACGCGACCGCGTGCCGATCTCCTCGGTCATCGGCACGCGGGTGACGTGGGACCGCAGGAAAACCAACGCGCCGAAGGGCGACTGGTGGGCCTGCTGCCCGTTCCACGGCGAGAAATCTCCGAGCTTCCACTGCGAGGACCGCAAGGGCCGCTACCATTGCTTCGGCTGCGGCGTTTCGGGCGACCATTTCAAGTTCCTGACCGAGCTGGACGGCTTAAGCTTTCCCGAGGCGGTGGAGCGCGTGGCCGACATGGCGGGCGTGCCGATGCCGGCGCGCGACGTTCAGGCCGAGGCGCGCGAGAAGCAGCGGGCCGAACTCACCGACGTCATGGAAATGGCGACGGCCTTTTTCGAGGAGCGGCTGCAGGCTTCGGAGGGGGCAAAGGCGCGCGCCTATCTGCGCGACCGTGGCCTCACGCCGGCGACGCAGCAATCGTTTCGGCTTGGCTATGCGCCCGAGAGCCGCAATGCGCTTAAAGAGTATCTGGCTTCACGCGGGGTCGGCCGCGACGAGATCGAGGCTTGCGGCCTTGTCGTGCACGGGCAGGACGTTCCCGTCTCCTATGACCGCTTTCGCGACCGCATCATGTTTCCGATCCCGGATTCGCGTGGGCGCATCATCGCTTTCGGCGGGCGCGCCATGTCGCCGGACGCGCCGGCCAAATATCTGAACTCGCCGGAGACCGAACTCTTCCACAAGGGCAATGTGCTCTACAATTTCGCCCGTGCCCGCAAGGCGGTGGCGCGCGGCGAGACGGTTCTGGTGGTGGAAGGCTACATGGACGTGATCGCGCTGGCGCAGGCCGGTTTCGAGAACGCCGTGGCGCCGCTCGGCACGGCGCTGACGGAAAACCAGATCGAGCTTCTGTGGCGGATGACGCGCGAGCCGGTGCTGTGCTTCGACGGCGACGCTGCCGGGCTCAAGGCGGCGTGGCGGGCGGCCGATCTGGTGCTGCCGCTGATCCAGCCTGAGCGCACGGCGCGTTTCGCGCTGCTGCCGGACGGCAAGGACCCCGACGATCTGGTGCGCAGCGAGGGCGCGGACGCCTTCCGCACCGTGCTGAACGAGGCACGGCCGCTGGCCGACATGCTGTGGACGCGCGAGACTTCCAACGGGGTTTTCGAGACGCCGGAACGGCGGGCCGAGCTGGAAAAGACGCTGCGCGAGCTGGCCGGCCGCATCCGCGACGAAAGCGTGCGCTTCCACTACAATCAGGAAATGCGCGACCGGGTGCAGAATTTCTTCGGCGCGCAGCGCAACCGTCAGCAGGGGCAGGGGCGCGGTCAGGGGCGCGGGCAGGGCAATTTCCAGAACGGCTTCAAGGGGCCGGGCCCGTGGTCGCGGCAGGGCGGCGGCCGCAACGCCATCACCGAAAGCCTCGGGCGCTCGGCGCTGGTGAAGCGCGGCGGCGAGGTGATGACGGCGCGCGAGGCCACGATCATGGTGGCGCTCATCAATCATCCGGCGCTGATCGACGAGTTTTTCGAGCATATCGAGTTCCTCGACCTCGCCAATGGCGACCTGCGCAAGCTGCATGCCGCACTTCTGGATGCGCTGGCCCATGACATGGCCAACGAGAAGCAGGCGGTGATCGAGGCGATTGGCCGGGCCGGATGCGCCGAAATATGGGAGCGCGCCGAGGCGCTGATGCGGCGCACGCGGCAATGGCCGGCGCTGGAGGGGGCCGCTCTCGACGATGCGCGCGACGCCTTCGCGCAGGCCTTGCACTTGCACCGCAGCGCGCGCACTCTACATAAGGAGCTGAAGCAGGCCGAGGCCGCGCTCGCCAGCGAGCCCACAGATGAGAATTACAGGCGCCTTGTCGAGATACAGGCGCAATTCCGGGATGTGCAGGCGACGGAGGCCCTGATCGAAGGCTTCGGAGTGTTGTCGGGACGAGCCGGCAGGAGTTAGCCGGCAGCAGCAGTCTGCGGAACGCTGAGGAGCGATCCGCGGCCTAAGGAAGCATTTGGGGCAATTGATTCGCTTTTTTGGGGCGAATCATGCCACAGGCGCTTGACCTATTGGCAGAATGACGGAATCAGGTCGATTCGAATTACTGTTAACCCGACTTGCTTTCAACTCAACGGGGCGTCGACGAAAAGAACGCAGATGCAGATGTGCCGTTTGATGCTCGGTGAAAAATCTGAGACACGATGAAGAGACCAGGGTTAATCCAGGCTTAACGAGAGATGCGGCAAGTGTCGCGATGAACGCGTCGTTTCAGCGGACGCAGACGAATTTGCAGCAGGCTTAGATTTCGCGGCTTGAACAGCCGTCCGGAGGCAGAAGAAGAATGGCGACAAAGGAAAAGGAAGAGGTCGAGACCGAGCGCGAGGGCACAACCGACGGCCCGCTGCTCGACCTTTCCGACGATGCTGTCAAGAAGATGATCAAGGTCGCGAAGAAGCGCGGCTATGTCACCATGGACGAGCTGAACGCCGTCATGCCCTCCGAGGAGGTCACTTCCGAGCAGATCGAAGACACGATGGCCATGCTGTCCGATATGGGCATCAACGTCGTGGAAGACGATGAACAGGCCGAAGATGGCGAGAACGAGGCTTCGGAGGACGATCCTCAGGAAGTCGCCGAGCAGACCGGAACCGCTGTCGCGACCGTCGCCAAGAAGGAGCCGACCGACCGCACCGACGACCCCGTGCGCATGTATCTGCGCGAAATGGGCTCGGTGGAGTTGCTGTCGCGCGAGGGCGAAATCGCCATCGCCAAGCGCATCGAGGCTGGCCGCGAAACGATGATCGCGGGCCTGTGCGAAAGCCCGCTGACTTTCCAGGCCATCATCATCTGGCGCGATGAGCTGAACGAATCCAAGATCCTGCTGCGCGAGATCATCGATCTCGAAGCCACCTATGCCGGCCCCGAGGCCAAGCAGGCGCCGGTGGTGGAGCGCACCGACGAGGACAACAAGCCCAAGGCCGAGGAAAAGCCGCGCCGTGGCCGTGGCGAGGACGACGACATCACCAATGTCGGCGGCGATACGCGCGGCGAGGAAGAGGAAGAGGAAGAAGACGAGGCCAACCTGTCGCTGGCCGCCATGGAGGCGGAACTGCGGCCGCAGGTCATGGAGACGCTCGACGTCATCGCCGACACCTACAAGAAGCTGCGCAAGCTGCAGGACCAGCAGGTGGAAAACCGTCTGGCCGCCGCCGGCACGCTGTCGCCCAGCCAGGACCGCCGCCTGAAGGAGCTGAAGGACCAGCTTATCACGGCGGTGAAGTCACTGTCGCTCAATCAGGCCCGCATCGAGGCGCTGGTCGAGCAGCTTTACGACATCAACAAGCGTCTGGTGCAGAACGAGGGCAAGCTGCTGCGTCTGGCCGAGAGCTATGGCGTGCGCCGCGAGGAATTCCTGAAGGAATATCAGGGCACCGAGCTTGATCCCAACTGGACCAAGGCGATCGCCAATCTCTCCAGCCGCGGCTGGAAGGAGTTCTACCAGAACGAGAAGGACACGATCCGCGACATTCGCGGCGAGATCCAGAACCTCGCCACCGAGACGGCGATCTCGATCCTCGAATTCCGCAAGATCGTCAATCAGGTGCAGAAGGGCGAGCGCGAGGCGGCCATCGCCAAGAAGGAAATGGTCGAGGCAAACCTGCGCCTCGTCATCTCCATCGCCAAGAAGTACACGAACCGCGGCCTGCAGTTCCTTGACCTCATTCAGGAAGGCAATATCGGCCTGATGAAGGCGGTGGACAAGTTCGAGTACCGGCGCGGCTACAAGTTTTCAACTTACGCGACATGGTGGATTCGTCAGGCGATCACCCGTTCGATCGCCGATCAGGCGCGCACCATCCGCATTCCGGTGCACATGATCGAGACGATCAACAAGATCGTGCGCACCTCGCGCCAGATGCTGCACGAGATCGGCCGCGAGCCGACCCCGGAGGAACTGGCGGAAAAGCTCGCCATGCCGCTGGAAAAGGTGCGCAAGGTTCTCAAGATCGCCAAGGAGCCGATCTCACTCGAAACCCCGGTGGGCGACGAGGAAGATTCGCATCTCGGCGATTTCATCGAGGACAAGGGCGCGATCCTGCCGATCGACGCGGCCATTCAGGCCAATTTGCGCGAGACGACGACGCGCGTGCTGGCTTCTCTGACGCCGCGCGAGGAGCGCGTGCTGCGCATGCGCTTCGGCATCGGCATGAACACTGACCATACGCTGGAGGAAGTCGGCCAGCAGTTCTCGGTGACGCGCGAGCGCATCCGCCAGATCGAGGCCAAGGCTCTGCGCAAGCTCAAGCATCCGAGCCGCTCCCGCAAGCTGCGCTCGTTCCTCGACAGCTAAGCGGCATTACGATTTCAGAAAAAAGGCCGGGCATTTGCCCGGCCTTTTTGCTTTTCCGCGGCGGGGTTCAGGCTGGCCACAGCTCCATTGCCGTCATGACGATGCCGCCGGCAGCGACAATGATGAGCAGCGCGCCGGAAATGCGCAGCATGGTGCGGTGGACGGACGGCTTCAGGAGCCTTGCGACCAGCAGGTAGATGAGGAACAGCGTCGCGAAATCCAGCACGATCCACAGCACCGTGAGCAGGGCGATGCTGGTGTTGGGGTCGGGGGTGATGCCGATGAACTGCGGGAAGAAGGACGCGAAGAAGATGATGTCCTTCGGGTTCGAAATGGCCATGACGAAGCCTTTCGAGAAGCCGCCGACCCGTGGCTGGACGGGCTCCAGTTCCGGTTCGCCGGCCCCGGACTCCCGCAAAATCTCCCATCCGATCCAGCCTATGTAGCAGGCGCCGGCGAGCTTCAGCACGCTGAAGGCGGTTTCGTTGACGGCAAAGATGCCCTTCACCACCAGCGCCGACAACAGGATGAGCACCAGCGAGGCGGCATTGGTGCCGGCAATGGTGTTGAAGGCTTTTCGCGCGCCGCCTGCCAGCCCCGCGCCGGTGACCAGAACGGCGACCGGACCGGGAATGGCGATCATGGTGATGACGGTGATCACGTAGAGAAAGAGAATGCCGAAATCGATATGCATGGGCTGTTTCCGTGAAAGCACCCTGCGTCCGGGCAGAATCGGGCGCGGTGCTTCAGATCATTGTTGTTGCGCGGGGGTGCGCTTTGCCGAAACCGGTTCGCGCGTTGGGGCGGCAGCTTCAGTGCTGCGACAAAGCACGGAAAACCGTCTCAGGCCAGCGCCAAATGATGTGCTTGCTCCGGACAAAGGGACCATGGGCCGCTGAAAGTGAAAAGCCGGGCAGTGCCCGGCTTTTCGTGGGAGCGCGCACGCTGCTTATGGCATGCAGCGGGTCTGGAAGTTCGATCCGTCGAGGGCCGCGCCATTGACGTTGAGCACGGAGCCGGGGTTCTGGGTGAGCGAGCCACCGACCCATGAGCCCCAGGCGGAGACGAGGCAGTCCTTCGGTGTTCCGGCGACCGTGACATCGCCCTTCAGGTCGATGGAGGGTCCCATGAAATAGAGACCGGCCTGACCGGCATTGCTGATGCTGGTGGTGCCGAAGTCGATGTTGTTCACCGGCCCACCGAGGAATTCATAGTCGCTGCCGTAGATGAATACGCCATAGGTGCCGGGATTGGTGATCGACACATTGTTGAAGCTGATGTCGCCGACCGGATTGAGGAAGATGCCCGTGTTGCTGGCGCCGTCGCTGGAGAAGCCATCGACGCGGACATTCGTGGTGACGGCTGCATCGGGCAGGGTGGAGGAAGTGATCAGCATCAGCCCGTTGACGCCGCCCTTGAGGGCCATGTCCGTGATGGTCACGTCCGAGGTTCCCTGCAGGACGACGAGGTCCATGTCGCGGTCCTGCGCGGAATTGTCGATCGTCACCTTGTTCATGGTGACGTCATTGGCTGCGACGAGCAGGATTCCTTCGCGGCGCGAGCGGGTGATGGAGACATTGTCGATGGTGATGTCGGTGGCGGCGCTGGTGATGACCGGCGGCCAGCCGCTGTCATCGATGTGGCTGCCGGCGAAGATGCCGTAGGTGACGCCTTCGATGACGGTGTCGCGCACCGTCAGGCCGCTGGTGCCCAGCGCGCTGACCGCGGCATGCGGCGCGTCGTTCGGCCGGCCGACCGCGAACTCGCACGTCGTGTTGTTCTCGCAGATGTAGAGATCGTGGATATAGGCATTCGCGATGGTGGCGCCGGTGACGTTCTCAAGGCGAATGCCGTCGCCGGCCGTGCCGCTGATGTCGACGTCGTGGATGAGGATGTTCGCAGCGCCCGTGCTCTGGATGGCGGCAAGCCCGCCGGTCATGGTGACGGAGGCGATCTCGCTGCCCGAGGCCATCGACACCACGTCGGCAAGCGGGTTCGTGCCGCGCAGGGTGGTGGCGACGCCGTCGTTGCGGAAGGTGGTTTCAAGCCCGCTTTCGGCACCGCGCACGGCAAGGGTGCCGCCGCCACCGATGAGATGCTGGTTGGTGCCGAGCAGAAGCGCCTGCGTCAGCGCGATCTCGCCGCTGGCCAGCGCCAGCGCATTGTCGCCGGCAGCGGCAAGGCTGCCGTTGATGGTCGAGGCGTCGCCGCTGTTCGGGCCGATGGTGACGACCTTGCCGACCGTCTGCCCGGAGGAAACATATTCCGCCGCTTCGACATTGCCGGTCGTGCCGAGATGGGAGCGCACCTTCTCCTCGCGCTCGACGGGCTGATAAAGCGGATCGAAGGCCGTGGTGGAGGAGGCGGAGCCACCGGCGCCGAGCGGGATCCGCAGGCGCACGCGCAGACCGGCCTCCAGATGCTCCTCGTTGTCGTAGGACAGGGATGTGCCGAGGCTGAGCGTCGCGTCCGGCCGCACGCCGGGCAGGCCGGCGAGAACCAGTTCGGCGCGGGCGCGGGCGCCGACCGTGTCGTCCATGTTTTTGCCTTCGTACCAGTAGGCGCCGCCGAACAGCTTGAACTGCGCCTGCGCATCGCGCGGGAACACGGGCAGGCGCGCGCCCACCTCCGCATCGACGCCTGCGCGCGCACGCTCGCGGCCCGACTGGAAGAGCAACTGGTCGCCGGACACATAGGCGCTGTTGAACTCTTCCGCCAGCCGTGACCCGGTGAGCGGCAGATAGGCGTTGGCGCGCGCCTCGAAGACGCTGCCGAACAATTCGGCACCGAAGGAAAGCTGCTGGAAGGTGTTGCCGCGCTCCGTGCGCAGCGCATCATAGTAGCCGTAGCCGCCGAGGATCAGGCCGTTGTCCAGTTTTCGGCGCAGGCCCGCGCCGAAGGAGCCGAAACGCACCGACTGTTCCGCCATGCCGCCACGGCCCTCGATGAAGAGATAGGAGCCGTCGTCGAGCGTGAAGGGGAAGGTGATGCCAATGCTGCCATTGCCGGTTCCATAGGACAGCCCGCCCTGCAGTTCGACGACGGGTTGCGGCGACTGAGCCAGGGCGGACACGGGCAGACATACGCCGGCCAGAAGGGCGGCGACGAGGGCAGGGAAGGATTTCATGGCAGATCCGAAGCTTGAGACTGTGGCCGCGAGCTAGATTACATGACTGTAAGAGTCAACTTTTTTGCAGGGTGAAAAACAGATGTTCCTGTGGACATGATCCGCAGGTTGCCACGCGCCGATGGGCTGGTATTGTTCCTGCCTGCGCCGGCGGGGCGCTCGGGAGGGGACTGCCGCATGTCAATCGAATTCCTGCTGACCACGCTCATCATCGTCGCCTCGCCGGGAACGGGCGTGGTCTACACGCTGGCGGCCGGGCTTTCGCGGGGCGGGCGGGCCAGCGTGCTTGCGGCCTTTGCCTGTACGCTCGGCATCGTTCCGCATCTGGTGGCGGCGCTGACGGGGCTTGCAGCGCTGCTGCACACCAGCGCGCTCGCCTTCGAGATCGTGAAATATGCGGGCGTCGCCTATCTGCTCTACATGGCCTGGCAGAGCCTGCGTGAGAAGGGCGCGCTGCGGATCGATGACAACACGGATGCGCGCAGCGTGCGGCAGGTTCTGGTCGACGGCATCCTCATCAACCTGCTCAATCCGAAGCTGTCGATCTTCTTCGTGGCCTTCCTGCCGCAGTTCATTTCCGCCGGAGAGGAACATGTATTGGCGCGCATGCTGGAACTGTCGGGCGTGTTCATGCTGGCGACCTTCATCATCTTTTCCCTCTACGGCCTGTTTGCCGCGGCCATGCGTGACAAGGTGGTCGGCAGCCCGCGGGTGATGGCGTGGATGCGGCGCACTTTTTCCGCCGCCTTCGTGGCGCTGGGCGCGCGGCTGGCGCTGCAACAGCAACAATAAGCTGCCGGTCAACGGCGCTTTCCTTTCAGGGTGCGCCGCCGATTATCACCCGGCCTGCGTCAGGTTTTTTGACGCGGGCTGATGGCTGTTTTGCCCCGCTGAGATACCCGCAGGGTTTACGCTCTCAGCCGGTGCTGCCTGCATTTTTTCGATCTATCGTAAGATATATCTTGATTTCGATTTTCGCGATCCTAATTGAGATATATCTTACGATATGACGAAAGGAATTCACATGCGTGGACATCATCATTTCGCCAGCCGCGCGGAGCGCGCGCTCTGGCATGCGGCGGAACGTTTTGGTCGCGGGCCGTTCGGCTCGGGAATGCGGGGCGGCGGCCCCGGCGGGCGGCGCGGCGGGCCGGGCGATTTCCTGCGTGCCGGCCGCATGTTCGGCGACGGCGACCTCAAGCTGGTGGTTCTTTACTTGATGGCCGAAGCGCCGCGCCACGGCTACGACATCATCAAGGCGCTGGAAGAGCGCTCCAGCGGCTTCTATGCGCCGAGCCCCGGCGTGATCTATCCGACGCTGACCTTCCTCGAAGAAGCCGGCTATGCCGTCTCGGCTCCCGAAGGCGCGAAGAAGGTGTTTTCGATCACCGAGGCGGGGTCCGCCCATCTGGCCGAAAACCGCGACATGGTGGAGCGGGCGCTGGAGCAGCTGGAGCGTTTCGGCCGCAAGATGGCCAAGGCGCGCGAGTGGTTCGGCTGGGACGACGAGGCGCAGGAACGGCGCGGCGGGCGCAGGGATGACGAGCTTCGTTCCGTGCGGCGCCGGCTGAGGGCAGCGCTTGCCGACATTCTGGATGGTCCGGAAGAGCGGCGCGCGCAGGCTGCAGATATTCTGAAGACTGCCGCCGAGGCGCTGGAAGCCCTGAACCGGGACTGAGCCGGTCACTGGTTCCGCCAGCCGGCGAGGCGTTTTCGCGCCTTGCCGGCTTTGGCTTGGCAGTGAGGGTTTTCCCATCTGCGGCTTCGGAAGCCGAAAAGCGATTTCCCTTTGCGGCCCGATGTTCTAGTTAGACATGCAGCTGCCGGATGCGTGCCTGCGGGACGATGTTTCCGCGTTCGCGCCATTGCGGGAGCCATTTGCACCGCGGTGTTTGCTGGAATTGCCCAAGGAGGAGCCCATGTCTTTCCTGAAACGTCTTTTCGGCGGCGGAGCGCCTGCGCAGGATGCGGAGCCGGCACCTGCCAGACAGGTCGAGCACAAGGGCTTCACCATCATCGCGACACCTTACAAAGCTGATGGCCAGTACCAGACCTGCGGGCTCGTCACCCGCGAGATCGACGGCGTGGTGAAGGAACACAAGTTCATCCGCGCCGATCGCTTTCCCGGACTGGACGATGCGGCAGACATTTCGATCCGCAAGGGCATCCAGCTCGTGGACGAGCAGGGCGACAGCATTTTCGGCCCTGCCTGATCGGGGGCCTGATCCGAGGGGGCTGACCCGGCGGGCGGGAGTCATCCCTGTGGCAGGGACAGCCCGTCGATCATGGCACTAAGGGTTTCGATGAAATCCTCCCGCGGCGCGCCGGCCTCGATGGACAGGGCGGCGCGGTCGAAGGCGGCGGAGAAAAGCGCGGTCAGCGCAGCCGGCGGAAACCGCCTCATCGCGCCTTCGCGCATGGCCGCTTCAAGCCCCTCCCGCAGGGTGCGGGCGCCATGCTTTGCATCGATTTCGTCCATGACGGCGCGGCCAAGCACGGCCGGCCCATCCAGCAGCAGCAGGCGGGTGCGGCCGGGCGCCGCCATTGCCGTAAGAAAGGCCATGCCGCCATCCAGAAGGGCCTGGCGGGGATTTTTGGTATCCGGCGCAGCATGGTCGATCGCGGCGGCAACATCCGCCGCTTCCTGCTCGACCACCGCCCGGAACAGGGCCTGCTTGTCGGCGAAGTGATGATAGAGCGCGCCGCGCGTGACGCCGGCGGCGGCAACGATCTCCGGCGTCGCCGTTTCCGCATAGGACTTTTCAATGAAGAGCGCCCGCGCCGCAGCCATCAGTGCGGCGCGGGTCGCCCCCGTGCGTTCGCGGTTGGTGCGGCGGGGGTTTTCCTGTTGCATGCATGCAGCCTGTATGTTAATTAAAGAAACATGCAGAGTGTATGTTAATTCAAGCCGCGAGGAAAGCCATGAAAACGACCAGCTATTATCCGGTCATCATGACCGGCGACGTTGCCGCTACGGCGGACTTCTATGTGCAGCATCTGCGCTTCCGACCGCTGTTTTCGAGCGACTGGTATGTCCATCTGCAATCGCAGGAGGATGAAACCGTCAATCTGGGCATTGTCGATGCCGGCCACGAGACGGTGCCGGAGGCGGCGCGGGGCAGGGGCGCGCAGGGGCTGCTGATCAATTTCGAGGTCGAGGATGTCGATGCCGTGCATGAGCGGATCGCGGCGGCCGGGCTGCCGATCCTGCGCAGCCTGCGCGACGAACCTTTCGGCCAGCGGCATTTCATCTTCGCCGATCCGAACGGCGTGCTGATCGACGTGATCACGCCGATCCCGCCCTCGGCGGAATTTCTGGCGCAGTACGAGGACGGCGCGGCAGCGAGCCCGGTAAGCGGGGCTGCGACGTAGGGCCGGGCTGCCATTCCGGCCTGAAACCGGCCGCAGATACTAAATGCACCTTACGTAAACGTAATTTTTTCGTCTGGCAGGCTTGCGCGGCGCGGAGGATCGGGGCAAGGATCGGTCCCGGAGCGCCGCGCAAGCCTGCCGGTGCGCAAGGCAGGCTCCGGCATATTGATCGAGCATCGGGGATCGAGCATGGGACCATCCGGAACCGGATGATCCGGCCGGTCCGACGCTCCAGCTGAAGAGGAGGCCGGACATGTCCCTTAAAGGAAAGACCCTGTTCATCTCGGGCGGATCGCGCGGCATCGGGTTGGCGATCGCGCTGCGCGCGGCCCGCGACGGCGCCAATGTCACCATCGCCGCCAAGACCGCCGATCCGCACCCGAAGCTGCCCGGCACCATCTATACGGCGGCCGAAGAGATCGAAAAGGCGGGCGGCAAGGCGCTTCCCGTGCTGTGCGACATTCGCGAGGAAAAGCAGGTTCTGGACGCGGTCGCCCGAACGGTCGAGGCGTTCGGCGGCATCGACATCTGCGTCAACAACGCCAGCGCCATCCAGCTTTCAGGCACGCTGGAAACCGACATGAAGCGCTTCGACCTGATGCACCAGATCAACACGCGCGGCACGTTTCTGGTGTCGAAAGCCTGCATTCCGCATCTCAAGCAGGCGCAGAACCCGCACATCCTCAATCTGGCGCCGCCGCTGGACATGAAGGCGAAATGGTTCAGGAACCACGTTGCCTACACCATGGCCAAGTTCGGCATGTCGATGTGTACGCTGGGCATGAGCGCGGAGTTCGCCGGCGACGGCATCGCCGTCAACTCGCTCTGGCCGCTGACGGCGATCGACACCGCTGCGGTGCGCAATGTGCTGGGTGGCGAGAGTATGGCCTCGATGAGCCGCACGCCCGACATCATGGCCGACGCCGCTTACGCGATCTTCAACCGTCCCGCACGCGAGGCGACCGGCAATTTCTACATCGACGAGGAAGTGCTGAAAGCCGAAGGCGTGAGCGACTTCACCCCCTACGCCCCCGACGCGACCGGCCCGCTGGTGGCCGACTTCTTCCTGCCCGACGAGGTGATCGCACGCAGCGACACGAAGCTGGCGGGGATGTTTTAGGGCGGCGGAGTGTGGGTGGTGTGCGGACTGGCATGTTTCGGTAGGGAAGTCCGTGCAGGCTGCGGCATAGGTCTACTCGACTTGTGAATTGCGTTTGGAGTCACCAAGGCGGGTTAACTCTGCCGGACCTACAAAGTACAAGAATATGATTGCCGCCTGGGGCTTCCGGATCGTAAGAATTCGCCAATGAAATGAATATTAGTGAGGAATAATGTCTGACCAGATTAGCGTAATCGTTGCAGTAGATGCACCGATGACTGCGAAGGAGAAAGTTCGCGGTGCGTTTCCTTCCTGGCAAACCCCGCCACGCCACATGCATGTTTCGCTCGATAATGCGCTCATCGAAGAAAACATGTTGGAAATGATAAACAAGTTCGGCAATCGACTGCTTGCATCGACCCCGCCTGAGCAAGGCTTTGAGGTGGATGAAATCGAGTTGACATTGTCCATCGATGCTAAGGGGGGCGTCTCGTTGATAGGCAGTGTCGAAGTCGGCGGCCACGCCGGTATCAAGGTTAAACTCAAGCGCAAGGCGAGCCAGAATTGACGCGAGCTTCGGCTCAGCGGCTTCAACGACGCCAGCAGCGTAGGCAAGTCGACCCGGAAAGCATTCTTGCCGCGCAGATCGACAAGATGCGCAAGCGCGAGAGCGGTGCCAATCCGGACAAGCTTGCTCGTCAAATGGTCAAACGGGCTTGGTCGGAAGCACTTCGCCGCGCACATGGCTGCCTGGGTATATCAGTGGGCGAACTGTTTACTCTGGAAATCCTTCCTGACGGGGCGGAGCTTGCGACAATCGATTGCTCGAAACCTCCCTTTACCGTTCGGGTGAGCGCCGGCTTACCTCCATTTATCTATAGAATTTCCCGCCTGCTGGCGGCACGGAGCTCGCCGTTCACGAGTGATGCCGTGCCTCGGAAGGATGATGATTCATGGCCACCCTTTGAAGAATCCGTAGAGCGCCTGCATCGCGCTTTTTTTTGGTATTCTGCCACAGGCCACTCAACGATACATCAGGATTATCAGATCGATGGTAATCAGGCGGTCGTGGGAGGATGGCTCGCGACCGAGGCGGAAATCTTCCTTATGTGTCACGAGATCGCTCACGGCCTAATCGCGCGCTTGCCGGTGGAGGCGCCCGATCTGCTGGCTAATCTCGAAGCAGGCTTAGAAGACATGTCAGAGGCTTGGCGTGAGGAATTCGTTGCGGATCGGCTGGCGTTATTTCTTGCCATCGGGCAAGTGAATGGTAGCCGTGATGGGCACCGTCTCGCGATGGCTTATGCGGGGTGGGAGTTCGCTCTTCTCTTGCACCGCGAGTGGGAACGCTACGAGGAAGTCGCAAGGTCCGAACAATACTTCTTCGAAACTCATCCACCAGCGGGCGATCGCATCGAAAACCTCAGAGGATCATTCCAGCGTTGCCTTCCGACCGAGGATGCAGCGCATCTGCTATCGGCTGCGGAATCAATCTCGACTCTTTTTCGCAATCTAGTTGACACGATGTTTTCCCCAGAGTTCCAAGCGGCGCTTGTTGAACGGGACGAAGCCCGCGCTCGACGGCTTAAGGAACTCGCGATCGACTGTAACAAGGGTCCCGTACCCGATTACTCCCGTTACGTTCCAGAGGCGATCATAATCCTACAACAGGCCGAGAGCTGGACGTTGCTTGATTTGGTACTTGAGCTCACCGCTCCTTTGCGAGGTGAAAAGCCCCTCGATGTGACGAACTTCGGTGTCGCGAAACTGGTCTGGAGAGCTTGTGAAGATTTGCCCGATCCACTTTATTTGGCCGTCAAGAAAGTGACCGCAATGCCTGACCTCGTGGATAGACGCGCCCGATACACATCCATGAAAAGGTAGACACTCACACCAGAATGGTCAGGCCCTGCGGAGCTCGATAGCATCGCTGGACCAGATCGGCTCGCAGCGATCGGGATGACCGGGTGGAAATCATCGATTTCGAGATAGTCAGCAGAGAAATGCCGGTCGCCCTAATAATGCGTCGTGCTGAAGGAACTGCCGCCGTGTTTCTGGAAAGTATTGATCGGAGAAGGAGCAGAAGGTAGGCTTTCAGTCGGTCCCCCATCCAGCCATGGACGGCTGAAATGAGGTCGTTTGCCGCCGTTCGATGGGCGGACGTTGCGATCCCGTTCGGGGGCTCAGAGGCCCCTTGCGGTGCGCACCCATTGTTCGATTTCGGCAAGGTTGCCCGGGACGGGCAGGCCGCACTGATTGAGTTCGCGGTCGAGGAGCAGGGTGATGCCTTCCTTGCCCTTGCCGAAGGCGTCGGCGATCGGGCCGCTCTCGACGGTGGTGGTGGCGTTGCGGATGTCGGACGCGTCCTGACACAGGTGCACCACCTTGCCACCGGCGGTCCACCAGACAAGGTCCTGACCGACGAGATGGGTGACGACCTGCGATTCCACCGCTGCCTGTTCCTGCGACAGCGGCTTGAAGTCGATGCCGAGCACGGTTGCCGCGATGGCGACGATGATGCCGGCGGCACCGGCAATGTTCTTCTGCTTCGCGTCCATGTCCTTGTTGAGGAAGATCATGACGATCAGCGGCAGGAAGGCCAGAAGCGCGATGAACGCGCCGAGCTGGTTCTGGATGAAGAATTTTACCGGCTGCTTGTTGGAGGCCGGATCCAGATGATTGGCCTTCTTCCACAGCACCGAGCCGACGATGGCGAGCACGCCGATCACCGCGATGAAGCCAAGCAGCGTGTACCAGCGCCACTGCGGGAAGCCCTGACTGGCGGCCAGCTCGTCGAATGACGGGCGCATCACCCAGAAGATGGCGACCAGTTCAAGAACGATGGCCACCGCCCACAGCACCAGCGCGATGATGCGCGAACGGGTTGCCTGAGCCTTCGCCTCCGGCGTGGGTGTGAATATCGGAGTGTCGGCCTTAGCCGCCGTCTTCGTGGAAACTTTCGCCATTGGCCCGAACCCTCTCCTGTGCCGCCCTGTATCGCGCGCGGCAATGCCGGTAAAAAACCCGCCAGATGTTAGCAGTTTTCCTGTGTCGAAAAGACCGTCACGCAACATAATCCCCAGTCCTGATCGCCAATATGTCAGTGAACGTTTTTTTGAGGCGCGGATGAACGGAAACGAGGCTGGTTCGGGAATATTTTTCTACTGTGTGGACCGTTTTCGATGCATTGGAGCGGCAAACATGATCCCTGCCGGCGGAAAGAGACCGGGCAGGGCGGTTGCCGCTGCCCGGTCTCCGGAGAAGTTCTGCGAATCGCAAAAACTTCTCCGGCTCCTCAGTTCGGTGCGATTGCGGATGTCAGCCCGCCGTGCGGCTTCAGCGGAATTGTCGCCGTCATTTCTTCAGGCGCAGCAGCGCGTTTTCGAAGGGGAGGCCTTCGTCGTCACTGGCGCGCCGCGACAATTCCTCAAAGCCGAGCGATGCATAAAAGCGCATGGCGCCCGTGTTGCGCGTATAGACTTCCAGTGAAAGCTCGCCTCTGAGGTTCAGGGCATGGGCGATCAGCCTGCGGCCGATGCCCAGCCCTTGCCATTGCGGCGCGACGAAAATGCCGCCGACGAACGTGTCGAGCAGGCTGATGAAGCCGGCTGGGACATCATCGACGCAGGCAACCCAGCTTTCCGCAACGGGAAGATAGCGGGTTTCAATCAGCGCCTGCTGCTCGAGCAGGCGCTGATCGCCGATGAATGCATGGGCGATGCGGGAGGCTTCCAGCCAGATTTGTGACAGCGCGGGCGTGTCTGTTTCCGGAGCATAGGCCCGGATCGAAATGTCGTTGTTCTTCATGAGAACTCCGCAAAAAAAGATATGCAAAGAGGTTCAGCACGCCTTTGGGGTGCCGGCGATACCGCCAAGTGCGGTTCGGATAAAAGCCTCTGCGCATAGATCTCCTTCTGCTGTGCGGGCTTTGTATGAGTGCGGCAGGAAGGCGTCAAGCAGCGTGGACCCGGATCAATGCGGGCCTTTGGCAGGCGTTTTGCGGAGGTCTGGAACGAGAGTGCCCCGTCGGTGGGAACCGGCGGGGCGTTTTTCCGCCGAAGCGGAAAGGGCAGGGAACCCTTCAGTCTATCTGGGGCGGAGGACGCCAGAATTCAATGCTTCAAAACCCTGGCGTCATCACTTTGTTTAACCGGCTTTCATTCAATTGGCCTGCGCCACCGGGGCGACGAGCGGGGTGATCCGGCGGATCGTCACGCGCCGGTTCTCGCGTTCCGGCTTTTGCGTGTTGATCTTGAGATACTGCTCGCCATAGCCCTGCGTTGCCAGATTTTCCGGCGGGATGCCGAAGGCGCCCGTCAGCGCTTCGGCAACCGCCTCGGCACGGCGGTCGGACAGCGCCAGATTGGCCTGATCGGAGCCGACCGCATCGGTGTGGCCCTCGATCAGGAAGGTTTCGGCCGGGTTCTTCTCCAGCATCCTTTCGATGGCCGTGGCGACGCCATCCAGCTTCTCGATCTCGCTGTCGCCGACGGAGGCGGAGCCGAACTCGAAGTTGAGCGTATCGAGATCGACGCGCCGGGCGATGTCGCGGACGCGGGCCGAGCGCTTCACCTCTTCCACCGAATAGAGACGCTGGACGCGCTCCACCGGCGGCTGTTCGAGGAAGCGGTAATAGGCGTCCGGATCCCGCACCCGGCGCGATTCCAGAATGTAGTCGTCGCGCGGGATGGTGAGGCGGATGGGCGGCAGATCATAGCCCGGATCGCGCCACTCGCGCACATCGTCATAGCGCTGCTCGTCCGCATAGCTGAGGATGTATTCGCGCCCGTCCGGCGTGATGCGCGAGCGCTGGATCACGTCGCCATGGCGATTGCGGATGGTGACGATCTGGCTGCCATTGTCGCGGATGATGACCTCGCGGGTGCGGCCGCGCGGCAGGTCCTCGTAATAGACGTCGCGCGCATCGCGGGTCATGCGCGGACGGTCGTTGCTTTCAACGATGGTCTGGCCGCCGAGTTGCAGGATTACGCGGTCGCCGATCTCGCGCAGCACGTCGATGCCGTCAGCGCGCTCGCGGCGCGGTTCGGGCGGACGCTCGCGCCGTGTGCCTTTCTCCTCGATAGCCGGCACGATCTTTTCAGGCGCGATGGCCTGCTGGGCGGCGCGGTCGTCCGCCGGCGGCGGGCCTGCATCGACAGGCGCGGGCTGGGGCGCCTGTGTCTGGCCATCGGGGGTCTGGCCATCAGGGGTCTGGCCATCAGGGGTCTGGCCGTCAGGCGCAGGGGCCGGGGTAGGCACGGGCTGAGCGCCGTCGGGGGCGGGTTGTCCACCTTCAGCAGGTGGGGGCGTCTGCTTCTGGCTGTCAAGAAGAGGTGCCTCGTCGGGATTGGCGGGAGGCGCTTCGCTCTGCGTTGGCGGCTGGGGGGCAGGCTGTTCGGGCTGCGCCGGCTGCCCGGCTGACTGACCCTGTTCATTGTCGTTGCCGGGCTCGGGAGGCTGGCGCGGAGCCGTCTCACCGTTTTCGGCGGGTGCGGGGGCGGGTTGTTCAGCCGCCGGGGCTTCGGGCGCAGGTTTTTCGGCCTCCGGCTGTGGGGCCGGTTCCTGTGCTTCGGGCTCTGGAGCGCTGGGCGTGGGAGCCGCGGGCTGCTCGGGTTGCGGAGCCGGGGCGGGCGCTGGCTCCGGTGCCGGCTGTTCAGCAGGCGCTTCCGGCTGTGGAGCGGGTTGCCCGGGCGCTGGCTGTTCGGCCTGCGGCTGCGGTTCTGGCTCCGGTGCAGGCGCGGGAGCTGGTTCGGGCGCGGGTGCTGGTGCGGGCTTGGGTGCCGGCTCCGGCGCGGGAGGCGGCGCAGGCTCCGGGGCTGGTTCTGGCGCGGGAGGTGGTGCAGGTTCAGGGGCCGGCTCAGGGGCAGGTGGCGGCGCCGGCTGAGGCGCAGGTTCGGGTTCCGGAGCGGGTTCAGGCGGCGGGGGTGGAGGCGCTGCTTCCGGCTCCGGCGCCGGGCGCTCTTCGGCCGGCTGCTGCTGGCGGGGCGCGCAATTTTCCGCCGCTTCGCCTTCGGGGCATTCGGCCTGCGCCAGCATCAGCGGGTTGTCGCCCATGGAAGATGCAATCCCGGCCTTGCCGCCAAGGGGCAGCGCGGCAAGCGGCCCGGTGGCCATGAGCAGGCCAAGTGCGGTGCCCGCGAGAATTCCAGGGTGAAGTTTCATGCAGTTGCTCTCCTTCAAGGTCCCTATCTTGCCGAAACTTGCCGTCCCGCAATTGGTTCCGACGAATAATGGTTATGCAGGATGCAAGGCGTTTGCCAGACCAAATCATGGCCGTACCGTGTCCGTTTCACGGCCGGCTTGACCTTCGTGGCCCCACGGGCCACATGCGGGATCATGGAAAAGCCTTTCTGGAAAACCAAAGCGCTTGAGGAGCTGAGCGCGGCCGAGTGGGAATCGCTTTGCGACGGCTGCGGCAAGTGCTGCATGTCGAAGCTGGAGGACGAGGATACCGGCGACATCTACTGGACCAGCGTGTCCTGCCGGATGTTCGATGCGGCCACATGCCGTTGTTCGGATTACCCCAACCGGCTTTCGCAGGTGTCGGATTGCGTGGGCCTCACGCCGCAGAACGTGCGCACCATTTCATGGCTGCCCGGCACCTGCGCCTACCGGCTGGTGGCGGAGGGGCGTGATCTCTACTGGTGGCACCGCCTGCTTTCAGGCAGCGCCGAGACGGTGCATGAGGCGGGGGTTTCCATGCGCGGGCGCGTTTGCGCCAGCGAAAGCGATCTTCAGGAGCCGGAAGATTATTTCGACTATGTGCTCGACGAGGAGCCCTGAACTCATGGCCGCAGAGGTCACGACCCGATCATCGACCACAGGAAGCGAAGCGCGATCGCCAGCAGGAACAGGCCGAAGGCGACTTCCAGCCTGCGCTTGGGCAGCGCGTGGGCAAGGCGCGCGCCCCATGGCGCCGTCAGCATGCTGACGGGGAACAACAGCACCATGCCGAGCAGCGACACATAACCCAGCGCATAGGGCCATTGCAGCAGCACGACGTCGGGCCAGGCCGCAGCCTTGCCCCATCCGGCAAAGATGTAGGAGATGGCGCCCGGCACGGCGATCAGCGGTCCAAGACCGGACGAGGTCGCCACCGCCTGATGGATCGGGCGGCCATAGAAAGTCATGAACAGGCTGGAGAGCTGGCCGCCGCCAATGCCCATCAGCGACGACAGCACGCCGATCAGCCAGCCGTAGATGCGCATGACGAAATTTCCGGGAATGTCGCTGCCCAGCTTCCAGCTTTCTCGCGCGCCAAGCAGCTTTATGGCCGAGATGCTGGCGACGACGACGAACACGGTCTTGAACAGGGTTTCGGGCGCATAGCGAGCGACGAAGCCGCCCATGATGACGCCGATGACGACCGGAACCGCCCACAGCTTCAGGATCGACATGTCGACCGCGCCTTTCTTCTGGTGGGCGCGGAAGGAGCGCACCGAAGTCGGCGCGATGATTGCCAGCGAGGTGCCGATGCACAGCGGCATGCGCACTTCATCGGGAACGCCGAGCACGCGAAAGAATTCGTAAAGCACCGGAACGATGACCGCTCCGCCCCCGACACCGAACACGCCGGCCAGCAGGCCGGTGAGCGCACCGGCAGCCCCAAGGGCGACGACGATGATGAAAAGTTCGTAGCCGGAAATGCCGAACATGATGCCTCGGTGCTGGAATCGTGCCTCGGGAGAAGGCAGGTCACGGGCTCATAGCCTTTTTGCATTCACCGCGCCACCTTGCCGTCGCCGGCTGCATGGCGTGTTTTTGCAGAAGGTCTGGCTTCACAAAAGGCCAAGCGTGATCGCCGCGAGCACCAGATAGCGGCCGGTCTTGGCGATGGTGACGAGCAGAAGGAAGCTCGGCAGCGGCTCGCGCAGCACGCCGGCGGCGACCGTCAATGCGTCGCCGACGAGGGGCGCCCAGCTCAGCAGCAGCGACCAGCGACCCCAGCGGTGGTACCAGCCCGTTGCGCGCTCAAGCGCCTTGTCGCCGACGGGAAACCATTTCCGGTGCCGGAAACGCGCGATGCCGCGCCCCAGCGCCCAGTTGACGACCGCGCCAAGCACATTGCCCGCGCTGGCGACCGCGACGAGCAGCAGGGGCGGCCATTGCCCGGCAACGAGCGCCGCGACAAGCGCTGCTTCCGACTGGGCCGGCAATATCGTGGCCGCAACGAAGGCAAGGCTGAAAAGGCCGCCGAGAACGGCAATGTCCGGCATTTTTTCTCATCCCTTGCGCGCGGGTTGCGGGAAAGGATCGTGTAAGCCAAGGCCCGGTCGGAAACCAGTTCCGATCGCCCGCCGGATGGTCGGCATCGCCGATCGGGTGGCTGGGTCCGAGAGGGGGAGGGCGAACAAGGTCACATCGCCGCTCACAAGCTCCACGTGCCGGAAGCCTGCCTTAGTGAAGGGTGGCGATGTGGGTATAGCAGCTTAGGGCGAGGTTGGCGAAAGCGTTACGAAACGTCGTTGTGTATGTGGCGGCTTATATTACGCCGTCCGGTGGCGGCAAGGAACAGACGGAAGCGCCGATGGTCTGCTTGATGCAGTCGGCGGATAATTATCAACACAACCGCGCGGTACAAATTGCCTTTGCAAACAGCGGCACCCTTGTTCGTCACCAACCAACGATGCCGGCCGGATTTTTAGCTCCCGGCTTTTCGATGATGCAGATTGAGCAGTTCTTCGCAAGGACGTTTAGCAGGCGTCGAGAACAACATATCAGTATCCTGAAAATGTGGAGCCCCAGAGCTGATAGGCATATACAGGGCCGCCGCCAGTGTAGGCGTAGCCGTCTTTGCCAACTTCGGGATAAAAGAAATGTCCGGGGAGAATTGTTAGGTTGGAATATGCTTCGCGTTGGTAAATCCGGGTCAGATATCGTGGCCCAACACTTTTCCATGCAGGGTAGCGCTTATGGCGGAAGCCAAGAATAGTCTTGAATAATGCATTGGGATTGCTTTCCAGTTCCCGCACCAGCGTCTCATAGAACTGATTTTTGGGCCTGGTTCCCTGAAAGCCGCAGGCGATCAGAGGAGTCCGGAAAAGTCCGTTTTCGGTTGCAGCCACAGCTTCGCATTCTAAAATCCACTCTGGCAGCGGCTTCAGGCATATGCTGTCGGCATCAAGCGCGATTCCACCATTTTCCAGGAGGATTTCGTAGCGCATCATATCTGCGACACCGTTCAGTTCATAATTCCACATGTCCTGCATGTGGGACTTCAGGCGCCATTGCCGATTGTTGTAGTCGTCATTGCCCCAGACCTTGATCACCCAGTCCGGGTGATGAACCCTCCAACTGTCAATGCAATGATGCGGACATTTTGCTTCGTCGCCGACCCACACAAAGTGAAGAATCTTTGGTATCTGCTGGATTGGGACTCTCTTCGAATAGTGGAGGATGCCCGGCTGCAGGTGCTGGTTTGAAATAAACTCTGACTTCATTGGACGCGCTCTGTCAGGCCACCGGTCCAGCAGGGGACCGCGGTGTTCCAATTATCATCTGGGTGGAATCGTCAAAGTTTGTTATGCGGTGATCTTCTATGTTGAACCATCGTTCAACATAGATACGGAACTCATCCATCGACCATTCGCGGCAATGTGCACGGTTTCGCGGTGGTCCTGAATGATCCCAGCCATAGACGCGGTATCTGTCCGGAGTCGAGATAACAAGCTTTCCTCGTGTAATGCGTGACAGGTACTGCATGAGCAGATCCGGGTTTGGGATATGCTCAACCACGTCAGCACAGATAACGATATCCGCCTGATCCGTATCTGTTTCGAAGTCGGCTGAGGCCCACTGCCTCTCAGGATATGTCTGCCTCAAAAATGACAGGGTGGGCTCCAAATCAAAACCAACGGTTTCGGTGTCTGGAAAGAACTTCATCAGCTTGAAGCCGGACCCGCATCCTATATCAAAGACTTTTTTCGCGCCAATTTCTTTGCTGGCTGCGGCCGCGGCTTCATACACCTCGCGCTGGTGCTGATCTTTCTGGGCTGTATCATCATAGAAGGCGTTTTCAGGTCTGTGCCTGTATCCAGCGCGGATGCCAAATTGCTCCGTCTTCACGACCGGCTCTTGAAAAAAGCCAAATTTGTGCCGGAAACCATACCGCAGTTTCCTCCTCAAGAGCTTCCATTTGTTCATGCGGTGTGCTCCCAACAGACCAGCAAGCATAGCAAGGGTCGTTGCAATATGATGCAAGACATCGCGCCTTAGCATGCCTGCCAATTTGCAGAAAGCGTAAGTCATGGGCCTCGGGGAGCAAAACTGCCCCCTTTATTGTTCGTATCGCTGGCCTTAAGCCTCTTTTAGACCGGGACTTCATCAGTCCTTTTCGCGTTTCGGGAGGCCAGTCACACATGCCTGACCTCACTTACCAGTACGTCACCCGCGTCAACCGCGTGCCCGAAGGAACCATGTCGTTCGAGATCCTCGACCGGACGCTGGCCGGCAACCTCAACGGGCCGGTGACGGCCGCCGGCGGCCGCTATCTGCTCGAACCTGCATCTTGCCGATGTCAGTTCGCTGGCGGTCGACCTGATTGATGCCACGGTTCTGGTGCCGGGGGCGGATGGGTAACCTGCTGCACGGCCCGCCAAGGCCTGTGTGGCCGGGGTGGACTGCCAGATCATCCTTGACGGCGATCCGAACGCGAAAAAGCAGCCGATTTCCGGGTGTCATGATCGAATGTGGTAATCGGCGGTATCGTCGGCCCCGCGCATGCGATCACCTTCGATTACACTGATCCCGACGCCGAAGGACCTGCTCGAGGAAAACCGCATCAACACCCGCCGTGCGCGATGGCGGTTACCGGATCATTTCTGAAGCACCTTGCCTCAAAGCTTGCAGAGCAGGGGCAGAGACAGGCTGGCTTCAAATACCGCTTGAGACGGGTTCAGGCTGCGAATCTCAAAAGTAATTTGATGACAGAAGCGGTGACAAGATTGCCAGATCGCGCGACCCGCTACACGGGTTTCGTGCTGCCGGTGGGAATGTACATGTTTTTGATTTTAAGGGGAAATGGTGGGCCCGGAGGGACTCGAACCCCCAACCAAGCGGTTATGAGCCGCCGGCTCTAACCATTGAGCTACAGGCCCCACGCAGGGCTGATTAGTGCGTTTCCGTTGCCGGCACAAGAGCCACGGCTGCAGAAGCGGGGCCGGTGGGGGCTTAAAAGTCGGGAACTTCATTCATTTGATGAGACTATGGCGTCAAGTGCCCAAATCAGTCCATATTCGCCACTTAAAGCATTCCGCGCTGGGACGCATTTCATGGAGCACCTGATGAACGGATTCCTTCTACCTCTGGCACTGGCTGCGGCAATGGTTTTGCCTGCCGTCGCCAATGCCGCCGATGCCAGGCCGGCGCCGCAGATCGTGGTTACCGGCGAAGGGGAGGCGACTGTTGCTCCCGACATCGCAATCCTGTCGCTGTCGGTCATGCGCGAGGCCAAGACCGCGCGCGCGGCACTCGACGCCAACAATGATGCGATGGCCGCGGTGATCTCGGCCATGAAGGCGGCGGGGATCGAGGACCGCGACCTGCAGACGGCCGGTATCCAGATCAGCCCGCGCTACAACTACAATTCCAAGCCGGATGGCGGACAGGAAGCCGAACTGGTCGCCTATCAGGTCACCAATGCGCTTTCGGTGCGCATTCGCGACATCGACAAGACCGGCGAGCTGCTCGACAAGGCCGTTACGCTGGGCGTCAACGAGGGTGGCGGCATCGTCTTCACCAATGCCAATCCGGCCGCGGTTGTCACCGAAGCGCGCAAGAAGGCGGTTGCTGATGCCATCGCCAAGGCCAAGACGCTGGCCGAAGCAGCCGGCTCTTCGGTCGGCAAGGTGCTCGAAATCTCGGAGCAGTCGGCGCCGCCGATGCCTATCCGCATGGCTGCAAAGTCCTTCGACGCCGTTCCGCAAGCCGGCGCTGCACCGGTTCAGGCCGGCGAAAATGCCTATCGGGTACAGGTCAACGTGACCTTCGAGTTGAAGTAAGCCTGAAAAACCCATCTGAAAAAGCCCCGGAAGCTGAACGCTTCCGGGGCTTTTTGTTGTCGGAACCCGATTTCGGCCTGTGCCGTGCGGGAAATGTCTCAACCGAGACGGGTTAGCGAAGCACCGGGCAGCCGCGCTGGTTTGCGAAGGTCAGCACGACGCGATGATTGAACTTGTGGCCAGCCACCCGCACGATGCGGCGGTTGGAATCAACCACGCGTGCGCGCCGTACGCCCATGCGATCGGCCTTGTTCAGGGCCGTGCGTGCGCTGCATCCATCATGACGGCCCCTGTCGCGGCGCGCGTCATGATGCCGCTCACGGTCACGGCGCCAATCCTGATGGCGGCCGTGGTCGCGATGCTGGACATTCATGCCATAAGCGGAACCCTGACCGCCGTAATTGAGGTAAAGGCCGTCCGCCTGCGCTGCGGCTGGAAGGGCGGCCAGCCCGCCCAAGCCGATGAGAGCGGAAAGAACTGCGGTCTTAATCATCCTGATCATGGTCTTCTCCTTGATGTCCTTCGGGGCTTGCGGGACAGGCAGTCGCCATCACCCATCCATGAGAGGAATCTAGGGCGCTCTGGCTGAACCGACCACGAACCGCGCATTCATATCGTGTTCATTTTCGCGGAGAGGCCGTGCCAATCCGGCAATTCCCATGGAAAAAAGCAAAAACGCCGGGCTTCATGAGGAAACCCGGCATGTCGTTTTTGCAGCACGGAAAGGAAATATCGCCCTTCAGTGCGGGATGTTTCAACGCGAATAGCGGATCGGCACGACGAGACTCATGCGCGACTTGGCCAGATCCGGCGGTGGGGCTGGGACCGGCGAGGCACGGCGCACCAGCTCAACAGCCGCACTGTCGAAGGCTGGATCGCCCGAAGAACGAGCGAGCGAGACGGCAAGCACTTCGCCGCCGGGATTGATGGTGAAGCTGACGGTGGCGATGCCGACGCCTCTGGCGCCGCTGGGATAGCGCTTGTAGCGGTTGAGGTGAGCGTTGACGCGGGACTGCCAGCGTGCAGGCGACATTCCCGAGCCGGCCGCAGCCCTGGCGACGCGGGGCGCAGCGGTTGCCGGCGCATCGGTGGCCGACTTGGTGGCGGCCACCTGCGGCTTCGACTGCTTCTTCTCGACCTTCTTTTTCTCGACCTTCTTCTCAACCGGCTTTTCGATGGGCTTGGGCTTTTCGGGCACGGGACGGCGCTGCGGCACGGCCATCGCAACCTCGGGAAGCGGCACTTCCTCAAGCTCCTCGACCACATCTTCGAGGGTTTCGACGGGCTCAAGCTCCGCCACTTCCTCGGTCTCCACGGGCTCTTCCTCGACCACTTCCTCTTCGAGAACGGGCTCTTCGACCGGGTCGATCTCCTCGACGATTTCCTCGACCTCCTCGGCGGGAGCGCTGTCAACCACCTCGGCCATCTCGTTGAGAACGGCTTCGGGCGCCACGACCATGGGTGCCAGCTCCATCATGATGGCGGGAGCGGCATCAAGGGAGGGCGCTTCCATGGCGGGAACGCGATTGAGATACCAGACGCCGGCCAGATGCACGGCGAGAACGAAAGCGGCGGCACCCGACCAGAGCGCGATTTCGCCCTTGCCGAGATTCAGCGAAAGACTGTCCGCCGGATGGTAGGCCGCGTTGCTCATCACGGTGATCCGGTTTCACTTTCGGTGGTCGCTGCGGGCAGCATTTCAAGGCCGACCAGAGCGATCTTCAGATAGCCTGCCTTGCGCAGCAGGTTCATGACATTCATCAGCTCGCCGTAGTCGACGGCCTGATCGGCGCGCAGGAAGACGCGCTGCTCCTTGTCGCCGCCGGTGAAGTTGTCGAGCGCGCTCGGCAATGTATCGCGCGCCACCTCGTCATTGCCGAGAAGGACGGTGAGGTCCTCCTTGACCGTGAGGTAGAGCGGCTTGTCGGGCCGCGGCGCCGGCGTGGCGGCCGCCGCCGGCAGATCGACATTCACATCCACGGTTGCCAGCGGCGCCGCCACCATGAAGATAATAAGCAGAACCAGCATGACGTCGATGAAGGGCGTGACGTTGATCTCGTGGGTTTCCTGAAGATCGTCGTCTTCCCCGGTGCTTTCCCTGATGCCTCCGGCCATGGTTCCAGCTCCTATTCCGCTGCCAGCCGTTCGCGCGCGGCGGCAGGGGCCTTGCGGAAGTCGAGATCGCGGCTGACGAGGCGCTCAACGCCGGCGGCGGCATCGGCCAGAGCCTGACGATAGCCGGTGATCGAGCGGGAGAAGACGTTGTAGATGACCACGGCGGGAATGGCGGCGACGAGGCCGAGCGCGGTGGCCAGAAGGGCCTCGGCGATGCCGGGCGCCACAACCGCGAGGTTGGTGGTCTGCGATTCCGAGATGCCGATGAACGAGTTCATGATGCCCCAGACGGTGCCGAACAGACCGACGAAGGGCGAAGTGGAGCCGATGGTGGCGAGAACGCCGGTGCCGCGGCTGAGGCGGCGGCCGGTCTGGATCTGGATGCGCGACATGCGCGACCAGACGCGTTCCTTGAGGCCGGACGGATCGGCGTAATCCAGTGCGCCCGCCGACATCTTCGATTCCTCGACGGCGGCCTGAACCAGACGCGAACCCGCATCTCCGCGCTTGCCGAGCTTCTGGGCTGCCTCGTCCAGCGAAGCCGAGCCCAGAATGGCGCGCAGGGCCGAGCGCAGGCGCGCCTTAGAGCCGGCCAGTTCAAGCGACTTGGCAAGCCAGACCGTCCAGGTGACCAGCGAGGCGAAGGCAAGGCCGATCATGACCGCCTTGACCACCCAGTCGGCGGCCATGAACATGCCCCATGGCGAAAGGTCGTGCGGCAGGGAGAGATCCCGTTCGCCTTCTTCGCCGGGGGCTGCTTCCTCTGCGCCGGTTTCAACCGGCTGGGCGGAGGATTCGATATTGTCCTGCGCGGCATTCGCATCGGCGGCAGGCGCCCGTGCCGGCTGCTGCTGGCCGTCCTGTGCGGGCGCGGCAGCGCCGGGGGCTGCACCGTCGGTGCCGGTGGCGGGCTGCGTCGCATCTGATGCCGGAGCGGCAGGGGCCGGTGATGACGTATCCTGTGCCTGGGGGCGGGCGTAGCCGGTGCCTGAACGGCAGGGGCTGCGGGAGCCGTTTCTGCTGCTGCCGGCTGAGTGGGGGCCGGTTGCGTGGGGGCGGGTGCTGCCGGCGCGGTTGCGGCGGCCGGGGCCTGCGGCGCGGGCTGTTCCTGGGCAAAGGTCGTTTGGGTGAAGGCAGCACACAGGCCGGCACAGAGTGCGACAGCGGCCAGACGTTTCAGTGCCGATCCCTTAGCACAGGTTTCACGCCTCATCAGATCGACCATTCTGCAACCCTACCTCAAATTGTTCCGCGGCGTTCGAGCACCATCCTGCCGGACATCGCGCAGATTTCCGCACTCCGTCGAAGGCATCCCGAAGGGCACCGTTCGATCAAACTGGGTGGCGGTTATCATTGTTGACTAAAGCATTCAAGATTATAAGGCATTTTTCACCATAAACTCTGTCGAAACTTTCACAGGCCGGTGAGCGCGCCGCGTTGCCGGATGCCCGGCAAATTACCCGGCACCGGCTAACTTCATTGCGGGGCCGAGCGAAGCCGGCAGGGTTGCCGCGTGGCCAAGTCCGGCAAAGATGTCATGCCCGACCTGAAGGCCGGGGCGCCGTTTCAGCCTCTCAACCATCTCCAGCGTGTGGGGGGCGGGGCCTTCCCAGTGCGGGCCTGCGGGATTGGAGCGGCGCTCGCTGTCGCCCAGCATGACGAGAACCCCGGCATCGTTAATCCCGGCATCGTTTTCGGGCAGGGCAGCCCGCGCCTCGAAGTCCAGCATCCATTCGTCGTTCCACCAGATCGACGGGCTGACGGAGGCGTAGCGCCGGAAGGCGCCGGGTTTGCGCAGAAGTGCATAGAGCGTGCACATGCCGGCCAGCGAATGGCCCCACAGGGTGCGGCGCAGCGGGTCGACAGGGAGCCCGGCTTCCGATTGCCTGCGCAGTTCGCCGGTAAGGAGATCGAGGAAGGCGTCCGCGCCGCCGGTCCTGCGCCCGTTCGCGGCTAATGGGGTCTCGGCAGGGGTGTAATCGAGCGTCCGTGCCAGAACGTCGAAGCGCAAATCCGTATCGTAGCCTATTCCGGCAATGGCGAGGGCGGGATTGGCTTCCAGATGTGCGGTCGTAAGGGCATCGAAGGCGGCATTGCCGTCCAGCATGTAAAGCAGGGGGTGGCCGCGCGCCGGTGCGGGATTTAGCGGAACGGCGCGGAAAATCACGAATGCCCTGTCGCCCGCCGTGACGCGGCGGCGCTCCAGCCTGTGGGTGGAGACGGGGGTGCCGAAAATGCCGAGCGCAGCCGGCTGCGGCTGTTTGGGCTGGGCAGGAATGGCAGTTTGCGGTTGCATGGATTAGCTGTGGCAGGTCGGGCGAAATGCCGTCAAGGCCGCGGCGGATCAAACTTGATGAATTTTATCATGTAGCCGTTGAAATGAAATGTTTTTCATCGCGGAAGAGGCTTTCCGGCGTTTTTCCGCGACCCCTGAACGGAAACCGCGCCCTCATCGTGTCTGAGCGGAAAACCGTGCCGGCAGCATGCGTGCCAGAAGGCCGTCCCTGCGGATCAGCTGGTGCCAGATCACGGCCGCGACATGCAGGATGATGATGGCGAGGATGAGTTTTGCCGCCAGATTGTGCGCGTCGCGTGGCCAGCGGCCCAGCGTCTTGCCGAAGCCGGAGATCGCCAGCAGGCCGAGTGCCGGCTGCACCAGAATGGCAAGGTAGAGCAGGCCATGCCCGGCATGAGCGGCGATGCGCTGCAGGCGTGTCATGCCTTCCGGCAGGGGCGGGGCGCGGTGGGTGAGGCGCCAGCCGACACGCGCCACGGCCAGCGCCAGAATGGCGGAGCCCAGCGTGATATGGGTTCTGAACAGGTAAAAGCGCGGTTCCGAGCCACGCTCGAAAAAGCCCCAGACCCAGCCGGTCGCGAACTGGATGAGCACCAGCAAAGCGACCAGCCAGTGCAGCCAGATGGCGACGGCGTCATATCGGCGCTTTTCAGTCATGTGGTGTTTTCGCTCCCTGCTGGCACGGCATTATATGGCTGGCATCCCGGATTCATGTCTACATTGCAAGTTTGTAAGTTGACATAGGCATTCATATTTTGTTGGTGCCCGCAAAGTGACGTCGGATCATCGCTAAAGATGCTCTGCATCCAAGGCGGCGATAATCAAAATTCAGGTGCTGGTCTTGTCGTCGGGAAATGAAAGTTCAAATTCCGCTTCCGCGCAGGGGGTGGATGAGGTGTTCCGCCTGCAGGGCAGTGCGCGCAGCGTGACCGGGCAGGGGCTGCGCGCGGAAGTCGAGCGCGGGGCGATCGACAGTCTGGCCGCGCGGGTGGCTGCGTTTTTCGCGGAAAACCAGGGCGGTCCGCGGGTGGTCATGGGTGCGCTGCCGTTTGACCGTTCGCAGGCGGATTATCTTTTCCAGCCGCAAATCTGTGCCGACGCTGCCGATGACAGGGGCAGCGCCGGAAAGCGCATGGCGCTGCCGGATGCAGTGCGCTGCGCCATCACGCCGGTTCCGGCGCCCGTTGCGTATGGTGAAGCCGTTGCGGCCGCTCTGAAGCTGATTGCCGGGTCGGCGGGCGAGCCCGACCCGCTCACCAAGGTTGTGTTGTCGCGCAGTCTTGAGCTGGCTTCGACGCATGAATTCGACGCCGCACGCCTGCTGGCGGCGCTGGCCCGAGACCCCAGCATCACCGCTTTTTCGACGCTTCTGCCCGCCGGGGCAGACGCAGCGCGCCCGCTGCTGGTGGGGGCGACGCCGGAATTGCTGGTGTCGCGCAAGGGCAGTGAGGTCGTTTCGCATCCGTTGGCCGGTTCGGCGCGCCGTTATGCCGACCCTGCCGCGGATCGCGCTTCCGCCGCCGCGCTGGAGACATCGGAAAAGGACCGGCGCGAGCATCAGGCGGTGGTCGATGCCGTGTTCGACGCGCTGTCGCCCTATTGCCGCGATCTGAATGCGCCGGAAGGCACGACGCTGCGCTCGACCGCTTCCATGTGGCATCTGGGCACGCGCATCGTCGGCACGCTGAAGGATGCGCAAACGCCGGTGGCGGAACTCGCATCCGTGCTTCACCCGACGCCGGCCGTGTGCGGCCTGCCGCGCGAGCGCTCCGCCGAGGTGATCGGCCAGCTCGAAGGCTATGACCGCGGCTTCTATGCGGGCGCAGTCGGCTGGGCCGACGAGGCGGGCGACGGTGAGTGGTATGTCTCGATCCGCTCGGCGCGGCTGGCTGGCAGGCACGCGACGCTCTATGCCGGGGCGGGCATCGTCGCGGGCTCCGACCCTGCCGGCGAGACCGACGAGACCTCGGCCAAGTTCGTGGCGCTGCTTTCGGCACTCGGTATTGACGAGCACGGTCGACCCCTGCGAGAGCATGCGGCATGAGTGAAGTCAGCCAGACATGGCCGGAGGAATTCGCCCGGCGCTACCGCGACAAGGGCCATTGGCGCGGTGAAACTTTTCCCAAGATGCTGCGCGAGCGCGCCGCCGCCTTTCCCGACCGCATCGCGGTGGTGGGCGGCGATCAGCGCTGGAGTTATGGGGAGTTGCATGCGCGCGCCGAGACGGCGGCGGCCGGTTTCCTCAAGCTCGGGCTGAAGCCCGGCGAGCGGGTGATCGTGCAGATCGGCAACCGGCCGGAGTTTCTGTCGGTGGTGTTCGGCCTGTTTTATGCCGGGCTGATCCCGGTCTACGCGCTGCCGGCGCACCGCCGCACCGAGATCGCGCATTTCGCCGGGAAGGCCGAAGCTACCGGCTATGTGGTGGCCGACAGGGGCGACGGCTTCGACTATCGCGCCCTTGCGCGCGAGGTGAAGGCTCAGGCGCCGACGCTTCGCCATGTCGTGGTGCTGGGCGAGGCGGAGGAATTTGCGCGCTTCGAGGATTTTGCCGCCGATCCGGCGCTGCTGCCGGGCGATCCTTCGCCTTGCGCTGTCGCCTTCCTGCAGATTTCGGGCGGCAGCACGGGGCTGTCGAAGCTCATTCCGCGCACCCATGACGACTATATCTATTCGTTCGGGGCGAGCGCCGAGATTTGCGGGCTGGACGAGAACAGCGTCTACATGGCGGCATTGCCGGTGGCGCATAATTTCCCGATGAGCTCGCCGGGCGTGATGGGTGCGCTTTACGCGGGCAGCCGTATCGTCATGTGCCCTTCGCCCGACGCGCAGACGGCTTTCGCGCTGATCGCTGAGGAGAAGGTGACGATCACCGGGCTGGTGCCGCCGCTGGCGCTGTTATGGATGCAGGCGGCGGCCAATGCGAAGCACGATTTGTCCAGCCTGAAGGTGCTGCAGGTGGGCGGGGCGAAATTCATGCCGGAAGCCGCGCGCCGCGTGCGCGCCACACTTGGCTGCCAGCTCCAGCAGGTGTTCGGCATGGCCGAAGGGCTGGTGAACTATACGCGCCTCGACGATCCCGATGAGATCGTGGTGGAAACGCAGGGACGGCCGATCAGTCCGGACGACGAGGTGCTGATCGTCGACGATGCGGGCAATCCCGTGCCGGAAGGCGAGGCCGGCAATCTCCTGACGCGCGGGCCTTATACGATCCGCGCCTATCACAACGAGCCGGGCGCCAATGCGCGCTCCTTCACCGAAGACGGTTTCTACCGCACCGGCGATGTGGTGAAGCGCACGCCGAAAGGCTATCTCGTGGTGCAGGGGCGGGCGACCGACCACATCAACCGGGCCGGCGAGAAGGTTTCGGCGGAAGAGATCGAGGACCATCTTCTGGCGCATCCGAACGTATTCGACGCGGCGGTGGTGTCGATCCCGGACGAATTTCTGGGCGAGCGGAGCTGCGCTTTCATCATTGCGCAGGGCGAGAAGCCGAAGGGCGCGGCGATCAAGGCGTGGATGCGCACCCGCAACGTGGCCGAATTCAAGGTGCCGGACCAGATCCTGTTCGTGGACGCGTTCGAGACCACGGCGGTCGGCAAGATCAGCCGCAAGGAACTGCGCGCGCGGCTGCGGCAGGCGTTCCTCGACGCCGAAGCGGAGAAGGGGTGACGCCATGGGGCTTCCAACCATACAGCCATATGATTTGCCGTTGGCGGCGGAGCTTCCAGCTTCGCGCGGGCCTTGGCAGGTCGAGACCGGCCGCGCGGCGCTGCTGATCCACGACATGCAGAACTATTTCGTGCGGCCCTTCGTGGCGGATGCTTCACCGCTTGCGCCCGCGACCGCGAATATCGCGCGGCTCGCGGCGCATTGCCGGCAGAAGGGCATTCCGGTTTTCTACACCGCCCAGAACGGCGATCAGGACCGGCGCGACCGCGGCTTGCAGGCCGACATCTGGGGGCCGGGCATGGGCTCGGCCGAGACGGATCAGGCGATCATCGCGCCGCTTGCGCCTGAAAAGGGCGATTTCGTGCTGGTCAAGCAACGCTACAGCGCCTTCCAGCGCTCCAATCTGGAGACGCTGATGCGGGTGCGCGGACGCGACCAGCTCATCGTCACCGGCATCTATGCCCATATCGGCTGCATGATGACGGCGGCGGAAGCCTTCCAGCGCGACATCGAGGCGTTCTTTGCAGCCGATGCGCTGGCCGATTTCTCACGCGAAAAGCACGATCTGGCGCTGGACTGGGTGGCGGGGCGCTGCGGCGTCGTTGCCGGCACCGACAAGCTCATCGCCGCTTTGGTCTGACGGAGGCTCATATGGCCATCACGCTGGAGCGCATGCGCGCCGACATCGCAGGCATGATCCACGAGGACCCGGAGGAGATCGGGCTCGAGGACAATCTGATGGACCTCGGCATCGATTCCATGCGTCTGCTCAACCTCATCCTGAAATGGCAGGAAGACGGGCTCGACCTCGAATTCGCCGAACTGGCCGACCGCTTCACGCTGGCCGGCTGGTGGGAGGCGGTCGAGGCGAAGCGGGCGGGGCAGGCCGGGCAAACGGGTACGGGCAGCGGGGCATAGAGATGGATGCGAAGCCGCCTGCCGCCATTTCAGGGACAGGCGCGCCGCTGACCGAGGCGCAGACGGGCCTGTGGTACACGCAGCGCATCGACCCGACCAATCCGATCCTCAATACGGGGCAGTATCTCGATATTTCCGGGCCGCTCGACGTCGACGCCTTCCGCAAGGCGGTGGACGCGACTGTTGATGAGGCGGAGGCGCTGTCCTTGCGTTTCGAGGACCGTCCCGACGGGCCGGTGCAGGTGGTGGATCCGTCGCGGCGGCCATTGCTCGAAGTCATCGACGTTTCGGGCGCGGACGATCCGGCGGCGGAGGCGCTCGCCGCGATTGAAGCCGACACCAACACGCCGGTGGACCTCGCCCGCGACCGGATCGCGGCCTTCCGGCTCTATCGGCTGTCGGATGAGCGGCATTTCTTCTACGAGCGCATCCATCATCTGGCCATCGACGGCTTCGGCATGGTGCTGGTCACCAACCGGGTGGCGGAGCGCTATTCATGCCTGATGAAGGGCACGGAGCCGGCGGCGAATTTTCCGCCGTTGCAGGTGGCGCTGGACGATGACCGCGCCTATGCCGGCTCTGAAAAGCGCGCGGCGGACCGCGCCTTCTGGCACGAGGCGATGGCCGGGCTGGAGCCGGTGAGCGGCATGGCGCCGGGGCGCGCCATCTCCGGCCCGAGCTTCCACCGGGAAAGTCTCTACCTGCCGCAAAGATTCATGGAACGGCTGCAAGCCTTTGCTTCGGAGGCGAAAGTGACGTGGCCGGATGCGCTGACGGCGCTGGTCGCGGCCTATTGCCGGCGCTTTGCCGGGACGGAAGAGATCGTCGTCGGCGTGCCCCATATGGGCCGGCTCGGCAATGTGGCGGCGCGCGTGCCATGCATGCTGATGAACGTTCTGCCGCTGCGCGTAGCGCCCGACGAGGCGCAGGCGACGGGCGATTATCTGGTCGGCGTGTCGAAGCAGATGATGCGCGCGCGCCGGCACGGGCGCTACCGCTCGGAGCAGTTGCGCCGCGATCTGGGTCTCGTCGGCGGCTCGCGTCGGCTCTATGGGCCGCTGATCAACATGCAGCCCTTCGACCTGCCGCCGACCATGCCGGGGCTGGACGTGAGGCTGAACATTCTGGGCGCGGGGGCGGTGGACGACATCACTTTCACCTTCCGGGGCGATGCGCTGAGCGCGCTGCTGATGGAGGTCGATTCCAATCCGGCGCTCTATTCGGCGGAGGCGACGAAAGCGCATTCGCGGCGGCTGGCGGCTTTTCTCGAAAAGGCCATGGACGCGACGACGCTGGCCGATGTGCCGATCGCCTGCGATGCAGATGTCGAGCGCTATCTGGTGGAGGCGAACCGGACCGAGCATGACGTGCCAGACACGACGCTGACGGCGCTGATCGAGGCGAAGATGGCTCAGACGCCGGATGCGCCGGCGCTGGTGTTCGGCGACACGATGCTCAGCTATGCCGAGCTTGACCGGCGCACGGCAGCACTTGCGGGCGAACTGGTGAAGCGCGGCGCAGGGCGCGACCGGATCGTGGCGGTGGCGCTGCCGCGCTCGGCTGAACTGGTGATCGCGTTGATCGCGAGTTTGCGGGCGGGAGCGGCTTACCTGCCGCTCGACCTCGACAATCCGCCGCAGCGTCTGGCTCGCATCGTGGCTGCGGCAAAGCCTGTGTGCGTTCTGGCAGAGCCGGGCAACGAAGCCTTTGCGGGGGCGCAGGTGCTGGCCCCGGCCGACTGGCCGCAGGAGCCGGGCGAGGGCGCGCTGCCGCAGGTTGAGCCCGGCGATATGGCTTATGTCATCTACACCTCGGGCTCGACCGGCGACCCGAAGGGCGTGGTGATCGAACATCGCGCCATCGTCAACCGGCTGGAATGGATGCGCACGCATTATGGCTTCACGGCCGATGATCGCTTCCTGCAAAAGACGCCCGCCACCTTCGACGTGTCGGTGTGGGAGTTCTTTCTGCCGTTCCTGTGCGGGGCGCGGCTGGTGGTGGCACCGCCCGGCGCGCATCGCGACCCGGCGGCGATTGCGGCACTGGTGCGCCGGCACGGCATCACCACGCTGCATTTCGTGCCCTCCATGCTCTCGGCGTTTCTCGCTTCGCCGGCCTCGCAGGGCTTGAGCGTCGCGCGCACCTTCTGCAGCGGCGAGGAACTGACCGCCGACCACCGTGACCGCTTCCATCAGCGCATTGCCGGCGAGTTGCACAATCTCTATGGGCCGACCGAGGCGGCTGTCGATGTCAGCTACTGGCCGGCGGGGCCGGACGATACGTCTTCGCCGGTGCCGATCGGGTTTCCGGTGTGGAACACGCGGCTTTACGTGCTGGACGCGCGGTTGCGGCCGCTGCCGCCCGGTGTTGCAGGTCATCTCTATCTTGCGGGTGTGCAGCTTGCGCGCTGTTATCTCGGGCGGCCGGATCTCACGGAAGAGCGCTTCGTGGCCGATCCGTTCCGGCCGGGCGAGCGCATGTACATGACCGGCGACCTGGCGCGGCTGCGTGAGGATGGCGCGGTCGTCTATCTCGGGCGCTGCGACTATCAGGTGAAGATCAGGGGGCTGCGCATTGAGCTTGGCGAGATCGAGGCGGCGATTGCCGGTTCCGCTCTGGTGAGCGATGCGGCGGTGATCGTGCGCGAGGACCGGCCGGGCGACAAACGCATCGTCGCCTATGTGGTGCCGGGCGAGGGCTACGAGGCGGAGCGGCTGCGCCGGAATATGGCGGCGCGGCTGGCGGATTATATGGTGCCTTCGGCCGTGGTCGAGATGCAGGCGATGCCGGTCAACGCCAATGGCAAGCTGGACCGCAAGGCGCTGCCGGCGCCGAGCTTCGAGGTGCAGGCCGTGCGGGAGCCGGCGACGTCGACCGAGGCGGCATTGTGCCAGCTCGTGGCCGATGTGCTGGGGCTTGAAGCGCTGCCCGATCCAGATGCGGATTTCTTCAATCTCGGCGGCGATTCGCTGCTGGCCGTGCATCTCTTGTTGCGGGTGCAGGAGCGGTTCGGCTTCGATCCGGGTCTCGGCGTGCTGTTCGAG
Source organism: Aquamicrobium lusatiense (assembly GCF_014201615.1). Lineage (NCBI taxonomy): Bacteria > Pseudomonadati > Pseudomonadota > Alphaproteobacteria > Hyphomicrobiales > Phyllobacteriaceae > Aquamicrobium > Aquamicrobium lusatiense. The sequence continues at coordinate 50,701 of NZ_JACHEU010000005.1, read as the reverse complement.
CACCCGACCATCGCCACGCTCGCCGCTTCCATCGATGCCGACCGGGTGCATGACAGCGGACTTGAGCCGATCATAAAGCTGCGCGGCGGTGATGAAGGCAGGCCGCCGCTGTTCATCGTGCATCCGGCAGGCGGTCTCTCGTGGGGGTATCGCACGCTGGCGCGGTCGCTGGGAACCGGGCGCGCGGTCTATGGGTTGCAATCGCCTTCCATCGACCCGGAGCATCCGCTGCCGGACAGCCTCGACGCGCTGGCCGCCGATTATGCCGAGAGGATCGCGGAGCTTTATCCGCAAGGGCCGTATCATCTGGCCGGATGGTCGGTGGGTGGCATCATCGCGCATGCCATGGCTGTGCATCTGAAAGCGCGCGGGAAAGAAGTCGGCGTGGTGGCGATGCTCGATTCCTATCCGGCCGAATGCTGGCGGGCCGAACCGGAACCGGACGAGGCGGCGGCGCTGCGGGCGCTGCTGGCGATTGCCGGGTACGATCCGAACGCACATCCCGAACTGACGACGCGCGCCGCCATCATCGAGTTCCTGCGCGAAGGCGACAGCCCGCTCGGCAATTTGCCGGGCACGGCGCTGGACGGCGTGGTGCGGGTGGTGCTCGACACCAACCGGCTGGTGCGTACCCATTATCATGGCCGCTACGAGGGCACGGTGATGCATGTGCGCGCCGGGCTCGACCACGAGGACAGGCCGGACCTCAAGCCGGAGCTGTGGCTGGCGCATGCAGCGGCGCTCGATTGCGTCGAGGTGCCGTTCCTGCATCCGCAACTGACCGCGCCCGCGGCTTCGGCGCTGATCGCGCCGGAGCTGGACCGCCGGCTTGCCGAACACGACTGAAGGAGTTTTTGCCATGCGCCCGACCGGACTTGAGGGAAAGACCGCGCTGGTGACGGGTGCCGGCGGCGGCATCGGCGTCGAGGTGGTGCGGCTTCTGGTGGAGGAGGGCGCAAGGGTTCTGGCGACCGACTTCGATGCGGCGGCGCTGGACGTGCTGGCCGATCTGCCTGAAGACAAAGTGAAGCGCGCGGCGCTCGATGTTCGCGATTCTTCCGCCGTGGAAGCGCTGGTGGCGGCGCATGAGGCCGATGCCGGGCCGATCGATCTGGGCGTCAGCGTGGCCGGCATTCTGGCTACCGATCTCGTTACAGAAACTTCGGACGAGACATGGCGCAATGTCTTTGCCGTCAACAGCGACGGCGTGTTCCATGTGATGCGGGCCTTGTCCCGGCGCATGACGGAAAGACGGCGCGGTGCGCTGGTGACGGTCAGTTCCAATGCCGCCGGCATTCCGCGTCACGCCATGGCCGCCTATGCGGCCTCCAAGGCGGCGGCCACCATGTTCACCCGCTGCCTCGGGCTGGAACTGGCGCCGTTCGGCATACGCTGCAACATCGTGGCGCCCGGTTCGACGCTGACGCCGATGCAGACCGGCATGTGGTCCGACAAAAGCGGTGCGCAAAAGGTCATCGCAGGGTCGCCTGAAACCTTCAAGAGCGGCATTCCGCTGGGCAAGCTGGCGACGCCCGTGGATGTGGCAGAAGCCGTGGTGTTCCTGCTCTCCGACCGCGCCGGCCATATCACCATGAGCGATCTTTATGTGGACGGTGGCGCAACGCTGAGGGGGTGACTGCAATATAACTTGAGAAAAAATATCATGTTATGTAGAACGATCCCGTATCATGAAATGATCGCTTTTTGAGGCGGTCTCAACTGACAGGAAGGCTATCCATGCACGGCACTTCATCCTCCGTTTCCCGAAACCGGTCCGCTGCGGGGTTGCGCTTCATCATTGCCGCTGGCGCGCTGGCGCTCAGCCTTGGCACCGCGCTGGCGCAGGTCGCCTTCGATGCGCCGGATTCCGATTATCAGGGCCGCGTGCGCGCTTCGGCCGTCGAGCAGGGCAAACCGATCTATTCGGGCTCGGAGATCAAGGTTTCGGGCCAGGACTTCAAGCCCGGCCAGTCGGTGACCTTCCTGCGCGGGGCGCAGGTTCTGGGTGAAGGCCCGCTCACGGCCGATCAGGAAGGCAAGTTCGAGGTGACCTTCAAGCTGCCCGAGGACGCTGCCGTCGGCACCCATCCGCTGGTGCTGACCACTGCCGCACCCTACCACGCCGAAATCGTGGAACTGAAGGTTTCGCCGCAGGTGCCGCTGTCGGGTGCAGACAAGTTCGAGGTCAAGGATAACAAGCTCGTGCCCGGCCTCTATCAGAGCGCATACAGTGCCAAGAGTGACGCCGTGTTCGTGACGTCCGCCGTCGGCCGCCCGCCGGTCAAGGCGTCTGCTCTGGTGAAGGTGAACCCGGAGACGCTTGAGATCGTGGCGCAGGTCTCGCCCGGCGAAGCCCCGGCGCGCGAGGACGGCAAGGAAGGCGGCCTTTATGCCGTGTATGGCGTTGCCGTCGATGACGCCAACGATACCGTGTGGGTGACCAACACCCGCCAGAACACGGTTGCGGTCTACAAGCAGTCCGACCTTTCGCTGGTCAAGCAGTTCGAGCCGGGCGCTGCCGCGCATGCCCGTGACGTGGTCGTGGACGAGAAGGGCGGCAAGGCCTATGCAACCGCCTCCGGTTCGCCGGAAGTGGTGGTGTTTGACGCCAAGACCCTTGAGCCTGCCGGCGTGATCGAGATCAAGAGCGGCAAGCGCGGTCAGAACTTCTCCGTCGGCAGCCTCAAGTTCGACGCCGATTCCGGCAAGCTGTTCACCGTCAGCATGTCCACCGACGAGGTGGCGATCATCGACTCCGCCAGCGGCGAGGTGGAAAAGGTGATCCCGATCAAGGGTTCGCGTGGCGCCATTGGCGTTGCCTATGACGGCGAGACGAAGCGTGTCTTCGTGGCTTCGCAGGGCAGCGACAACCTGCTGATCGTGGACACCGACAGCGGCGAGACGCTGCACAATGTGCTGGTGGGTGCCGGCGCGCTCAACGTCGCCTTCGATCCGGTGTCAAAGCACGCTTATGTCAGCAATCGCGGCGCGGGCACGGTTACGGTCGTCGATACGGACGGCAACATCGTCGCCAACCTCGAAAATGCGCCGTTCGCCAACCACGTCGCAGTCGACGACAAGGGTGACATTTTCGCCGTCAACAAGGCGCAGGGTGAAGACAATCCGGCAAACGACCGGATCAGCAAGATCACTCCCAAGAAGTGATCGCGGGACGCCGGTCGGGCCATCGCGCCCGGCCGGCCGTCTGAACGCAGGCTGCATGGCGGCTCTGTTGCGGTTACACTGGCAGCGCAATGATGTGGCGCACAGGGGAGCCGATGATGGAAGATCGCCATGACGTGATCAGGATTGGCGCCGGCGGCATCACCGCCGGCGTCATTTCTTTTGGGGCCTCGCTGACGGAACTGATTGTGCCCGGACGGGACGGTCCGGTGAATGTCGTGCTCGGCTTCGACAACCTCAGCGCCTACCGGACGCATGGCGCATTCTTTGGCGCTATTGCCGGGCGCTGCGCCAACCGTATCGCCGGGGGCAGGGCGCATATCGGGGGCAGGGATCACCGACTCGATCTCAACGAACATGGCCGCACCCATCTGCATGGCGGGGCGGAGGGCTTCGCGGTGCGCGACTGGACGGTGGAGCGGCGCTCCGCCGATTGCGTGCTTCTTTCGCTGGTGTCGCCGGATGGCGATCAGGGCTATCCCGGAGAGATGCATGCAAGCTGCTTCTATCGGGTGGAGCCCGGCCGGCTGGTGATCGAACTGGAGGCGCGCACGGACCGCGAAACGCTTGTCAACCTCGCGGCCCATGCCTACTTCAACCTCGACGGCGGCGGCAGTGCGCTGGACCACAGGCTGCGCATAGCGGCGGATGCCTATACACCGGTGGATGCCGACAACATCCCGACCGGCGAAATCCGTGCAGTGGCCGACAGCCGATTCGATTTTCGCAGGCTGCGGCCGGTCTGTCGTGAAGGCGGGCGTTTTGAAGGCTACGATCATAACTTCGTGCTGGCGCGTCAGGCGCGCGAGGCGCCGGCCTTCGCCGCCCAGCTGGAAGCGGCGCGTTCCGGCATCGCGATGGACGTGCTGACCACGGAGCCCGGCCTGCAATTCTATGACGGCGGCAATCTGCCGGTGCGCGAAAGGCTGCACGGCGGTGTGCAAGGCGTGCGCCATGGCGGGCTGTGCCTTGAGCCGCAGCGCTTTCCCGATGCCGTCAATCATCCGGGCTTTGCCGATGCCGTTCTGAGGCCCGGCGAAACCTATCGCCAGATCACCGAATACCGGTTCGGATTGCTCTGAACGGCTATTATTTCACATTCTCTGCTGCCATCCACATTCTGTCGCCGCGAAGCCGCGGCGAATGGGTGCTATTATGCAAGCAATGAACATTCGACTTGATTGAAAAACACATGTTCATTATTGATGGTTCAACTACGGAGGATTCACGAAATGGGCATCAACATCTCCCCGACCGGTCTGGCGCGGGATCTTCAGGAGCGCGCAGCTTCGGGCAAGCCTATACGCATCGGCCTCATCGGCTCCGGCGAGATGGGCACCGATATCGTCACCCGCGTGGCGCATATGGCCGGCGTGGAGATCGGTGCGATCTCCGAGCTCAACATGCCCAACGCTCACAAGGCGGTCGACATCGCCTATCGGAAAAAGGGGCACTCCCGCGAGGTCGGCACCGCTTCCGACATGACGGCAGCCATGGAAGCCGGCAAGATCGCGGTGACGGATGATGCCGATCTGGTGCTTGGCAACGATCTGATCGACGTGGTCATCGATGCCACCGGCGTTCCGGCCGTGGGGGCCGAGATCGGCCTGCGCGCCATGGAGCACGGCAAGCATCTGGTGATGATGAACGTCGAGGCCGACGTCACCATCGGCGCTTACCTGAAAAGCGAAGCCGATCGCCTCGGCGTCACCTATTCGCTGGGCGCGGGCGACGAGCCGTCTTCCTGCATGGAGCTGATCGAATTCGTCTCGGCCATGGGCCATCCGATCGTCGCCGCCGGCAAGGGCAAGAACAACCCGCTCAACATCGATGCGACGCCGCCCGCCTATGAGGAGGAAGCGCACCGCCGCAACATGAATGTGCGCATGCTGGTCGAGTTCGTTGACGGCTCCAAGACCATGGTCGAGATGGCGGCGATCGCCAACGCCACCGGTCTGGTGCCCGACAAGCCCGGCATGCACGGCCCCGCCGCCACGCTGGACCAGCTTTCCAGCGTGCTGGTTCCGGAAAAGGATGGCGGCGTGCTCTCCAAGATCGGCGTTGTCGACTACTCCATCGGCAAGGGCGTGGCGCCGGGCGTGTTCGTCGTCGCCGACATGTCGCATCCGCGCATTTCGGAGCGCATGGAAGACCTGAAGATGGGCAAGGGCCCGTATTTCACCTTCCACCGCCCCTATCACCTGACGTCGCTGGAAGTGCCGCTGACCTGCGCCCGCGTCGTGCTCTACGGCAAGGCCGACATGGTGCCGCTGGCCAAGCCCGTCGCCGAGGTCTGCGCCGTCGCCAAGAAGGACATGCAGCCGGGCGAGAAGCTCGATGCCATCGGCGAATATTGCTACCGCGCCTGGATCATGACGGCGCCGGAAGCACGCGCCGCCAAGGCCATTCCCTGCGGCCTCCTGCAGGGCGGCGCGGTGACCGCGCCGATCAAGAAGGGTGAACTGATCACCTATGCCAACGCCGCGCCGGCGCCGGGATCGAAGATCGCCGAACTGCGCGCCCGGCAGGACAAGCTCGTTTACGGTTAAGGAGCCTGAATATGGCCACAGCGAACAAGGCGGCGGGGCAGACGAACCTGCCCTTCGCCTACACCCGGTACAGCCACGAGCAGCTCAGGGACGTGCTGCGCAAGATGTATCTGATCCGCCGCTTCGAAGAGGGCGCGGAAGACAGCTACATGCGCGGCCTGATCCACGGCACCATGCACCTGTCGATCGGGCAGGAGGCGAGCGCCATGGGCATCTGCATGCCGCTGACCGACGAGGACCAGATCACCTCCACGCACCGCGGCCATGGGCACTCCATCGCCAAGGGCGCGGACGTGAAGAAGATGTTCGCGGAGTTCTTCGGCAAGACGACCGGCTACTGCAAGGGCCGGGGCGGCTCCATGCACATCGCCGATGTCAGCAAGGGCAATCTGGGCGCCAACGGCATCGTCGCGGGTGGCATCCCGATCGCCGTGGGTGCGGCGCTGTCGGCCAAGCGCCTCGGCAACGGCAAGGTCGTGGTCTCCTTCTTCGGTGACGGAGCCAACAATGAGGGCGCGTTCCACGAATCGCTCAACATGGCCTCGATCTGGAAGCTGCCGGTGATCTTCGTGTGCGAGAACAACGGCTACGGCATGTCCACCTCCACGGCGCGCTCGACGGCCGTGGCCAACATCGCCGACCGCGCCGCCGCTTATTCGATGCCGGGCGTGATCGTCGACGGCAACAATTTCTCGGAAGTGGCGGAAGCCTCGCATGCGGCAATCGAGCGGGCGCGGGCCGGCGAGGGGCCGACGCTGATCGAATCCAAGACCTACCGCTATCGCGGCCATTCCAAGAGCGACCGCAACCGCTATCGCACCAAGGAAGAGATCGAGGACTGGATGACCAACCGCGATCCGATCACGCTGTTCGAGACCGAGCTGAAGGAATTCGGCGTGATCGACGATAAGGGCATCGAGGCGATCCGCGAGGACGTGGCGCGCGAGATCGCGGAAGGCATCGAATACGCCAAGGAAGGCCCCATGCCCGAAATCTCCGACCTTGCCCGGTTTGTCTATACGGAAGAGGTGGCATGATGGATGCGGCTGTGCGCGAACTGAGCTACTCGCAGGCCATTCAGGAAGCCATGGCGATTGCCATGGAGGCCGACGAGCGCGTCATTCTCATGGGCGAGGACATCGGCGTCTATGGCGGCGCGTTTCAGGTGACCGGCGATCTGGTCGAGCGCTTCGGTCCCGACCGGGTGATGGACACGCCGATCTCCGAGCTTGGTGGCGCGGGCGTCGCCGTGGGTGCTGCCGTGACCGGCCTGCGCCCGATCTTCGAGTTCCAGTTCTCCGATTTCGCCACGCTCGGCATGGAGCAGATCGTCAATCAGGCTGCCAAGATGCGCTTCATGCTGGGCGGCGAGGTTTCGGTTCCGGTCGTCATGCGCTTTCCGGCCGGTTCCGGCACGGGGGCTGCGGCCCAGCACAGCCAGAGCCTCGAGGCGTGGCTGGCGCATGTGCCGGGCCTGAAGGTGATCCAGCCGGCAACCCCGCATGACGTGAAGGGCATGCTGCTGGCGGCCGTCGCCGATCCCGACCCGGTGATGATCTTCGAGCACAAGCTGCTCTACAAGATGAAGGGCCCGGTGCCGGAAGGCCATTACACGGTGCCGATCGGCAAGGCCGAAGTGCGCCGCGAGGGCAGGGACCTCACCATCGTCGCGACCTCCATCATGGTGCACAAGGCGCTGGAAGCGGCGGAAGTGCTGGCCGGCGAGGGCATCGACATCGAGGTCATCGATCTCAGGACCATCCGCCCTATCGACCGCGAGACGGTGATTGCGAGCGTGAAGAAGACCTCGCGCCTGCTGTGCGTCTACGAGGCGGTCAAGACGCTGGGCATCGGCGCCGAGATCAGCGCGATGATCGCCGAGAGCGAGGCGTTCGACTATCTCGACGCGCCCATCGTGCGGCTTGGCGGGGCCGAGACGCCGATCCCCTACAATCCGGAGCTGGAAAAGGCCGCCGTGCCGCAGGTGCCCGGCATCATCGCCGCTGCCCGCGATCTGGCGAAGGGAGTGCGCTGAGACATGGCCGTCGAAGTCATCCTCCCAAAGGTCGACATGGACATGGCGACCGGCCAGATCTCGCGCTGGTTCTTCAAGGAAGGCGACGCCGTCAGGCAGGGCGACGTGCTGTTCGAGATCGAGACAGACAAGGCCTCGATGGAGATCGATGCGCCGGCCAGCGGCATCCTGCGCAACATCACCAGCAAGGAAGGCGTTGACATTCCGGTCGGCCATGCGGTGGCTTGGATCTATGCCGAGGGCGAGGATACGGGTGTTGCCGCTCGTCCGGCTGCCGAAGCCAAAGCTGACAAGCCTGAATCTTCATCTGCTGAATCGTCCTCCCAGGACAGGTCCGCGCAGGCTGCGCCCGCCGTACGGGATATGCCCGTGCAGGCGGGTGCGGTCCGCGCCACGCCGCTGGCGCGGCGTCTGGCCCGCGAGGCCGGTCTCGACCTGTCAGGCGTGTTCGGTTCGGGTCCGCAGGGGCGGGTGGTGAAGGCCGACGTGGAAGCCACGATTGCCGGGGGCGGGGCGAAGGCTGCGGCACCCACAACCGCAACCGCAGCACCTGCCGCTGCTCCCGCCGCCAAGCCGATGTCGGACGACGCCGTGCTGAAGCTGTTCGAGGAAGGCTCCTACGAGCTGATCCCGCACGACAATATGCGCAAGACCATCGCACGGCGTCTGGTCGAGGCGAAGTCGACGGTGCCGCACTTCTACCTGACGGTGGATTGCGAGCTGGATGCTTTGCTTGGCCTGCGCAAGCAGCTCAACGACGCCGCTCCGGTCAGAAAGACCGAAAAGGGCGAGGAGCCGGCCTACAAGCTCTCCGTCAACGACCTGATCATCAAGGCGCTGGCGCTGGCCCTGAAGGAGGTTCCCGACGCCAACGTGTCGTGGACCGAGGGTGCGATGGTGAAGCACGCGCATGCCGATGTCGGCGTCGCCGTCTCCATCCCCGGCGGGCTGATCACGCCGATCGTGCGCCGTGCGGAGGAAAAGAGCCTGTCTTCGATCTCCAACGAGATGAAGGATCTGGCGGCACGCGCCCGGACCCGCAAGCTGAAGCCGGAAGAGTATCAGGGCGGCACCACGGCGGTGTCGAACCTCGGCATGTTCGGGATCAGGGACTTCGCCGCCGTCATCAACCCGCCGCATGCGACGATCCTTGCCATTGGCGCGGGCGAGCAGCGGGCGGTGGTGAAGGATGGCGAGGTGAAGGTCGCGACGGTGATGTCGGTGACGCTGTCGACCGACCACCGGGCGGTGGACGGCGCGCTGGGTGCCGAACTGATCGGCGCCTTCAAACGCCTTGTCGAAAACCCGATGGGTCTGGTGATCTGAGCCGGCATTGGTGTTTCCCGGCAAAGGACCTATATTCGGCCTGATAATTTTCTGCTCCCGGTCAACGCCGGGGGCGGGGAATGCTGTTCCAGAAGATTGATCGGGCAGGGGAACGGAAAGCTGTTTGGCTTCCGTTTCGGCGCCCCGGCAGCAGGGAAACTCAACATGCCTCCGTTCGGTCCCTCCGACGTCCGCAACATCGTCTCCAAGGTGATGAGCGCCTCGCCGGCCGATATCAAGCTGGTGGCGCAGCGTCTGCACGACCATGCCTTCGAGGAACGGCTTTCAGGCGAGGATACGGCACTGCTGGTGCAGGAGCTGGGCTATGAAAGCCTCGATGCCTTCTGCACCGATCTGCAACTTCCCGCCCATATTGCCGAGCGCTGGGCGCGCTTCGGCATTTCCGTGGAAATGCGGCAGGTGCTGACCCTGCTCGTCACCCACCGCCGCCGCATGAACGACGCGGTGCGCGAATTCGAGGACGTGACCAATGCAGGCCTCGACGATTTTCTGCGCGAGCGCGGGCTGATCTGAACCGGACGCTTAGCCGGCCACGGTCAGCGCCTGCGCGGTGTCGCTGTCGGTGATCAGCACGTTCGTCTCGAAGGCGTTGAGCGCGGCGCGGATGGCGGCGATCTTGTGGCGGCCGCCGGCGGCCAGAACCACGTTGGGAATGGCGCCGACCACATCGAGGCCGATCGCCATCACCCGGTCGTTGACCTCGTGATCGACAAGTTTTCCCTGCGTATCGATGAAATAGGAAAGCACATTGGCCGTCGCCCCCTTTGCCCGCAGCGAGGGGATGAGCGCAGACGGCACCAGACCGTGCCGGAAGATGGTGGCGTCACGAGAAATCTCACCCACCGTCAACAGGGCGATGTCGGCATTGGCGGCGCGGGTGCGGACGTCCAGCAGTTCGGGCTGCGCCCACAGAAGATCGCGCAGCGCCGGATCGTGCAGCATGACGGGCGCGGTGATCTGGTAGCTGTCGACGCCGAAAATATCGGCGACCTTGGCCGCCACGATGGACGGGTTGATCCATTGCGAATGGGGCAGGGCCCCGACTAGGCCGATGACGGACGCATTCTGCAATTGCCGGCGGCCGAGATAGGCGAGGCTGGCGTGCAGCGTCGCGCCCCCGCCGATGGCAAGCGTCATGCCGTCCTGCATCTGCTCGCCGAGATAGAGCGCGACCGCATGGCCGATGGCCTTCTCCAGATGGGCGGCATCTTCCGGTGTCGGCACCACGACGGCCGCATCGAGGCCGAAGCGCTTTTCCAGCGCGCGCTCCAGCGCCACCTGTCCGGCGGTTTCGGCATTGATGGTGGTGACGACGACGCCCTCGGCAGTGCAGGCGGCCAGCGTGCGCATGACCTTGACGCGGCTGACATTCAGCTTTTCCGCGATCTGCTCCTGCGTCAGACCCTCGACATAGTAGAGCCATGCGGTCTTGACGTTGATGTCGGAGGAGACGAGCGGCGCTTCGCGCACTGGCGCGGCCTGCTTCCTGTTTGTTGATCGCTGCATCTGCTTTTCCCGATTCGCACCTGAAGTGCTGCGCAATCCTTCAGATTCGCTCCCCGCACTTCAAGCTCCTGCTTTCACGCCTGTCGTTGCCCCGAAACCGGTTCCCACTTTCGGGAGACATGCTTTAACATCGTGGATAAGCACTGTGTCGGCAAGGACACAGTTCATGTGTTCATTTGTGTTTGACAAGGAACAAATGAACATTGCATATGAACAACGGGCGTGCTGTCATCTATGGGTCATATACGCCGTGCAGGGAGGAGCAGGCTTGGTCGGCAAAGAAGCCGCAAGCCATGCACAGAAGACGATCAGGAGGTCTCATGAACACGCGTTTCGTCTCACTACTCGCGAGCAAGGTGGCGATTGCCGCAATGCTCTTTTCGGGCGCCGCCAGCGCCGATACGCTGACGCTTTACACGTCGCAGCCGGAGGCTGACGCGACAAAGACCGTCGAGGCCTTCAAGAAGGCCAATCCGGGCACCGAGGTCAGCATCTACCGCTCCGGCACCAGCGACATTCTGGCCAAGCTCGCGGCCGAGTTCGCCGCCGGCAGCCCGCAGCCCGACGTGCTGCTCATCGCCGATGCGGTGAGCATGGAACTGCTCAAGGGCGAAGACCGCCTGCTGGCCTACCCGGAAGCCAAGATTGACGGCATCGAGCCGGATGCCGTGGACGCCGACAAGACCTATTTCGGCTCCAAGCTGATCACCACCGGCATCGCCTACAACACCGCTGCCGCCCAGAAACCCGAGCACTGGGCCGATCTCGCCAAGCCGGAATACAAGGACGGTCTGGTGATGCCGAGCCCGCTCTATTCGGGCGCTGCAGCCTATCTGCTCTCGGGCTTCGTGGCCGACAGCAACTATGGCTGGGACTTCTTCCAGAAGCTGAAGGACAACAACACCATTTCCGTGCGCGGCAACGGCGCGGTGCTGAAGTCGGTGGCCAGCGGCGAGAAGCCCTACGGCATCCTCGTCGACTTCATGGCCATGAACGCCAAGGCCAAGGGCTCGCCGATCGAGTTCGTGTTCCCGTCCGAGGGCGTGCCGGCGGTGACCGAACCGGTCGCCATCATGAAGACGGCGAAGAATGTCGAGGGCGCCAGGGCGTTTGTCGACTTCATCCTGTCCGATGAAGGCCAGAAGCTGGCGCTCGACATGGGCTACCTGCCTGCCAAGGCATCCGTCGGCCGGCCCGAGTGGCTGCCGGAGGGCGTCGAGTTCAAGGTGATGTCGTTCGACCTGCCCACCATCCTCAAGAACACCGAAGCCGACAAGGCGAAGTTCTCCGAACTGTTCGGGGGCTGACATCAGGGCGATGGGGCCGGCGGCGAGGAAATTCCTGCCGGTCCCCGTCCGATCGCGGTGGCCATCCGCCATTCGCCATCTATCGGGCGCTTAGAGCGCGTCGCGTTCAAATGAAATCAGGCAACGTGTTTTAAGTCCTTATCCTTACGCATGTCGTTCCCCTGAAATCGGTTCCTGTTTGGGGTGACATGCTTCAGGGCTTACCGGGAAATCAACAATGTCCGCACCTGTAAAAGAAAGCCGGGGCCAGGAGATGGCCCTGACGGTGGTGGTTGCCATCGTCATCGTGCTGCTTTCGCTGCTGCCGATGCTGCGCCTCGTCAAAGAGATCGTGGCGCCGGGCGGCGCGCTTTCCGACACGGCGATCCGCATGGGGCTTGCCAATCCCGCCACATGGACCGCCACGGTCAACACGCTGGTGGTCGGCTTCGGCGGCACCGCGCTTGCCGTGGTGCTCGGCACCTTCATGGCGCTTCTGGTGACGCTGACCGACATACGCGGCCGCTCCATGCTGGTGCTGTGCTACGTGATGCCGCTGATGATCGCGCCGCAGGTGACCGCGCTGGCCTGGCTGCAACTGTTCGGGCCAGCAAGCCCGTTCCTCAAGATGATCGGCATGGCGCCGCCCATCGGCACCCGCAATCCGCTCTATTCGACGGAAGGCATCATCCTGCTTCTCGGCGTGCAATACGGGCCGCTGGTGTTCCTGCTGGTGCGCGCCGGCCTGCGCAAGCTGCCGCGCGAGCTGATCGAGGCGGCGCGCTCGGGCGGGGCGGGCTGGTTCACGGTGCTGTGCACCATCGTGCTGCCTTTGATGACGCCCTCCATCGTGGCGGCCGCGGCACTCGCCTTCGTGTCCTGCGTCGGCAATTTCGGCATCCCCGCCTTCCTCGGCATTCCGGCGAACTATCTCGTGCTGCCGACGCTGATCTACCAGAAGCTGGCCGGCGGCGGTCCCTCGGTGCTGGGCGAGGCCGCCTTCCTTTCGGTGCTGATCGGCGTCATCGCCATGGCCGGCATCGTCGGGCAGGAGCTGATGAGCCGGCGCCGCGACTACCGCATCTCGTCCACCTCGCTGCCGGCCGATCCCTATCCGCTCGGCCGCTGGAGGCTGCCGGTGGAGATCTGCATGTGGCTCCTGATCCTGCTCATTCTCGTGATGCCGATGTTCGGCCTGCTGCTCACCTCGCTGGTTCCGGGTTACGGCATTCCGCTCAGCTGGGCGACGGCCACGCTCGACAATTACCGTTTCGTGCTGTTCGAGCATGCGGCGGCGAACCGCTCCTTCTTCAACTCCTTCGCCCTGTCCATCGCGGCGGCGGCGTTCGCCGTTCTGGTCGCGGTGCCGGTGGGCTACATGGTCGCCTGGGGCAGGCAGAAGTGGATCCGCTACGTGAACCTCGCCATCGAGCTGCCCTATGCGCTGCCCGGCGTGGTGCTGGCGATCGCCGCACTTCTGATGTTCCTGCGGCCGATCCCCTTCACCGGCATCCAGCTCTACAACACGGTCTGGATCATCCTCTACGCCTATCTCGCGCGCTTCCTCGTGCTGGCGCTGAGGCCGACGGTGAGCGGCTATCACCAGATCGACAGGGCGCTGGAAGAGGCCGCGCAGGTGGCGGGGGCGGGGCTGTTCACGCGGCTACGCACCATCGTCTTCCCGCTGGTTGCGCCGGCGGCCCTTGCCGGCGGACTGCTCATCTTCATGACCGCGCTCAGCGAACTGACCGTCTCGGCGCTGTTGTGGTCCTCCGGCTCGGAGACAATCGGCGTGGTGATGTTCTCGTTCGAGCAGGGCGGCGATTCCAGCTATGCGGCGGCGATGTCGGCCATCACGGTCGCCGTCACCTTCGTGCTGATGCTCGCCACCAACCTGCTCGCCCCCTACCTTCCCAACGGAGTTCTGCCATGGCGGGATTGACGCTCTCCAACGTAACCAAGACCTTCGGCGATTTCGACGCCGTCAAGGACGTTTCCATCGACGTGCGCGACGGTGAGTTCCTCGCCGTGCTCGGCCCCTCGGGCTGCGGCAAGACCACGCTGCTCAGGCTGGTGGCCGGCTTCGAGCAGGTGAGCGGCGGCGACATCCGCATCGGCGGCAAGACGGTCTCCGATGCCGGCGGCAGCGTTCCACCGGAGAAGCGGCGCGTCGGCATCGTGTTCCAGAACTATGCGCTGTGGCCGCACATGACGGTGGCCGAAAATGTCGGCTATTCGCTGAAGGTGGCCAGCGTGGACAAGGCCGAGGCGAAGCGCAAGGTGGACGAGGCGCTGGCGCTGGTCGACCTGACCGGCCTTGCCGACCGCCGCCCGGCCAATCTCTCGGGCGGGCAGCGGCAGCGCGTGGCGCTGGCGCGCTGCCTCGTGGCCGCTCCCTCGCTGGTGCTGTTCGATGAGCCGCTGGCCAATCTGGACGTGCATCTGCGCGCCTCGATGGAGGACGAGTTCGCCGCCTTCCACAAGCGCACCGGCACCACCATCGTCTACATCACCCATGACCAGTCGGAGGCCATGGCGCTCGCCGACCGTATCGCGGTGATGGACCATGGCCGGCTGGCGCAGCTCGCCACACCGCGCGAACTCTACACGGAGCCGGCGAGCGAAATGGTCGCCTCGTTCATCGCGCAGGGCATCGTGCTTCCCGCAAAAGTGCTTTCGGCCGAAGAGGGCGGAAAGGCGCGCGTGGAGGTGCTGGGGCAGGAGGCGACGGTGCGCTGCCGCGCCGGCGACGGACCGCGCGCGGCCGCCAGCATCTGCGTGCGCACGCCCGATCTCGAAATCGCAGGCGAAGGCGAGCCCGGCATCGACGGCACGGTCGTCCGTGCGGTCTACAAGGGTGGCGCGCTGCGCATCGACTTCGCGCCCGCCGCCGATCCGGAGCGGCTGATCAGCTTTGAATATCCCGGCCATGAAGGGTTCGAGGAAGGCGCGCGGCTGCGGCTGCGCATCGTTTCGGGCTGGCTGATTCCGCGGAACGGGACGGAGAATAGGCAATACGCATGACACTGGACGTAGAACTCGCAGGCGGCTTCGGCGAGAAGGGCCGCACCAGCGTCGTGGTGGGACGCGAGGGCCAGCGCGTGATGCTGGATGCCGGCATCAAGGTGGGTGCGACCGGCCGCGACTACTATCCGCGCCCGCTGACGCCGGTGGACCGGCTCGACGCCGTGCTGATCTCGCATGCGCATGAGGATCATGTCGGCGCGCTGAACTGGCTTTTGTCGGAAGGCTTTCGCGGGCGCATCCTGATGACCGCCGAAACGCGCGACGAGGCGCCGGCGACGCTGGCCGCCTATGGCGAGCAGGCGCTTGTCGAGGCCTATCCGTTTCCCGCCGACAGGATCGAGCTGTTCAGGCCGGGCGACGTGCTGGACGTCGCCGGATTCCGCATCGCCACAGGCCGCTCCGGCCATGTGGTGGGCGGCGTGTGGTTTGCGCTGGAGGATGACGGCACCCGTGTCGTCTACTGCGCCGACGTGGTGCCGGACAGCGCCGTCTTCGTCATGGACCGGATGCCCGAATGCGACCTCTTGCTGCTCGACGCTTCCTATGGCGCGGACCCGGTTTCGGGTCACGAGCGGGCGCAGCGCATCGCCGCATGGATCGCCGAACGCGCCGGCGGCTGCCTTCTGCCGACGCCGCTTTCGGGGCGCTCGCTGGAACTGGTGGCGGCGATGCCCGGCCGCTTCGCCATCCATGCCTCGATGCGCGAGCATCTGCTGGCGCAGATCGAGGCGGTCCAAGCGCTGAAGCCCGGCATGCCCGAGCTGCTGCGCGCCCGCATCAATGCCGCGCTCGACTGGAAAGATGGCGAGGCGCTGCCGGACTGCCCGCTGCTGGCCGATGACGGCATGGGCAGGGCAGGGCCATCTTCGCGCCTCATTCCGCTGGCTGATGCGCAGGGGTTTCCGATCCTGCTCTCCGGCCATCTGCCGGCCGGCACGCCGGGCTTTGAGCTGCACGCGAAGGGGCGCGCCGACTGGATCAGGATGCCGACGCATCCGACGCTCGCCGGCAATGTCGAGATCTGGGAACACGCAGGCCGCCCGGCGGTGCTCGGCCATTCCTGCGGGCCCGACGAGATCGCCCGGCTGGGCGAACATATTCCGGCGCTGCAAAGCGGCCGGCGCACCGGCGACAGGCTGGTGGTGGGACAAGAGGTACTTTGATGAGAATTCTGGTTTCCAACGACGACGGCATCGATGCACCCGGCATCGCCCGCCTGACAGAAGCCGCGCGCCGCGTGAGCGAGGACGTGTGGGTGGTGGCGCCGGACCGCAAGCACACGGCGGCGGGGCCTTCGCTGACCATCGCCCAGCCGATGACCATGGAAAAGCGCGGCGACAGGCGCTTTGCCTGCTCCGGCCGCCCGGCCGATTGCGTGGTGTCTGCTTTTGCCTGGCTGTTCGAGAACGACCGCAAGCCGGATCTCGTCCTGTCCGGCATCAATGACGGGCGCAACGTGGCGGAAGACCTCGCCTATTCGGGCACGCTCGGCATCGCGCGCGAGGCGACATTCTGGGGCGTTCCGGCCATCGGCTTCTCGCAGGTCAAGAACCCCGAAATCACGGACGAGGGCGAATTGTGGCTCTCCGCCTTCATCGGCAAGCTGTGGGACAAGCGCGCGCAATGGGCGGCGCAGGGCCATTGGCTGAGCGTCAACCTTCCGACGCGTCTGCCGGCCGAGGTACGCCAGCCGGTGATCGGCCGCGACAAGATCGCCTCGAAGGCGGACGTCGTGGAAGAAGACGGCGACCGCACCGTGATCATCGTGCCGCGCGGACGCCCGCATACCTCGATCGAGGGCGACGAGAACAGCATGATCGATGCTGGCTTCGTCACCGTCAACCGGCTCAACTGGTTCGGCGGCACGCGGCTGGAAGACGAGCTTGTGGCGGGGCTCTGAGCCCCGCCAGCGAAATCGACGTCAAACCCGGAGCGGACCGAAATCCTTGCGGCGATGGACCACTATTGTGTCGCAGGTTTTGGGAGATCCGCGGCATTTATTGCCAAAAAGGCTTTTCACCCTCTCGCTTCGCCTCGCTCCTGCTGATGCCGAGATCATGCAGCCGGTCCTCGTCCATTTCGCGAAGGTCACGGCGCTGCTTCCAGCGATCCGGCCAGATGCGGAAGATCATTCCCACCATATGAGCCAGCCATGACATCCCGTTATCCCCTGCTTTCCGGCAGGGAGTGTCGTGATGATGCTTCCGGCCACCACGCAAGCGCGCCCCGGTGTAAATATCGTCTTGGCATCCATCGTATTCCCGTTTCGATTGACGTGGTCTTGCTCTCCTGACTAGCGGGAAACGGGAGTGGGATGTTTCGGCCGTGGCCGAACTGTGGGACGCTGACGGCGTAGCGTTTGGCTGCTAAGATTCGGCCATGTCGAATGTCGCCTCGGGAAATACGATAGCGGAGGTTGCAAGCCTGATCGGGGATGCAGCGCGCGCCAACATGCTCTCTGCCCTTATGGGCGGACAGGCATTGACGGCGGGCGAGCTCTCGCGACATGCCGGCGTCACCGCACAGACCACAAGCGGCCATCTCGGCAAGCTGACGGAAGCCCGGTTGATTGCCGTCGAGAAGCAGGGACGGCATCGCTATTATCGGCTTGCCTCGCCCGACGTGGCGCATGCCATTCATGCCCTGATGTCGGTTGCGGCGAGCGGGCCGAAGCGTCACCATCCGATCGGCCCGAAGGACGAGGCGTTGCGGTTGGCCCGCACCTGCTACGATCATATGGCCGGCCGGCTTGCTACTGCCCTTGCGGATGCTCTCACCGGCAAGGGCTATGTTATATTGGCGGATGGAGCCGGCCTTGTGACCGAGGAGGGCTGGCGTTTCCTGTGCGAGTTCGGCATCGATCCGGGCGACGCGACGCGCTCCAGACGCCCGCTTTGCCGAACCTGCCTCGACTGGAGTGAGCGGCGGCCACATCTCGCAGGTCGTCTTGGAGCTGCGCTTCTCGACCGGACACTCGCGCTTGGCTGGATCGCCCGCACAGCAGAAAGTCGCGCTTTGCGCATCAGCCGCGCCGGAGAAGCCGGGTTCAGCGGTACGTTCGATCTTCCGGCAGACTGGCGCAGGTCACCGTCAACGCCGTCCTCCTGAAACTTGCGACAAAGCTATCCGTGGGCGCCAGCCGCGTTCAGGTGTCGGTCACGGCAGGAGTTGGCTCGGGGATGGCTCAGTTCAGCTGAAAGCCCAGCCGGTCCAGTTCGGCCGTGATGCCCGCCCAGTCCGCGCAGGCGCGGGTGGCACCGCTGGATGTGAGGCGCTCGCCATGGCCAGCGTCGCTGTGGCCGCCGCCGATGTAGCCGATGGCTTTCATGCCTGCGGCGACTGCACCCTGAACGCCGAAATGCGAATCCTCGATCACCACGCAGTCGGCCGGATCGGCCCCCATCTTTTCAGCCGCAAACAGGAAGATGTCGGGCGCAGGCTTGCCGTTCTTCACCATTGACGAGGAGAAGATCGCATCGCCGAAGTGGGGAGCGATGCGGGTAACGTCGAGGCTGTGATGGATGCGCTCCAGCGATGAGGATGAGGCGACACAGCGGTCGATCTTCAATTCCGACAGGAATTCGGGCAGGCCGCTGGTCGGCTGAAGCCGCTCGGTGAACAGCGCCTTCGTTTCGAGCCAGAGGTCGTCGCGTGCGTGGTCGGGATACTGGTGGCCGGTCAGTTCCCGGATGCGGGCGATGATGTCGGCCTGTTTCATGCCAAAACACTGGCTGATGATGTCGACGCCGACGCCGGGCATGCCGTGGCGTTCGTAGACCCGTTCATAGGCAAGCACGGCGAGCGGTTCGCTGTCGACCAGTACGCCGTCGCAATCGAAGATGATGAGCTGTGATCCGGCCACTGTTTTCTCCTGATGGGGGATTTTTGCGATTATGTGAGGGGTTAAAGCATGTCGCCCGAAAGTGGGAACCGGTTTCGGGATAACGACATGCGTAAAAACAGAAACTTAAAGCGCCGGGAGCCAATCTGAAAGATCGCGATACGCTTTAGTGGCCTTGTATGGCAGGCTGGGCCGCGCCCTGAAGGGCAGGGTTCACGGCCTGCATGGCATGGCGCGCGGCCGGGTGGCCCGGCGCGATCCAGTTGGGCTCGCCGCCGAGAAAGCGGTCGAGGAAGGCGACGGCACAGGCCGGCACCTCGGCGACATTCTCGCGATAGGACCACCATGTGCGCAAATCGTCGGCGCAACTGTCGATGGCCGGAACCGTGCCGAATTCCTGCTCGTGGATCGCGGCCACGGCCGAGACGCAATAGTTGGTGTAGAGAAAGCCTTCCGGCCAGAAACGCACGATCTCCTGCGTGGACGTGGAAACGCCGGCGCCGGTTGCCGGCGCATCGAGCCCGGTGACGGCGCGCGCCGGATCATGGCGGATCAGCTCGCGCAGGGCCACACCGGCTGCAAAGACGATGAAATCGGCGCGGTTCACGCCGGCATAGACCTTCTGCCCTTCCGCGATCTCGATCCAGTCGAGGAAGGCGCGGGTGAGGCGGGCGTCGTCGATTTGGAACTGCACGCCGCAGGCGCGGGTCACGGCCTTCGCGCTGGCGCGGAAGGTGGCACGGAACCAGCGCAGGCGGCGCAGCCTGTGGTGCAGATCCGGCATCGCGGCCAGTTCGTCCTTGAACCGAAGGTCCATCATCCGTCCTCTTTGCAGGCTATTTTAGCACAGTCGCACCACCGCCCGCAGTCGATAAGGAAAGACATACATATTCCTGATAGCGAAAACAAATGTTCTCGATGGGGCGTCTCTCGCCATCAGGGCTTCGCTACCGGCACAAAGCGGGGGCCGGCCTTAGCGCAGGTGGAAGATGAGCATCGCAAAGATTGGCGTCAGATCGGCTGCCGGGTCTGCGGCACGGCAGGCTGGCATGATGCGGTCGAGACGGGCCTCCACCGCCAGCGCGGAAATGTCGAGCAGGTCGGAACCGCTTTCGGCATCGGCGTCTGAACTGGCAAGAGCTACGGCCAGCGCCATCGGCGCCAGCACTGAAACGGCCAGAACGGTTTCTGCTTCCAGCACATTGGCGATCCTGCCTTCGGGCAGGCGGGGCCGCACCGGCCTTGCCCGCAGAAGCTCGACCAGAAGTGCGGCGCACAGCGCGGCCGCGCGGGCTGTGCGTTCGGTTTCGCCGGCATCCGGTTTCAGGGGCTGGAAAAGGTTGCCGTGCTGGCGCAGCATGGCGGCATGAACGGCGGCGAAGCCGGCTTCCTGCACCGGTTCGGCAACCGCATTCCTGCGGGCCAGCATGGACTTTGCCAGATAATACATATCGCGGCGGAAAGCCCGCTCGCCGTCGAGCAGGCTGCCTGCGGGACGGAAATAGGTGTCGAACGGCATCGGCTTGGAATGGCCGCGCCCGTCATGGGGCACCAGTGTTTCGGCCATGGTCATGGCGTCGTCGAACACGCTGACGGCGCGGCTGACCAGTCCGTCGATCTCGGGCAGGGGGAAGGGCGTGCGCCCGCCGGGCGGCGGCGGCAGAACGCTGGCATCGCCGGTATCGTGCCGGTGGCGGCGGATGGCATGGCGCATTTCCCGCAAGCGGTCCTTGAGGTTTATGCGCACTTCCTCGGAAATTTCACGCAGCATTCCTGTAACCTGCACTTCGACACGGAATCCGGACACCAGGTGTTTCCCGGACCATTTCGATTTTCAGACTGACTACCAAAGCGTCATTTCCATGTCGGCATGGACATCAGAGTGCTTCGGGCAGTCTCGTATATTTTAGCATGATATGCCGAAAACAGGATTGCTCCTATCGTGCCTTGGCGGTCAATAGACCATATTGTGCGGTCGCTGAATCGTTACGGCAGCGGCGGCGTCGACCGGGGAGAGGGAATTGGCAAAGAAGCCCAAAGGAGACAGCGCTGCGAAGGCGGGCGGCGATTTCGCCGTGGGAAATGGCGGCACGGAAAGCCGCAGCGACCGGCTGCGCATTCGCGCGGCATGGATGTATTTCGTCGAGCAGATGACCCAGAACGAGATCGCCGACGTGCTGGGCATCGGGCGGGTCACGGTGGTGCGCATGCTGGCCGAGGCGCGGGCGCGCGGCGAGGTCAAGATCACCATTGAAAGCGAACTGGTCGAGATCGCCGCTCTTGAGCGCGAACTGGAGCGCGCCTTCGGGCTGGAGCAGGCGATCGTTGCACCGCTTTCCGCCCCCGGTTCCGATCCGATACCGGCGATAGCGGCCAGAACCGGCAGCTATGTCTCGGACATCATGAAGGCGGGCATGCGGGTCGGCGTCGGCTGGGGCCAGACGCTGTTTTCCAGCCTACAGTTCCTGAGCGCGCGGGCGCTGGCCGATTTCAAGGTGATTTCCCTGCTGGGCGGCGTCGGCGTGGCCCGCCGCTACAATCCGGCCGAATTCGCCTGGCGCTTCGCGCAGACCTTTCAGGGCGACGGCTATCTGATCCCGACGCCGGCGGTTGTGGACAGCATCGAAACCAAGACGGCGCTGGTGGAACGGTGCGGGCTGCAGGAAATCTTCCAGCTTGCCGATACGCTCGATGCCGTGCTGGTCAGCGTCGGCGGCATCGCATCGGCGACCACCTTCTATCGCGGCGGCTTCCTGAAAGAGGCGGACCGGGAGCAACTGGTGGAGAAGGGCGCGGTGGGCGATCTTCTGTTCCACTTCTTCGATCGCAATGGCGATCTGGTCGATCATCCGGTCAACAAGCTGGTGATGTCGGTCGAGGTCGACCGGCTGCGGCGGGCGCCGGTGCGTGTGCTCACGTCTGGCGGTGCGGAAAAGACCGATGCGCTGCTCGGCGCGATGAACCTGATCAGGCCGACCGTGCTGATCACCGATGAGGAAAGCGCGCGCCGGGTGCTGGCCGAACGCGCGGGCGCCGCGTCATAAGGCGGCTTCAGAGGCTCAGATGTTGAGGGCGATGTCGCCCGGAAAATCGTCGTTTGCAGCATCACGCATGGCGGCGAGGCTGCGGCTGTCCAGCACATTGGCAATGGCCTGACGCACCTCAAGCATCATGTGACGGACCTCGCAGGTCGCCTCGTCATCGCAATCGTCGCAGCGCTGGTACTGGGTGCGGCTGGCGCAAGCCAGCGGCGCCAGAGGCCCGTCGAGAACGCGGATGACATGGCCGATGCGGATTTCCGCCGCCGGACGGGCAAGGCGATAGCCGCCATCCTTGCCCTTGCGGCTGACGACGAAGCCTGCATTGCGCAACTCGACCAGTATCGCATCGAGGAATTTCTTCGGGATGTTGTTGGTCACCGCGATGTCGTTGACGAAGGCAAGCTTCCCTGATGGCAGCCTCGACAGGTGAACGAGGGCTTTCAGACCGTACTTGCCTTTTTTGGTGAGCATGCGTGCCGATGTCTTGCTGAATGCCGGATCGGGTGCTGAGCCGGAATTGGGCGAACGGGAAATTCAGGCCGGAACGACCTGAATTCCGAGGATAAGGCCATGTGTTGAATTCGACAAGAGCGGCGCCGAATATAGGAAAAGCCGGCGCGGGGCCGGCTTTTCCGTTTCAGAGGCAGAATGGGTCAGCGGTTGCCATAGGCCTGATCGAGCAGCGCGCCTTCGGCGAAGTGCTCGGCCTGAACCTTGTCCCAGCCGCCGAACACGTCTTCGACCTTCACGAGGCGCACATCCGGGAACTTGTCCCTGAACTCGGCGGCGACGGCCTCGTCGCGCACGCGCAGGCCGTTCTCGGCCTCGATCTTCTGGCCTTCCGGCGAATAGAGGAAGTCGAGATAGGACTTGGCGAGATCACGGCTGCCGTTCTGGTCCACGACCTTGTCGACGATGGCGACCGGGAACTCAGCCAGCAGGCTGACGGAAGGCACGACCTGCTCGTATTTGTCGGTGCCGTATTCGTTGGCGATGCCTTGCGTTTCGGACTCGAAGGTAATCAGCACGTCGCCGATACCGCGCTCGGCGAAGGTGGTGGTGGCGGCGCGTCCCCCGGTGTCGAACACCGGCACGTTGTTGAAGATTTTGGTGACGAATTCCTTCACCTTGGCCTCGTCGCCATTGAACTTTTCACGCGCATAGGCGGTGGCGGCCAGATAGGTGTAGCGCGCATTTCCGGAAGTCTTGGGGTTCGGGAAGATGATCTGCACATCGTCGCGCACCAGATCGTCCCAGTCCTTGACGTTCTTGGGGTTACCGGCGCGCACCAGGAAAGAGGGCAGGGAGTAGAAGGGCGAGGCGTTGTCCGGGAATTCCTTCTGCCAGTCGTCGGAGACCAGACCCTGCTTGACGAGGAAGTCGATGTCGGTGACCTGGTTGAAGGTGACGACATCGGCGGCGAGGCCATCTGCGATGGCGCGCGCCTGCTTGGAGGTGCCGGCGTGCGACTGGTCGACGGTCACGCCCGGATGTTCGGCCACGAAAGCCTTGTTGATCTGGACGAAAAGCTCGCGGGCCACGTCGTAGGAGGCGTTGAGCAGCTTGTCGGCCGCGAAGGCCGAGGCGGAGGAGAAGAGCAGACCGATGGCGGTGGTCGCGGCAAGGAGAAGGCGTTTCATGACGGGCTCCAGATGAGAATGTCCATCATATAGCCGCCGCTATCGTGTCGCCGCGAGGCATGGCTCTTCTATTGAAAGCTCCGTGTTGGAAAAAAATTCCACCATTTTGCCGATTTGGTGGAATTGTCGTCCTCGTCATTTTTCCTGAGTGGCGCTTTGCGGAAAAACCTTCCACTTGCGTGGACGGAAGGCCACCCGGCTCTTCTGCGCGGCCGGGTGATCGACGGGGAGTTCGATCTCCACCCGCTCGCGGTGTCCGCCGATTTCAAGCTCGACGCGGCGTGTGCCCGCCACGCGCCGGCTGGCGACGACCGTGCCGGCGATGCAACCGGAGCAGCCGTTGAGAAGCTCGATGTCGTGCGGGCGGAAGAACAGGGTGCCGGGACCGGCCGGCAGGCCGGGGGCGGAAAGGCCGACCGGACGCTCCGCCAGCCAGACCTGATCGTCCTCGACCTTTACCGGCAGCGAGCTGGAATCGCCGATGAAGCCGTAGACGAAGGGCGAATTGGGGTCGTCATAGACTTCATCGGCGGTACCGACCTGTTCGATGCGGCCCTGGCTCATCACCACGACGCGGTCGGCCAGCTCAAGCGCTTCCTCCTGATCATGGGTGACGAAGACGGTGGTGTGGCCGGTCGCCTCGTGGATTTCGCGCAGCCAGCGGCGCAGGTCGCGGCGCACCTGCGCATCGAGTGCGCCGAACGGTTCGTCGAGCAGCAGTACCTTCGGTTCGATGGCAAGCGCGCGGGCCAGTGCAACGCGCTGGCGCTGACCGCCCGACAATTGCGCGGGGTAGCGCTTTTCGAGGCCCGACAGCTGCACCAGATCGAGCAGCTCGGAGGCGCGCTGGCGGATCTGCGTGGCCGGCGGCCTTGTTCCGGACGGGCGCACCTTGAGCCCGAAGCCGATATTGTCGGCCACCGTCATGTGACGGAACAGGGCGTAATGCTGGAACACGAAGCCGACATTGCGCTCGCGGATGCTTTTTTCCGAGGCGTCTTCCTCGCCGAAGAAGATGCGGCCGGTGGTGGGCTGCTCCAGTCCGGCGATGAGACGCAGCAGCGTCGTCTTGCCGGACCCGGAAGGCCCGAGCAGGGCGATCAGCTCGCCGGAGCGGATTTCCAGAGAGACGTCATGGAGCGCCGGGAAGGTGTCGAATTCCTTGCGGACGTTGGTGACGCGAACTTGCATGGGCTCAATCCTGTCAGTGTCCGCGGGTGGCGGCGAGTTCGGCGCCGTAGCGCATTTCAAGGAGCGACTTCAGCGCCAGCGTCACCAGCGCAAGGCCCGCCAGCAGCGAGGCGACCGCAAAGGCGCCGGCGGCATTGTAGTCGTTGTAGAGGATCTCGACATGCAGGGGCATGGTGTTGGTCTGGCCCCGGATGTGGCCCGACACCACGGAAACGGCGCCGAATTCGCCCATGGCGCGGGCGTTGCAGAGCAGAACGCCATAGAGCAGGCCCCATTTCACATTGGGTAGGGTCACATACCAGAAGGTCTGCCAGCCATTGGCGCCGAGCGAGATGGCCGCCTCCTCATCTTTGGTGCCCTGTTCCTCCATCAGCGGGATCAGCTCGCGCGCCACGAAGGGGAAGGTGACGAAGATGGTGGCCAGCACGATGCCGGGAACGGCGAACAGGATCTCGATGCCGTTCGCCTTCAGCCACGGCCCAAGCGCGCTCTGGGCGCCGAACAAAAGTACATAGACGAGGCCGGAAATGACCGGCGACACCGAGAACGGCAGGTCGACCAGCGTGGTCAGGAAGGCCTTGCCCTTGAATTCGTATTTGGCGATGGCCCAGGCCATGGCGACGCCGAACACCAGATTGAGCGGCACCGATATGATGGCCACGATCAGCGTGAGGCGGATCGCGGAAATGGTGTCGCGTTCGGTGAGCGTGGAGAGATAGAAGCCGATGCCTTTCCTGAAGGCTTCCATGAACACCAGCACCAGCGGCAGGAACAGGAAGACGCCGAGGAAGACGAAGGCGACCGCCATCAGCGTCCAGCGGGCGTGGCGGCCTTCGGTGATGCCGGCATCGGCTGGCGGGGCCGCGCTGGCGGCGGATGCGACAGGATCAGCCATAGCGCTTGCGGCTCCACGATTGCAGCAGGTTGATGACGAGCAGCATGGCGAAGGAGATGATCAGCATGATCGCCGCGATCGCCGTGGCGGCGGGATAGTTGTATTCCTCCAGCCGGATGATGATGAGCAGCGGTGCGATCTCGGACACGTTGGGCAGGTTGCCGGCGATGAAGATGACAGAGCCGTATTCGCCCACGCCGCGTGCGAAGGCGAGCGCGAAGCCGGTAACGATGGCCGGCGCAAGGCCGGGGAACAGGACGCGGGTGATCGTCTGGAACCGCGTGGCGCCAAGCGTGGCCGCCGCTTCCTCGATCTCGCGGTCGATCTCCTCCATCACCGGCTGCACCGTGCGCACCACGAAGGGCAGGCCGATGAAGACAAGCGCGATGACGATGCCGAGCGGCGTATAGGCGACCTTGATGTTGAGCGAAGCGAGCGGGCCGCCGATCCAGCCATTGGGCGCGTAGAGCGTGGTCAGCGCAATGCCGGCCACCGCCGTTGGCAGGGCGAAGGGCAGGTCGACCATGGCATCAACGATGCGCCGGCCGGGAAAACGATACCGCACCAGAACCCAGGCGACCACCGTGCCGAAGACGACATTCACTACAGCTGCCGCAAGGGCGGTTCCGAAGCTGATCTTCAGGGCGTTTATGGTGCGTGCATCGGTGAGAATGGCCCAGAATTGAGGCCAGCCCAGCGAAGCCGAGCGCCATGCAAGGCCCGACAGCGGAATGAGGATAATGAGGGTGAGGTAGGCAAGCGAAAGGCCGAGCGTCAATCCGAAGCCTGGAATGACGCTCGGCTGCCTGAATCGCCACCCCGCTCTGGCGGGAACTGCGGTCATGTCGTCCCTTGTGTGTTAGGGTTTGGTTCTCCCAGACCTACTGGGCCGGCTTGTAGATCTGGTCGAATATCCCGCCATCGGCGAAATGGTAAGGTTGTGCTTTCTCCCAACCGCCGAAAATGGGGTCATCAATTCCAACAAGTTTGACTTCCGGGAAAATTTTTCTCTCTTCCTCGGGAACGAGGTCCGGTTTCGACGGTCTGTAGTAGTTTTTGGCCGCGATGCGCTGGCCTTCTTCCGAGTAGAGGTACTGCAGATAGGCCTCGGCCGTCTTGCGGGTGCCCTTGGCATCCACATTGGCGTCGACGATGGCGACGGGCGGTTCGGCAAGGATGGACTGCGAGGGAATGATCGTCTCGAAAGCATCCTCGCCATATTCCTTCTTGGCCAGGAACGCCTCGTTTTCCCATGACAGGAAGACGTCGCCGATCTTGCGCTCGGTGAAGGTGAGAAGCGAACCGCGGGCGCCGGTGTCGAGGATCGGCACGCGGCGGAACAGTTCCGCGATGTATTCCTTGATCTTCGCCTCGTCGCCGCCGAATTCGTGATGCGCCCAGCCCCAGGCAGCGAGATAGTTCCAGCGCGCGCCGCCGGAGGTTTTCGGGTTCGGCGTGATGATTTGCACGTCGCCCTTGACGAGATCGCCCCAGTCCTTGATGCCCTTGGGGTTGCCCTTGCGCACCAGCAGCACGATCGTGGAGGTGTAAGGGGCGGAATTGTTCTCGAAATGCTTGCGCCAGTCGGGCTTGATCTTCTGCGTGGCCTCGACGATGGCGTTGATGTCGCTTTCGAGCGCCAGCGTGACCACATCGGCATCGATGCCGTCGATGACCGAGCGGGCCTGCTTGCCGGAGCCTCCATGCGATTGCTGGACGTTGACCGTCTCGCCGGTTTCGGCCTTCCAGTGTTTGGAAAATGCCTCGTTGAACTCCTTGTAGAGTTCGCGCGTCGGGTCATAGGATACGTTGAGAAGCGTAGTGTCTGCCAGCGCAAAGCCGAGGGTTCCGAATTGTACGGAGCCGGCGATGAAGATGCCGAGCAGGGTATTCTTAGGGAATTGGCTCATTTCAGCCTCCTGTTCATACCATTCTACTCTATCGAATTGGTAGAAATTAGATGCACAGGACGTTGCGTTTTTCAACGCTCACGGGCAAAGCCCTGCCGCCCGCGGCTGCTATTTGAAAAAATCTTCTCTTTCCGCTACGGAAGAAATGTCGAGCGTGCGAAAGGTTTCGTGCGGCGGCGAAAGAGGGCGCAGGCGGCTACTCCACGATTACCTTCACGCTTGCAGCGCGTCCCGCCGCGTCGATGACGGTGAGGGTTGAGGTTCCCGCACCATCCGGCTGCCATGTCGCCGTGCGGCGGCGGTCTTCCTGTCCGAGCGGCCTGCCGTTGGCAAGCCAGCGGAAGGGCGCGCGCCCGCCCTGAAGCTTCAGAACCAGCGGGGTGACGGCGCTGGAGGCGGTTCCGAGATCGACGCGCGCGCCATCGGGCGGAAAGACGATGCGCGGTGCGGGCTCCACCGGACCTGCGGGTGCCGTGGCATCGGTGCCGAAGCGGGCGAGGGTGACGGGAAGCTCATCGCGGCGCGGATGGCGGCTGCCGGGTGGCGGACCGGGGAACGGCACGGCGGCGAGGCCGGAGCGGGCGAGACCCTCGAACACGATGGGTGCGGCCGAGACATAGCCGGAGAGGCCGGGAACCGCGGCGGCATCGGCGCGGCCGACCCAGACGCCCAGCACATGGCGCCCGTCATAGCCCACGGTCCAGGCATCGCGATAGCCGTAGGAGGTGCCGGTCTTGTAGGCGACGGCGCGCCGGGGCGCACCCTGCGGCGGGCGGATGCCGGAGAGAATGTCGGTGATCTGCCAGTTGGCCTGCGGGTCGAGCAGCGTCGCGCCCGAAGGCGTGGCGGAAGCGGGCTCGGTGCCGTCGCGCAGGCGGTGGACCTTGCCGCCGTTGGCGAGGCCGGCATAGAGCTGGACCAGATCGCGCAGGGTTATGCCGGCGCCGCCGAGCCCGATGGCAAGGCCGGGCGGCTCGTTCGGCGGCAGCACCAGCGACACGCCCGCATTGCGCAGGCGCGCGGTGAGCCTTGCCGGGCCGACCGCATCGAGCACGCGCACGGTCGGCACGTTGAGCGACAGTTGCAGGGCGCTGCGGATGCTGACATCCCCCTGATAGCCCATGTCGAAATTCTTCGGACGGTAGCCGGAGAAGTCGGCGGGGCTGTCGGAGATCAGCGTTTCCTGCGCCACCAGCCCCTGCTCGAAGGCGAGGCCGTAGATGAAGGGTTTCAGCGTCGATCCCGGCGAGCGCAGCACGCGGGTCATGTCGATCCAGCCGGAGCGGGCGGAATCGGTGTAGCCGGCCGAGCCCACTTCGCCGAGAATCTCGCCGGTGCGGGAATCGGCCAGAACCATGGCGACCGACAGCTTCGGGCCGAGCCGCGCGGCGGCTTCGCGGGCGACCGCCTCCAGCCCTTCCTGCACACGGCGGCTGATGGTGAGGCGAGGGGGTTCTTCGCCGGTGCGCAGCGCGCGCAGTGTGGCATGGGCGGCAAAGGACGGCATGGCGCGGCGGTAGGTGGGAACTTCTTCCAGTGCCGCGCGTGCCGCCTCGCGCTCACTGAGAAGGCCTGAGCTGACCATGCGCTCCAGAACACGATCGCGGGCAGCGCGGGCGGCCTCCGCATTGCGGTCGGGCCGGCGCTTTTCCGGCAGCTGCGGCAGGGCCACCAGCAGCGCGCTTTCGGATACGGTGAGGCGCGCGGGCTCCTTGCCGAACCATGCGAGCGAGGCTGCGCGCACGCCTTCCAGATTGCCGCCATAGGGGGCGAGGGTGAGATAGTGCCGCAGGATCTCGCGCTTCGGCAGCCGCCGCTCGATCTGCGCGGCGCGGGCGATCTGGCGCAGCTTTGCCGCGATGCTGCGGCTGGTGCGCGGCTCGATGAGACGGGCAAGCTGCATGGAGAGCGTCGAGCCGCCCGAGACGATGCGGCCATTGCTGCCGAATTGCAGCGCCGCCCGGCCGAGCGCCAGAAGGTCGATGCCGCTGTGGTCCCAGAAGCGCTTGTCCTCATAGGCGATGAGCATGTCGAGGAAGGCCGGATCGATGCGGTCGAGCGCCGCACCGAAGCGCCAGTATCCGTCCGGCGTGGCGAAGGCGCGCAGCAACTGGCCGTCGCGGTCGAGCACCTCGGCCGACAGGATGGGCTTTTCTGGCAGGGGCGGCGGGAAGGCGCGGTCGAGCCCCCAGAGCGCGGCCGTGCCGATTGCAACGGCGACGGCAGCGCTGATCGCAAATCTGCGCAGGGCTTTGCCTGAAAAACCCCTCATGCGACCTCGCTTCGCCAGCCAACCTTCTCCCACAAAGGGAGAAGAGGAGGTGCTGCGATATCGCTTGCGCAAATCTCTCCTGCCGGCAGGTGGCGACAAGGCTGTTGCAGTATCTTCCTTCTCCCTTTGTGGGAGAAGGTGGGTCGGCGCGCAGCGCCGGGATGGATGAGGGGTTCTTTCCTCAGCCTCAAGGCGTTGTGGGCTTCAGCACTCTTCATCCGAACACGCTTCGCGAGCCCACCTGCTCCCACAAGCTGAGAAGGGGATGTGCCGCATGATCGCTCATGCGAATTTCCACCGGCATGGTTGGCGGCAAGGTCGATGCAAGCGCTCTTCATTTTCCCTCTGCGGGAGAAGGTGGATCGGCGCGCAGCGTCGGGACGGATAAGGGGTTCCCTCCTCAAGCTCGTTGCTTTGCAGGCTTCAGCGCTTCTAATGCGACTAAGCTTCGCAAGCCCACTTGCTGCCACAAGCGGAGAAGGGAACGCTTGCGTCGGCGTTGTGGGGACATGTCCGCACTGTCTGCTTGCACAATCAGGCATGGCCATATCCTTACGGCGCCTGCACCTCCATCATGCCGGTGGCGGTGCGGGCGGAGTATTGAGGGCGGTACATGTCCTCGACGCTGGCCGCCGGATGGGCGTAGACGCCGGGTGTCACGGCGCGCACCACATAGGCGAGCGTCACCTCGCCCTCGCTGCTGCCGCCCGGATCGAAGGCGGCGACGAAGCGGTCATCGCGGAATTCGAGATGCGCGGCATTGGTCTGCGGCAGCCAGCCGAAGTTGGAAAGCTGGGCGCTGGAGACGAGGCCCGGATTGTCGATCTCGAAGCCGGCCGGCAGAAGATCGGTGACGAGCATGCGGGTCGGCCAGTCGTTCAGGTTCCGCACCTTGATCACGGCCACGTAGCGCTCGTTCTGCCGGGCTTCCGTCACATTCGCTTCGTGACCGTCGAGCGTATAATAGGTGCGCCCGATCTCGAAGCCGTCGCCGCCGGCGGGCAGCGGCTGGGCGGGTGCTGCGACCGTGGTGACCACGGCGTCGATGGCGTCCCTGCCCGCATTGGCGATGGTGAGCGGGTTCTGAACGAGGTCGGCGCCGTCGATCTCGCGGGCGAAGGCGCCATCATGGGCGGCGCCGTCCACGGTCAGCGAAATGGCGTCGTTGCTTTCCTTCAGGCCGCGCGCGGCCAGCAGCATCCACGCATTGTCCTGCGTGCTGGTCCATGTGGACGATGCGCGCTCGCGGTTCACCAGCTTGACCAGTTCCGGCACCACCGAAGGTGCTGGCTTGCTGTCGGCGGCCAGCGCCAGCATGGCAGCCGCATCGCGCAGCGGCGAGGCATAGTCGGCGCGGTACTGGTTGAAGGAGGCGGTGTTGCGGGCAAGCTGGAAGGCCGCCTGGAACGTCGCCTCCGAGCGCTGCGCATCGCCATAAAGGGCGAGTGCCGTGCCAAGCTGGGCGACCGCCAGCGGACTGGAGAAGGCTTCCAGTTTCGTGTCGGCATAGTAGCGCAGATCGCCGACCGAGGCCTTCTTGTTGCGGGCCAGAACATAGAGTGCGTAAGCCATCTCGCTGCCGCGATCCTGCACGTCCTGATCATAGCCGAGGCTGTTCTGCAGGTTGGACAGCGCACGGGTGACGGCGCGTTCGGGCACGTCATAGCCTTGCTCGCGCGCCCGGGTCAGGAAGTCCGTGGCGTAGGAATCGAGCCACAGGTCGCCGGAGCCCGGACCCCACAGGCCGAAGCCGCCGGTGGAGGACTGGTGGGCGATGACGCGGTAGATCGCCTGCTGCACGCGCTCGTGCAACCCGTCATCGACGGGGATGCCGAAGCCCTGCGACAGGTCGCTCACATATAGAAGGGGCAGCGCGCGGCTGGTGGTCTGCTCGGTGCATCCATAGGGATAGCGATCGAGCGCCAGAAGCAGGGACGGCACATCGAGTGCCGCCGTGCGCGAGACGCCGATGCTGACCGACGCGCCGGGCAGGAGGCTTGCCGACAGCAGTTCCTGATCGATGCGCAGCGACGCGCCGGGCTTCAGGTCGACGACCATGCGGGTGGTGACCGGAAGCTGTGCCGGGCGCACGGGCAGGTAGAGCACCTGCTCGGCGGATGTGCCGCCGGCATGGCTGAGGCGGACGGTGAGCGAGGCGTCGCCCGGCTCGACCGCCATCAGCGGCACCTCGAAGCCGCGCCGCTCGCCGGCACCGAGCGTCACGCCGGCCGGCACGCCGTCGTCGCCGATGGCGATGCCGCCGGTGGTGTCGATGGTAACCGCATAGTCGCCGGCCGGGCCATCGGTGTTGGCGACGTCGAGGCGCAGGGTGGAGGCGTCGCCGGGGGCGAGGAAGCGGGGCAGGCCGGCGGTGATGACGACGGGATCGCGAACGATCACGTCCTTTTCCGCATTGCCCACCGCCGATTTCGTCCAGGCGACGGCCATGACGCGGACCGTGCCGTTAAACTGCGGCACGTCGAACGCCACGCTGGCCTTGCCGTCATCCCCGACTTCCACGATGCCGGAGAAGAAGGCGACGAGCTTTTCCTTGGGCGGATTGCCCTGCGACTGGATGGCGGCACCGTCGCCGCCGGTGCGCAGCCGGCCGGCCGCGCCCAGCGAGCCGTCGATGAGGCGGCCGTAGAGGTCGCGCAGCTCAAGGCCCATCATGCGCTGGCCGAAGAACCACTCGCCCGGGTCCGGGGCCTTGTAACTGGTGAGGTTGAGGATGCCGACATCGACGGCGGCAACCGTGACATAGGCTTTTTCGCCGGAAGCCATGCCGGAGACTTCGACCGGGATGGTCAGCGGCTGGCGCGGTTCGGTCTTTTCGGGGGGCGCAAGGGCAATCGCCAGCTTGCGTGCCGCGGGATCGACCTTCAGCCATTTGACGCCGATGGCGCGGGCGGGCATGCGCGTTTCCTGCGCATCGCCCGGACGGAACAGGGTGGCGGTGACGTAGGCACCCGCACCCCAGTCCTCGCCGACCGGAATGTCGACCGTGCCGCCGCCCGCCGGAACCGAAGCGGAAACGACCTTGAGCAGCCTGTCGGCGCCCACGGCGACCAGAAGCTCGCCGGCGAATTGCGGCGAGACCTGAAGCTTAGCGATTTCGCCGGGCGCATAAGTGTCCTTGTCGAGTGCGATTTCGAGCCCATCCGGCGTTTCGGTGGACGAGGCTTCGACATACCAGCCGGCGTCGAATTCGTGGCTGGAGGCAGGGCCGTCCGCATCGGGGCTCTCGACCTCGAGGCGGTAGCGGCCCCAGTCGACCGGCATGGAAACGGAGGCGATGTCATTTTCGCCGATGTCCACGCTGCCGGTGGCGATGGCGCGGGTGAAGGTTACCGGCTCGTAGTTCCACGATCCGCCGTTGCGATACCACTGGTAGTTCCGCTCGACCCTGACCAGCGACCATTTCGCGCCCTCAAGGCTGGTGCGTGCGCCTTGTGAATCGACGGCGATGAGGCTGAACTTCGCCACGCCGCCCTGCGGCACTTCCGTGAATTCGGGACGGATGCCGATCATGTCGCCCTGCGGGCGTATATCCAGATCGAGCGAGCGCTCGACGGCGCGGCCGCCCGTCTCGCGCATGCGCACCGTGACCTTAGCCTTGACCAGCCGTGTGGTGGAGGGAAGCTGGTCGATGGCGAGCGGGAAGGTGGCCTTGCCGTCCGCGCCGAGCAGCGGAAGATCGGTCAGCGGTGCCACGGAGGGTTCGCCCGCCTCTTCGTCGGCGAGGCCGAAGGAGAAGCCCCTGAAGCGGTCCCACTGGCGGGTCAGCGAAAGCGTGCGCTCGCCCTCTATAGCGAGGCCTGCGGCCGGCGCGCCGTAAAGGAAGCGGCCATCGACGGTGAGGTTCGCCGTTTCGCCGGGTGCGATCTCCTTTTTGTCCGCGCTGAGGTCGAACTCGATGCGGTCGGGAACGAAATCCTCGACCAGAAACATCTGGCTGGCGATGGCGGGCTTTTTGGGGTCGGTGTGGATGGCGACCGACCATGTGCCGCGCATGGCATTGGGTTCGAGCGGCAGTTCGAGCGCGTGGCCGCCGGCGGCAGCCCCTTCGGAGACGATGCGGCGATCCTCGACGCCGTCGGGGCGCGAGAAGATGAAGGTGAGCGGCAGCTTTTCCACCGCGTCGGCACTGCCGTCGCGGGCAAGTGCGGCGACGTGCACGGTCTCGCCAGCGCGGTAGATGCCGCGCTCGGTCCACGCGAAGATGTCCAGCGCGCCGGGAGCGGCGCGGCCGCCCACGCCACGATCCGAAAGATCGAAGCCGGCGCGGCCCATGTCGAGGAAGACGAAATCGCTGTCGCCGTTCTTCGCGGTCAGAACCGCGGGCACCAGACCGCCTTCGCCACGGGTGAGGCCGGGATTGAAGATGGCGCGGCCTTCGTCATTGGTGACAGCGGTGCCCAGCACCTCGTTGTTGCGGGCAAGCAGGGTCAGTTCCGCGCCGGCGACGGGTTTCGCGCTGGCCAGCGAGCGGGCGAAGACGGTGAGGCCGTCCTCGCCGGTATAGGTGGTGAGGCCGATGTCGGAGACCACGAACCATTGCGTGGCGCGCGAGTTCCAGCTGTCGCTCTGGTCATCGAGCGGCTGGGCGGTCAGCACATAGACGCCGGGCTTGCGCTGCGGGATCGCTTCATCGACGGGGAAGGAGGTCGTGACCTCCTTGTTAAGGTCACCGGCGATTTCGAGCTGGCCTTCCCACACCGGCTCGCCCATCTGGTCGGCGATGCTGGAAATGTCGTAGCCGTCGAGCTGGCGCAGGAACTGATAGCCGGACAGCAATTGCGCCAGCGCCCGGTCGCCGATGCGGTAGAGCTTCATGTCCGCCGCATCCATGTTGACGGTGACGACGGGAATGCCACGCCGCGCACCGGCCGGCAGAACGAAGGAATCGCCGGTGAAGCGGGCCGAAGCGGCGCGATCCTGCACATATATAGAGAGCGTGACGGGCGCGGTCAGCACCTCGCCGATGGCGGCCGGCAGGCCGGCGCGGAAGGTGACTTCGTAGGACTGGCCGTGCGAAAGCCCCTCCACGCAGATCTGGCGCTCTTTGGCCTCTATGCCGGCCGGGGCGGACCCGTTGACGCGCACGAACTGCGTGTAGTCGACATCGGTGCGCACCAGATCCTCGGAGAACTGCGCGCAGATGCGCGGCGCTATCGTATCGGCATCGATGGAATGATCGACGATGCGAAAACCCTTGCGGGCCTTCAGGTCCTCATAGAGGCCGCGCACTGACGCAGAATTGACGAGCGCGAGGCTCGCCTCATAGGCCTGCAATGCGGGGCGGTAGAGCTCGCGCCCATCGAGCGCGGAGCCAAGATTGGCCAGCGCGTCGGCGCGGATCGCGGTGGTGCGCGACAGATCATAGGCATTGAGGGCGGCCGAAGTGGCATTGGTACGCAGCGTGGAGGTGTCGCCACTGTCGTGCGGGCTGACGGCGAGATTGGCACGGGCGAGTTCAAGCCAAAGCTTGCCCTCCTGAGGCAGGGCGGAGAGGGCCGTCTCATACTTCTGAACGGCGCCGCGCTGGTCGCCTCTTTGCGCGGCTGCTGCGGCATCCTCGACCAGCGCGCCCAATCCCTCTTCAGGCTTTTGGACGTGCGGGCCAGTCAGGGTCCTGCGGTACTGCTCGGCCTGAGACTTTATCCAGTCCGGCACATAGGTGAGTGCGGGCGGCGCGCCGATATCGGCGTCGCCCGACAGCGTCACGACCTTGCCGGCGGTGGCGCCCGCGAAAGGCTTCATCTGGTTGAAGTCGGACTTCAGGAAGCACCACTTCGCCTTGTTGTTGTAGGTGAAGGCGCGGCAGGCCGAATCGCCGAGGCAGGCGGATGAGCATTCATCGAGGCTCACATTCTGTTCGGAACGCAGGTCGAAACCGAAGAAATCCGCGTTTTCAGTGGTCACGATCCGACGCGCATCCTGCGCGTGGGACAGTCCTGTCATCGTCAGAAATGCGAAAGCAATTGCGGCAAGGGCCCGTGACGCGCGCATGATCGTGATGCCTCTTTGAGTTTGCGGCCAGATTTCGGCTATCGGCATGGCTTGTCAATGTCGCCGCCGCGCCACACGCGCCGTAACGGTTTCATTTCACAGCATTCGTCGTTATTCAGCCCGAATGTCGTGTTCACGCATTCTTGCCTGAACAGCGAAGGATTTGATTTTCAACCTTGTGCTCTTCTGGCACAAGCGGACGCAACGTAATTCATCAAATATCCGGAATTTCAGTCGAATTTTAACTTTGTTCGTTAAGTTGAGGGAATGCGGCACGAAACGAGGCAGAAACCGAACGAAGCAGCGGCAGGCATTTCCCTGCCGCACGCGCTGTTGTTCGCGCTGCTTGCCACGTCGGCGCTGACGGTTTCACCTCAGCCGGCCGCCGCATTCGAGTTGTTCGGTATCAGGCTGTGGGGCTCCGCCGCCAATGACGAGGACAGCGACATCGTCGATCCGATGAATTATTCGGTCACGATCAATGTGCCCGACGACCATGACGATCTGAAAAAGAAGCTGGAGGCGGCCTCGACGCTGAAGACGGACGAGGACAGGCCGGTTTCCGGCTCGCTCGGCCTGATGTCGAAAGCGCGTGGCGATCGCGAGCAGCTTGTCGCGGCTCTTTATGCAGATGCGCGCTATGAGGGTGTGGTCAATGTTTCGATCGATGGCCGCTCCATAGACGATCTGCCGCCCGACGCCGAGTTCAGGGGTCCGCAGCCGGTTCCCGTGGTGATCGAGGTAACGCCGGGACCGAAATTCACCCTTGGCGACATTCGCCTGACGGGCGATGCCGCCGGGCTGACCGGGGCGGACTTCGGGCTGATTTCCGGTGGCGATGCGGGATCGGGCGCGATTCTCAAGGCCGAGGCGCTGATCGTGCGGGCGCTGAAGGAAGAGGGTCGCCCTCTGGCCGAGATCACCGACCGCGAGATCGTGGCCGATCACAACACGACGACGCTCGACGTCACCCTTGCGGTGAAAGCCGGGCCGGTGGCCGGCTATGGCGAGACCACGGTCGAAGGCACCGAGCGGATGGACCCCGAGTTCACCCGCTACATGGCGGGGCTGAAGCGCGGCGAGCGCTATTCGCCCAAGGACATCGATGACGCGCGTGAACGGCTTCTGGGGATGGAGGTCTTCAACAGCGTGACGCTGCGCGAGGCCGACCAGCTCGACGGTGAGGGCAACATCCCGGTCGATATCAACGTCACCGAGCGCAAGACGCGCTATCTGGGCATCGGCGGCACCGTCTCCAATACCGAGGGCGTCGGTCTCGAAGGCTACTGGGGCCACCGCAACCTGTTCGGACGCGCCGAGAAGCTGCGTATCGACGGTTCGGTGAGCGGCATTGGCTCCAACGACATTTCGAAGCTCAACTACAATGCCGGCGTGATGTTCGAAAAGCCCGGGGTGATCGGGCCGGCATCGAAATTCTTCGCCAATCTGAAGACGGTGTACGAGCATCCGGACGCCTATGACCGTTTCTCGGTCAAGGGCGGCGCCGGCATCTCCTACCAGATCGACAAGAAGCGCAGTGCCTCGGCCGAGTTTTCGCTCGATTATTCGAAGATCACCGACAGCTACGGCAAGAACGACTATCTGATCGCCTCGGTGCCGCTGCAATATGTCTATGACAACCGCAACGACAGGCTCAATCCGACCAGCGGCTTCCGCGTGCTGGCCTATGCGGAGCCGAGCTACGACCTGCTCAACAGCAAGGCCTTCATCAAGCTGAGAGGCGAGGGCTCGGCTTACTATGCGCCGCTGGAAAGCAACCGCTTCGTGCTGGCCGGCCGCGTGGCCGGCGGGTCGATCCTCGGCGCGGGCGTCAGCCATGTTCCGGCGGACCGGCGCTTCTATGCCGGCGGCGGCGGCTCGGTGCGCGGCTATTCCTACCAGGGGATCGGGCCGAAGGACGCCAACGGCGATCCGACGGGCGGCCTTTCCTATTTTGAAACCTCGGCGGAACTGCGCATTGCCGTGACCGACACGATCGGCATCGTGCCGTTCGTCGATGCAGGCACGGTTTCCAACAAGCAGTTCCCCGAATTTTCCGACATGAAGGTGGGCGCGGGCATTGGCCTGCGCTATCTGACACCTTTCGGGCCTCTGAGGGTGGATGCGGCGATACCGCTCAATCGCGAGTCGGGCGACCCTCGCTATGGTATCTATGCGGGAATCGGGCAGTCATTCTGACCCGGCAGGACGGCAGGCAAGAAGCATGAAGATTGCAAAGCGGATCTTGCGCATCGTGTTCTATGCGGTGCTTGTCGCCGTAGCCGGCCTTGCGGGTGCGGCCGTTGTGCTGACGACCACTGAGCGCGGCCGCGAGAATCTGGCCGGCCTGATCTCGGACATGGCTTCTTCCGACGACATGAAGGTCGCCATTCGCGGCATCGACGGCATCTGGTCGGGCAATCTGCGGGTCGATCACGTGGTTCTGGAAGATCGCGAGGGGCCGTGGCTGGTGCTGCGCGAAGTGGCGGTGGACTGGTCGCCGCTGGCGCTGCTTTCGCGTACCTTCCTTGCCGACAGGGTGGCGGTCGGGCGCATCGAGGCGGCGCGCACGCCGGTTTCCAGCCCCGACGAAAAACCGCGCACAAGCAGCGGGTTCTCGCTGCCGGTTTCGGTGGATATCCGCGCCATCGACCTGCCGCAGGTCGCGCTTGGAGAAGCGCTTGCCGGTGCGGGCATTGCGGAACTCGCGGCACAAGGCCATGTGCGCGCGGAGCGCTCGCCGCTGGCGGTGGAGGCGGACCTTTCCGTGGAGCGGCGCGACGGTCATGAGGGTTCCGTCTCGGCGCTGGTGCATTTCCTGCCCGGCGACAACCGGCTCGATCTGAACGTTCAGGCTGCCGAGCCTGCCGGCGGTATCATCGCCAATCTTCTGCAACTGCCGGATGCTCCGCCGGTTAATATCGTGATTTCGGGCAACGGCCCGCTTGCCAACTGGACGGGACGCGGCACTTTCCATGCCGGTGGCGAACTGATCACCCAGATTTCCGGCCAGCACGCATTCATCGACGGTGGCAGCCGCGTCGAACTGCGCGGCGACGGCGATTTCGCCCGTTTCGTGCCGGCGCGCTTCAAGTCGCTTCTCGCCGGCCAGACCCGTTTCGAGATCGCCGGCAGGTCGCAGACCGAGGCGGGCATCACCATCGAAACGGCAACGGTCGACACCTCAGTGTTGCGCGGCGTGGCGCGGGGCAGCATCAATCCGGCAGGTGCGACCGATTTCTCACTGGAATTCACCTCCGCCGGGCCGACCGTGCCGCTGGGGCTCGGCAGCGAGGAAAGCCCGATCGACATCGAGTTGAAATCGGCTTCGTTGCGCGCCTTCGGCGAGGGCAGGGCGCCGATGGTCGACATCGAGACCCATCTGGCGAGCGTCGCCACCCGCGACATGCGCGTCGACAACATCGCGCTGGCGCTGCACTCAGATGGTTTCGACATCGAAAATCGCAGCGGCCCGATCGCCGGCACGGCGAGTGCCGACAAGATCGGGTTCGACAATCCTACCATCGCCCCGCTGATCGCCGGCCGCATCACGGCGCTGGTGGAAGGCAATGTCACGAAAGATGATATCACCATCGGCAAAGGCGAGATCGCCAGCGATGCGCTGAAAGGCGGCTTCGACGGTAAAGTCTCGCTGGCCGACGGCGCAATCGAACTGAACGTGAAGGCGGATGCCGCATCGGCGGCACTGCCCGCTGCTGCACGTCCGGCGCTTGGCGAGCGCACGACGCTTTCGGTGGCGGTGCGCCGCGACAGCGATGGCAATGTGACGGCCGACCGGCTGGAGCTATTGTCCGGCCCGCTTTCGGCTGAGGGCAAGGCAAGCCTCTCGGACGGCAACATTATCGCCGAACTGAACGGCGCGCTGGCCGATATCGCGCCTTTCGCGAAGGACGCTAGCGGCGCGATAGCGCTCGCCCTGAAAGCCAGCGGTTCGCTGGTCGCGCCCGATGTGGCGGCTACGATCAGCAGCAGCAAGCTGGTTGTGGCCGATCGTGAAATCACCGGCCTGAAGCTGGATGCGACGGCGAAGGCCGACGCTGCCAATCCCGCCGCCGACGTGACACTGTCGGGCAATGTCGCGGGCGAGGCGTTGCGGGGCAAGGCGACGCTGAAGAGCGAAGGCGGGCAAAGCCGCATTGACGGGCTGACGCTTTCGCTCGGCGCCAACCGTATTGCCGGCGATCTGGTGCTTGATGATGCCTTCCTGCCCGAAGGCCGGATCGGGTTCGAACTGCCGGATCTGGGACCGCTGGCCGCGCTGGCGCTGGAAAAGATCGAGGGCGCGCTCAATGGCAGCGTCGTCTTCTCGAAGCCGGAAGGCGTGCCGAAGGTGGCCGTGAAGGCCGTGACGTCCAGCCTGACGCGCGGCGACCTCAACGCCCGCAACGTGACGGTGGACGCGCAGGTTTCCAACTACGCCGAGGCTCCGGCGATTTCCGGTGCCATAAAGGCCGACGGCGTGACCTCTGGCGATACCGCTGTCACCGGCATCAACATAGACCTGAAACAGGAAGGCGACTGGACGGCGTTTTCCGGTGGCGCAACGGTGAAGGACATTCCCGCAAGCGCTGCGGGCCGGGTCCGGGTTGCCGACGGCACGACGACGCTGGAGCTGAAATCGGGGCAGGCGACGTTTCAGGGCGTACGCGCGGCCATCGCCGAGCCGTCCACCATCGTCGTCAAAGACGGCCGCACCGCGCTGGAGCGGCTGGTGATCGGCATCGGCAATGGCCGCATTACCGTTTCAGGTGCGGTCGCGGACGCGCTCGACATAAAGGCCGATCTCGCCTCCGTACCGGTTTCCGTGGCCAACAATTTCGTTGCCGGGCTCGATGCTGCGGGCAGTATTTCGGGCACGGTGAACGTGACCGGGCCGACCTCCGCGCCGGTGGTGAAATACGATCTGAAAGCCAGCGGTCTCGAAGCGGCACAGACCCGCTCTGCCGGTCTCGGCGGCATCGGCATCGATTCATCCGGCACCTTCGCCAACAACCGGCTCGACTTCACGTCAACGATCTCGGAAGGCTCGGGCATGCGGGTGCAGGGCGGTGGCGCGGTGACCACGCAGGGCACGCCCAACCTCTCGCTCGACTTCAACGGCAATGTGCCCTTCGCCATCGCCAACCGCATGCTGGCCGAAAACGGCATGTCGATGGAAGGAACGGCGGCGGTTGCCGTTAAGGTGAGCGGTCCGGCCAATGCTCCCGTCATCAGCGGCAACATCCGTTCCAATGGCGCGCGCTTCGTGGCGGCGCAGGCGGGGATCGCAGTCAACGACATCGCGCTCGATGTGGGCATGGGCAACGGCGTGGCGACCATCAACCGCTTCACAGGGCGGCTGTCGTCGGGAGGCACGCTGACGGTCGGCGGCACGGTCGGCATCGACGTCAATTCCGGGTTCCCGGCCGACATCAGCATCCGGCTGGCGGACGGGCGCTATACGGACGGCCATATCGTCACCGCCAATCTGAGCGGCGATCTGGCGATCAAAGGCCAGCTGACCGCATCGCCCATGCTTTCGGGCACGATCAATCTGGCGCGGACGGTGATCACCGTGCCGACCAAGCTGCCGACTTCGCTCTCGGAGCTGAACGTGCAGCACCGGAATGCGCCAGCGGCCGTGCGCGAGCAGGACCGGGCGCTCAATCCGCCAAGCAGCGGCGACAGCGGCCCGAAGAGCGGCATGAACCTCGACCTGACCGTCAACGCGCCGAACTCGATCTTCGTGCAGGGCAGGGGCGTCGATGCCGAGCTCGGCGGGAGCATCAAGTTGACGGGTGCGGCCACCTCTCCCGAGGCGGTGGGAAGCTTCGAGCTGAGGCGCGGCCGCCTTGAAATTCTCGGCAAGCGGCTGAATTTCACCGAAGGCACGC
Organism: Aquamicrobium lusatiense; assembly: GCF_014201615.1. Taxonomy (NCBI): domain Bacteria; kingdom Pseudomonadati; phylum Pseudomonadota; class Alphaproteobacteria; order Hyphomicrobiales; family Phyllobacteriaceae; genus Aquamicrobium; species Aquamicrobium lusatiense. Next base: position 9,072 of record NZ_JACHEU010000005.1, on the reverse strand, counting down.
TGACCTTCTCCGGTTCGACGATCCCCTACATCAACTTCGTGGCCGAATCGACGGCTTCGGATGCGACGGTGACGATTACCGTGACCGGCGAGGCCACCAATCCGAAATTCGTCTTCGCCTCCGTGCCGGCGCTGCCGGAGGACGAGGTGCTGGCCCGCCTGATCTTCGGCCGCTCCATGTCCAACCTGTCGCCGTTGCAGATCGCCCAGCTTGCCGAGGCGGCGGCGCAGCTTGCCGGCGTCGGCGGCTCGACCTCGCTCCTGCAGAACCTGCGCAATGCCATCGGCGTCGACGATCTCGACGTCATCACCGACGATCAGGGCGGCACCTCCGTGCAGGCGGGCAAATATCTGAACGACCGCACCTATGTGACGATCCAGAAGGGCGAGAAGCCGGGCTCGGGCAAGGCGCGCATCGACCTCACCGTCGGGCGCGGCGTCAAGCTGCGCGGCGAGGCTTCCGATGCCGGCGAGGCCAAGGGCGGCATTTTCTACGAAAAGGAATATTAGGCCGCGCGAGCCTGCGCGTTACCTCGGGCGTAGCTGGAGCGGGGATGCCGGAATGCATGGAGCGCCGGCCGCGTTTCCATCACGTAGCAGGCTGGGTTGAACTCCAGCCTGCCAGGCTGTCGTCAATCCGGCAGGGAGACAGAGGAAAAGACTGCGGGACTTAAAGCGTGTCGCGATCTTACAGATTCGCTCCTTGCGCTTTAAGTCGTCGTTTTTACGCATGTCGTTGTCCCGAAACCGGTTCTCATTTTCGGGCGACATGCTTTACAGGCGGCCGCAGCTCTGCATCTGCTGGGCGTAGCGGCGGGCCATGGCGTCGGTGTCGCGGGCATAGCTGCGGATGCCGGCATTGCTTTTGTAAGCGCCGCGCTTGTAGCCGTTCCAGCCCGAATAATAGGCGAGATAGAGATTGTAGGTGTCGTTGCGGGCGATGCCCAGCGTGCTGGCGCTTTTGGCATGATACCAGCCGACGAAATCGACGGCATCGGCGAAAGAGGTGCGCCGGGCCGCGAAATTCCCGGTCTCGCTGCGGTATTGCGCCCAGGTGCCGTTCAGCGCCTGCGAATAGCCGGTGGCGGTGGACTGCCGCTTCCACGGAATGAAGCCGAGCAGCTTGGTGCGCGGCGGCTTCGCATTGGCCTTGAATCCGGATTCCTTGCGCACCGTCGCCATCAGCACCGGCACCGGTATGCCGTGCTTCGCTTCGGCCTTTTTCGCAGCCGAATGCCAGTTGTTGATCCAGCCGTCGCGCTGGTCGAAGACCGCGCAGACATTGTTGATCTGGCTGGGCGGCGTCGCGCAGGCCGAAACGCCCAGCAACGCCACAACAGGTAAAACTCGACTAAAATTGTACGCAGACATGGCCCGAGCTTTACGCGCAAATGATAAAGGGAGTGTTGAGCGGATTTTAACCTTTGTGGCGGGACAGGGGCAGTTCCCATCCTGATTCCGAAGCCGGCTGCAAGCCTATGAAAACAAAGGCCGCTCCGTGACCGCGCACGGCGGTGGAGCGGCCTGAAGCGTGTCGCGATCTTTCAGGTCGCACCTTACGCCTTGAGTGCCTGTTTTCACGCATGTCGTTGTCCCGAAACCGGTCTCACTTTCGGGCGAGATGCTTTCGTTTGTCAGCGGACCGGGGCAACGAGGCCGAAAAATGCGCCCTGCGGGTCGATGCAGTTGACGACCCACTGGCCGCCGGGAACTTCCTCCGGTCCGAATATCACCGTGCCGCCGCCATCGGTGACGCGCCTTGCGGCCGCATCGATGGCTGGCACGTTGAAATAGAACTGCCAGCAGGGCACCGGCATTTGTGGCGGGCGGTTCATCATGCCGCCGTTCTGTTCGCCATTGACGGCGAAAAGCTGGTAGGTGCCCATCTCGCCCATGTCTATGGCTTCATCTCCGGTCCAGCCGAACTGGCCGGAGTAGAATTCCAGCGCGCTTTCCCAGTCATCGGCATAAAGCTCGCGCCAGCCGATGTGACTGGGCGCGTCCATTGGCGCCGGCGGCAGTTCCGGCCCATTCCCGTGCAGCAGCATGAAGACCGCGCCTTGCGGATCGGCGACCACCGAAAAGCGCCCGACATCGGGAATGTCCGCCGGCTCCCGATGCACCGATCCGCCTGACGCCTTCACCGAGGCGGTGACGGCGTCGACATCGTCGGCCTCGATATAGCCCATCCATGCCGGTGGCAGGCCGCTGTCGCGGATTTCCTCGGGAAAGGCCATGAGACCGCCGACGCCGCGGTCTCCGGCCTTGACGACGAGATAGGGTGGAGCGCCGGGCGCATCGAAGGGCTCCGCCGTCCAGCCGACGACGCTGGTGTAGAACGCTTCGGCGGCTTCCAGGTCATTGGTCATCAATTCGTACCAGAAGAAGGATTTCGCGCGATCCGACATGAGATTTCTCCCCGTTTGGCGACCGTGTCGTACAGTCGCATCCATAGGACGGCCGATGCCGACCGTTCCCGACATGGTAAAACGCTGCAGATGTTCCGTGGTTGCAGCAAGATGTATAAAAACATGACATAATAAATCATGTTTACTGTGCGTTTTCAGTGGCTTTGCTGAAAATAGACCAATTGATAAAAGTTCCGGATGTGCTAGCCTTTCCTCAAATACAAGAACAAGGGGCCTGAAGAACAGCAAGGGGAGTGTGGAATGGCGACTGGTCATTTCAAGGAAGGCATTGCCGGTGGCCGGCTACCGGCTGAGACCTATGCTGAGAACTTCGCCGATCTTCATCCGCCGTTCGATCATCATGAGGCGCTGGTCGAGGCCGACCGGTGTTATTTCTGCTACGATGCGCCCTGCATGCAGGTCTGCCCGACCAGCATCGACATTCCGCTGTTCATCCGCCAGATCGCCACGGGCAATGCTGTGGGCGCTGCAAAGACGATCTTCGACCAGAACATTCTGGGCGGCATGTGCGCGCGGGTCTGCCCGACCGAGACGCTGTGCGAGGAAGCCTGCGTGCGCGAGGCGGCGGAGGGCAAGCCGGTGCAGATCGGCCGCCTGCAACGCTACGCCACCGATGTTGCCATGGAGGAAAGGCGGCAGTTCTACCATCGCCCCGAGCACGGCAGCGGCAAAAGGGTGGCAGTCGTGGGCGCGGGGCCGGGCGGGCTCGCCTGCGCGCACCGGCTGGCCATGCACGGCCATGAGGTGACCATCTATGAGGCGCGGCCGAAGGCCGGCGGGCTCAACGAATATGGCATCGCCGCCTACAAGAGCACCGACGATTTCGCGCAGGCCGAGGTCGATTATGTGACCGCCATCGGCGGCATCGACATCAGGAACGGCATGGCGCTTGGCCGCGACGTTGAGCTTGCCGATCTCGCCGCAAGCCATGATGCGGTTTTCCTCGGCATGGGGCTTGGCGGCATCAATGCGCTGCGGGCCGAGGACGAGGATGCGGCGGGGGTCGAGAACGCCGTCGATTTCATCTCCATTCTGCGCCAGACCTCGGATCTTGCTGCCCTCCCGGTCGGGCGACGCGTCATTGTCATCGGCGGCGGCATGACGGCCATCGACGCCGCCATCCAGTCGAAGCTGCTCGGCGCGGAGGAGGTGACGATCTGCTACCGGCGCGGCAAGGCCGACATGAACGCCTCGCTCTACGAGCAGGACCTCGCCGCCGCCAACGGCGTGATCATCCGCCACTGGCTCCAGCCGCGCCGCGTGATCGCGCACAATGGCAGGGCCACGGCGCTCGAACTGGAATACACCACCATGGATGGCGACCGGCTGGCCGGTACGGGCGAACTGCTCACCCTGCCGGTGGACCAGATCTTCAAGGCTATCGGCCAGACTTTCGCAGCCGACAGCCTCAACGGTTCTGGCAAAATCATCGAACTGGAGAATGGCCGCATACGGGTGGATGGCGACGGGCGCACCACCATGGCCAAGGTTTGGGCCGGTGGCGACTGCATACATGGCGGCGACGACCTGACGGTGACCTCGGTGGCGCAGGGAAGGGATGCCGCGGAAAGCATCCACCGCGCCCTCAGCGCGAACGGGAGGGCATGATCATGGCAGATCTGCGCAGCGATTTCGTCGGTATCCGGTCGCCCAATCCATTCTGGCTGGCCTCGGCGCCACCGACCGACAAGGCCTATAATGTCGAGCGCGCCTTCAGGGCAGGCTGGGGCGGCGTGGTGTGGAAGACGCTGGGCTCGGAAGGGCCGCCGGTCGTCAACGTCAACGGCCCGCGCTACGGGGCGATCTGGGGGGCGGACCGGCGCCTGCTCGGCCTCAACAACATCGAGCTGATCACCGACCGCGACCTGCAGACCAACCTGCGTGAGATGAAGCAGGTGAAGATGAACTGGCCGGACCGGGCGCTCGTCGCCTCCATCATGGTGCCCTGCGTGGAGGAGGAATGGAAGGCGATCCTGCCGCTGGTCGAGGAGACCGGGGCGGACGGCATCGAGCTGAATTTTGGCTGTCCGCACGGCATGAGCGAGCGAGGCATGGGCGCGGCCGTGGGGCAGGTGCCGGAATATATCGGGATGGTGGTGCGCTGGTGCAAGCAATATACGCGCATGCCCGTCATCACCAAGCTGACGCCCAACATCACCGACATCCGTAAGCCGGCGCGGGCTGCGAAGGCCGGCGGCACCGATGCGGTGTCGCTGATCAACACCATCAACTCCATCACCTCGGTCAATCTCGACACTTTTTCGCCGGAACCGTCGATCGACGGCCGGGGCAGCCATGGCGGCTATTGCGGGCCGGCGGTGAAGCCGATCGCGCTCAACATGGTGGCCGAGATCGCGCGCGACGGGGAAACGGCCGGCCTGCCGATCTCCGGCATCGGCGGCGTGACCACATGGCGCGATGCGGCCGAGTTCCTGGCGCTGGGGGCCGGCAATGTGCAGGTGTGCACGGCGGCCATGACCTATGGCTTCAGGATCGTGCAGGAAATGATCGCCGGCCTTGAGAACTGGATGGACGAGAAGGGGCATCGTTGCCTCGACGACATCATTGGTCTTGCCACGCCCAACGTCACCGACTGGCAGTATCTCAACCTCAACTATGTCGCCAAGGCGCATATCGATCAGGAAGCCTGCATAAAATGCGGGCGCTGCCATATCGCCTGCGAGGACACCTCGCATCAGGCGATCACGGCAATGGTCGACGGCGTGCGCCATTTCGAGGTTATGGAGGACGAGTGCGTCGGCTGCAATCTGTGCGTCAATGTCTGTCCGGTCGAAGGCTGCATCACCATGCAGCCGCTGCCGGCCGGCGAGATCGACGAGCGCACCGGCCAGCCGGTTTCGCCCGTCTATGCCAACTGGACCACGCACCCGAACAATCCGATGGCGCGCACGGCGGCCGAATAGATCCTCCCGGGCCGGGCGGGGTCGCCGCGTGGGGTAGCGGCCCCGCCTGCGCTTGGCGGGTGGCGGAAAAATGGTCTGAAATCGCGATCCCCGTTGCAGGAGGTGTCAGCAGAGACGCCTGCATTCCTTTCGCCTAATTGTGGACATAATTTATCCATGATAATCCTTGTCCATGAAATGGGATGTGATTGAATGAAACTCAGCGAGGGCGTCGAGGCGGCCATTCACTGCGCGGCGTCGCTGGCCGGGCTTGAGGAGGGGGCGACGATCCCCGGATCGGCGCTGGCCGCGCAGTTCGGCCTGTCGCCAAGCTACCTGCTCAAGCACCTGCAGGCGCTGGCCGGGGCCGGCATTCTGGAATCCGTGCCGGGGCCTGCCGGCGGCTATCGGCTGGCGCGGGCGGCGGAGCGCATTTCCCTGCTCGATATCGTGGTGGCGGTGGAGGGGCCGCAGCCGGCGTTCCGATGCGGCGAGATCCGTCGCAACGGCCCGGTGAAGCTGCCGGACGCCGCCTATGTGAAGCCCTGCGGCATCAAGGTTGCGATGCTGCGCGCGGAAAAAGCCTGGCGGATGGCGCTTGCCGCCGAGAAGCTCTCCACCATCGTGGCGGACTTCAGGAAGGACGCCGATCCGCGTTCGGTCGCTGCCGCCTGCGCCTTCGTGGCACAGCACGGGCGGCCCCAGAAGACTTCTTAGAAGCCTGATTCAGGCACATGACAGAAAGGATGAAGAGATGAAACAGAGAATGGATTTTTTCGCCACGGCCCCTGCGATCATGAAACAGGTGCTGAAGCTCAATCAGGCCGTCGAGGAGTCCGGTCTCGAGCACTCGCTGCTGCATCTGGTCAAGCTCCGGGCCTCGCAGATCAATGGCTGCTCCTTCTGCGTCGATATGCACAGCCGTGAGGCGATGCGCGACGACGAGAGCCAGCAGCGCGTGTTTCTGGTTTCCGCATGGAAGGAATCGCCGCTCTATTCCGAGCGCGAACGGGCTGCTTTTGCTTATACCGAAGCGGTGACGCTGATCGCGGGGCAGGGTGTTCCGCAGGCCCTTTACGAGGTGACCCTGAAGCATTTTTCGGAAGAGGAAATGGTCAAGCTGACGGTTGCCATCGGCATGATCAATATCTGGAACCGGCTGTGCGTGTCGTTCCATGCGCTGCATCCGGCAGAGGAGGCAATGGCCGCCTGATGCAGGTACCGCTCATCTTTCCTACCCGTATGGCGGAGGGCTGCAATCTCTTGCCGGCCGATAGGTCCGGCGGCTTCCTCAAACCCTGAGGCAGCCAAGGAAAAGCTGTTCGAGGAAGCGCGCGGCATCCTCGAACCGGCCCTCGCCATCCCGGTCCGGGCCCAGCACGGCGCGCACCTGCACATCGAAATCGGCATAGTGCTGGGTGGTCGCCCAGATGGCGAAGATGAGGTGGTAGGGGTCGGCTCTGGCGATCTTTCCGGCCCGCATCCAGTTCTCGATGATGCGAGCCTTTTCATCGACCAGATCCTTCAGCTCGCCTTCCAGCATCTCCCTGATGCGCGGCGCGCCCTGAAGAATCTCATTGGCGAACAGGCGGCTTTCGCGGGGAAAATCGCGCGCCATTTCGAGCTTGCGGCGAATGTAGCTCCTGATCTCGGTGATGGGATCGTCGGCGTCGTCGAACTCCAGAAGCGGAGCAAGCCAGGTGTGGAGCAAACGCTCCATCAGCGTGGCATGAATGTCTTCTTTGTTGCGGAAATAATAGAGAAGATTGGGCTTCGACATCCCCGCCGAATCCGCGACCTGATCGATGGTGGCACCCCGGAAGCCATGGGCCGAAAACACGTCGAGCGCCGCTTCAAGTATGATTTCGCGCTTTTCCTGCTGGATGCGCGTGAGTGGCCTTGCGGTGGATGCCATGAACACTCGGTCCTTCCGGCTCAACATAATCTGGACCAATTCTCTGGACCAGTTGTTCACGGTCCATTGGATCGGGCGGATCGTAGAACTTTTCGGTTAGTAATCGCTTGACCGCTCATACAGCGGTGCTAACGTTTGTCCAATCGGTCAAAAAATTGACTAGCACAAATTGGCTTGAGGGACCAAGCGTTGGCCGCGAGACATCAACCATCAGGAGGCTTGGTCATGTCCAACAGGCTTAAAGTAGCGCCTAACGATCTTTCCGCATTCTGGATGCCGTTCACGGCAAACAGGCAGTTCAAGCAGGCGCCGCGCATGCTCGTGGGCGCCAAGGATATGCATTATACCGCCGCCGACGGCCGCAAGATCATGGACGGCACCGCCGGCCTGTGGTGCGTGAACGCCGGCCATTGCCGCCCGAAGATCACCGAGGCGATCCAGCACCAGGCCGCCGAACTCGATTATGCGCCGGCCTTCCAGATGGGCCATCCCATCGTGTTCGAGCTGGCTAACCGGCTGGTCGATATCGCTCCGAAGGGCATGGAGCATGTGTTCTTCACAAATTCGGGTTCGGAATCCGCCGACACGGCGCTGAAGATGGCCATTGCCTATCACCGTGCCCGCGGCGAGGGCTCCCGCACCCGCCTGATCGGCCGCGAGCGCGGCTATCACGGCGTCAATTTCGGCGGCATCTCGGTGGGCGGCATCGTTTCCAACCGCAAGATGTTCGGCTCGCTGCTGACGGGCGTCGATCATCTGCCGCACACCCATCTGCCCGGCAAGAACACCTTCACCAGGGGCGAGCCCGAGCATGGCCTCGAACTGGCGGACGAGCTGGAGCGGATCGTCGCCCTGCACGACGCCTCGACCATCGCGGCCGTCATCGTAGAGCCGGTGGCCGGCTCGACCGGCGTGCTCATTCCGCCGAAGGGCTATCTCAAGCGCCTGCGCGATATCTGCACCAAGCACGGCATCCTGCTGATCTTTGATGAGGTCATCACCGGTTTCGGCCGTCTGGGAACGCCGTTTGCAGCCGACTATTTCGATGTCATCCCCGACATCATCACCACGGCAAAGGGCATTTCCAACGGCGTGATCCCCATGGGCGCGGTGTTCGTGACCAAGGACGTGCACGATGCCTTCATGAACGGCCCCGAGCATGTGATCGAGTTCTTCCACGGCTACACCTATTCGGGCAACCCGATCGCTTCGGCGGCGGCGCTGGCCACGCTCGACACCTACAAGGAAGAGGGCCTGCTGACCCGCGGCGCGGAACTGGCGCCTTACTGGGAAGACGCGCTCCATTCGCTGAAGGACGAGCCGCATGTCATCGACATCCGCAACATTGGCCTTGTCGGCGCCATCGAACTGGAGCCGATCGCGGGTGCGCCGACCAAGCGTGCATTCGACGCCTTCGTGAAAGCCTTCGAGCGCGGCGCGCTGATCCGCACCACCGGCGACATCATCGCGCTGTCGCCGCCGCTCATCATTTCCAAGGGCCAGATCGATGAACTCATCGATCATGTGCGTGAGGTGTTGAGAATGGTCGACTGACCGGCCACAATGAGAAAGGGTGAGGGGCAGCGCAGGGAGAAGTGCTGCCCCCGCCTTCAGGACAGTTCCAACAGAGACGGAAAGAATTCCGCTGGAACTGCCAAGGATAACAAGAACGGGTCTTCCTGACCGCGATGGCGGCGGGAATGCGCGCAAAACAAGAGGGAATGGAATGGTCACCTCCGGCGAGAACCTTCGCATTGATCCGGACCGTTTGTGGGATTCGCTGATGGAGATGGCGAAGGTTGGTCCCGGCATTGCGGGCGGCAACA